>BLLT01000013.1 GCA_011958945.1 Lachnospiraceae bacterium | reverse complement strand
CTGCACATTTTCCCACGGAATGCGCAGTTGCAGGCTGAACTGTTACCCCGTTCCACAGAACCTCCATGCCCTAAACCGCCGCAATCTTCTCCATCAGCACATCCGCATCCAGCCCGTGCACCATAGCCGCCTCTTCCAGCGTCTCGCCCTGTGCGGACGGGCATCCCAGGCAGTGCATTCCGATTTCCATAAGAACCGGGGCGATACCTGGGTTTATCCTCAGCGCCTCGCCAATCGTCGTATTCTTTGTTATCTCTGCCATATCAAAAGACCTCCTTTTGTAAATTTTGCAAAAAACATTTGCTTTCAATTTTACTTTCATTCAACTGCCTTTGCCAGGACAAAGACCAGCCTCAGCAAAACTTTCCATCATACTGTAGCCGAAAAGCTGCTATCAGTATAATACTTTCTCCCATTTCTTTCAAGCCATTCCGAATTCTTCATAAATTTCACAAAAATTTAATATAAAAAATGCCGAAAACATACCGGATGTACAGAAAAAAGTACACATCCTTGCTTGACGTTATAAGTGTCTTAATACTATAATGAATATACAGGATTTGTGTTATAATTAACCACTTAAAAATATTTAAACAGGAGGCTTATTCAAGATGAGACCAGAATGGAAAGATTTTGTAGGCGGCAAATGGGAAAATGAAGTCAATGTACGTGATTTCATCCAGAGGAACTACCATCCTTATGACGGGGATGACTCCTTCTTAGCTGCTCCTACACAGAACACAAAAGATTTATGGGACATGGTACTTGATTTACAGAAAAAAGAACGTGAAGCAGGCGGCGTTCTTGATATGGACACCAAAGTGGTTTCCACCATTACATCCCATGGCCCGGGCTATCTGGACAAGAGCAAAGAGACGATTGTCGGCTTCCAGACAGACGCACCTTTCAAACGTTCCTTACAGCCTTACGGCGGTATCCGTATGGCAGAAAAGGCTTGCTCTGACAACGGCTACGAAGTAGACCCTGAAATCAGCGAGTTCTTTTCCACACATAGGAAAACACACAATGCAGGCTGCTTCGATGCTTACAATGCAGAAATGAGGGCTTGCCGTTCCGCTCATATCATCACAGGTCTTCCGGATGCTTATGGCCGCGGACGTATCATCGGCGATTACAGACGTGTTGCCCTGTATGGTATTGATTACCTGATTCAGGACAAACAGGCTCAGAAGGATTCCACAGGCCGCGTTATGACAGATGACGTAATTCGCCTTCGTGAAGAACTTTCCGAGCAGATGGTAGCCCTGAAACTGATGAAAGAAATGGCTGCTTCCTATGGATGCGACATTTCCAAACCGGCTACAAACGTAAAAGAAGCTATCCAGGCTACTTACTTCGGATATCTTTGCTCCGTAAAAGAACAGAACGGTGCTGCTATGTCCTTAGGGCGTACTTCCACCTTCATCGACTGCTACGCAGAAAGAGATTTGGCTAACGGAACCTTTACAGAAGAACAGATTCAGGAATTCGTTGACCACTTCATCATGAAGCTGCGCTGCGTAAAATTCGCACGTACACCGGAATACAACCAGATTTTCGCAGGCGACCCGGTATGGGTAACCGAATCTCTCGGCGGTGTTGGCGTAGACGGACGTCACATGGTAACAAAGACTTCCTTCCGTTACCTGCACACACTGACCAACTTAGGACCTTCTCCGGAGCCCAACTTAACAGTTCTCTGGTCCACAAGGCTTCCTGAAAACTGGAAGAAATACTGCGCGAAAATGTCCATCCAGACATCTTCCATCCAGTACGAAAACGATGACCTGATGAGGGTAACTCACGGCGATGACTACGGTATCGCATGCTGCGTATCTTCCATGGTAATCGGTAAAGAAATGCAGTTCTTCGGCGCACGTGCTAACCTTGCAAAATGTCTGCTTTACGCTTTGAACGGCGGCGTTGACGAAGTTACAAAGAAACAGGTTGGACCGAAATATCGTCCTGTTGAAGGCGATGTTCTCGACTTCAACGATGTTTGGGATAAATTCATGGATATGATGGAATGGCAGGCAGATGTATATGTAAATACTCTGAACATCATCCATTACATGCATGATAAATACTGCTATGAAAGAGCTGAAATGGCACTTCATGACAGAGATGTAAAACGTTATTTCGCAACAGGTGTTGCCGGCCTTTCCATCGTAGCCGACTCCCTGTCCGCTATCAAGCATGCGAAAGTGGAAGTTGTAAGGGATGATGACGGCATCATCGTTGATTTCAAGACAACCGGCGAATTCCCGAAATATGGTAACGATGATGACCGTGTTGACTCCATTGCACAGGAAGTTGTACACAGGTTCATGACCGCTATCAGAAGACACCACACCTACAGAAACGGTGTTCCGACCACTTCTATCCTTACCATTACTTCTAACGTAACCTATGGTAAGGCTACAGGCAACACACCTGACGGACGTAAGAAAGGCCAGCCTTTCGCACCCGGCGCTAACCCGATGCACGGACGCGACACCCACGGTGCAGTAGCTTCCCTGTCTTCCGTTTCCAAACTTCCTTTCAAGGATGCACAGGATGGTATTTCCAATACCTTCACCATCATTCCTGGTGCTCTTGGTAAAGAAGATCAGGTATTTGCAGGCGATTTAGAAATGGATTTAAACAAATAATAATGGCATAAGCCATAATAATTGGCAGGGGAGGCCTGTTTGCATTGCAGCAGGTTCTTCCCAGGCCAAAGATATTGATGACGAGGTTTTATTATGGATGACAATAAAATGATTGATGATCTTGTCAAAATGCTGGATGCAGGCATGATGCAGGGCGTTGGCCACGTAAATGTGGATACGGACGCTTCCCAGGAAGAAACGAAAAATGTTCAGACCATGGGCTGCACAGACTGCTCCAGAACACCGCTGGCATGCAGCGTTCCTACTTTGGAACAGGGGCTTGATGATTTCCACTAACCCGCCTCACTTTCACTGCCAACTGCGACTGTTCAGGAATTGGAGTTTTTGTTTCAGCAATAGTTCCAAGCTGCATGCAATATGCACCAGTTCTAACACCAAGTATAAATAATTTTAAGGAGGAAAACAAAAATGGCTACAAGTTCAGCACAGGTTGATAACCTTGTAAATTTATTGGATGGATATGCAACAAAGGGTGGACATCACCTCAATGTTAACGTTTTGAACAGAGATATGCTTCTGGACGCTCAGAAACATCCTGAGAACTATCCTCAGCTGACCATCCGTGTTTCCGGATACGCTGTTAACTTCATTAAATTAACACCGGAACAGCAGGCAGACGTTATCTCCCGTACATTCCATGAGTCTATCTAAGCATTAGACGGAAAAGTCGGTAAAAAGCAGATGTGAAAAGCATCTGCTTTTTCTTTGCCATGGTTTTTCTATGGCTTTTCCCGCAAGTTTCTGTTATACTTGATTATAGCAAATGTATTCCATCAGCAACATATTTGGAATGTAAATAGAAAAGTATATGGAAGGAGATTTTATATATGAAAGGCAGAATACACTCTCTGGAAAGTTTTGGAACGGTAGACGGGCCCGGCACGCGGTTTGTTGTTTTTGTACAGGGATGCCCGATGCGGTGCGCTTACTGCCATAATCCCGATACATGGCCCATGGAGGGGGGCACGCTCATGGAGCCGGAAGAAATTATGGAGCAATACAGGCGGAATAAGCCTTTTTACAAAACCGGAGGGATTACGGTTACCGGCGGTGAGCCATTGATGCAGGTTGATTTTCTCATCGATTTATTTACTATTGCCAAAAAAGAAGGGGTACATACCTGTATCGACAGCTCCGGCATCGCTTTTAAACCGGATAACACGGCATGGATTGAAAAATTGGACCGGCTGATGACTCTGACCGACCTGGTAATGCTGGATATCAAGCACATCGACCCGGAAAAACACAAGGAATTGACGGCACAGCCCAATGACGGTATCCTGGCATTCGCCAAATACCTGAATGAAAATCGTGTGGATATGTGGATACGCCATGTTGTTGTTCCAGGCATAACCGATGACGATAAATACCTTTTCAAGCTGGGATATTTCATCGGCCAGTTCAGCAATTTGAAAGCCCTGGATGTACTGCCATACCATACGATGGGCGAAACCAAATATGAAAAGTTGGGCCTGACCTACAAGCTTTCCGGCGTTCCTGCCATGGACAAGGATAAGGTGATCGAGAAAAAGCAGGTGATTCTGGAAGGTATCAAGAAAAGGCGGGCGGAGGGTCAGTAACAGTCCTGACAAATCCTTACTGAGATATGGATTCAGGAAGCCAGAACTATTAGTAGCCGTAAAGCAAGGGTTGAGAATAGATGAGTCCAAAAAAGCCGGGGATTTCCCTCGGCTTTCTATGTGTTTTCCTATATTTTTATTCATTTAAGGTTTTAAAAATATGGCATCCTATATCCTCTATTCAAAGCTAAACTTTGAAATACCATATATAGGGATCGTCAAGATATTATCCTTTATGCCCCCGTACGTATTCCCTTTCACAAAAAGGGCGAAGTCTATTTTTTTCCTGTCAAGCGCCTCCTGTATCGTCTTGCTGTTATTCTTTCCAGACTTCACTTCGATAGCATAGGTTTTCTGCGAATGCATCGCCATAACCCAAAAATCAATTTCACCATTGCCTAGTGTAGCAAATGCCGGGGTTTCCAACGTAATTTCGCTTGGATGGCCAAGCCTCCTCTTTAAGTCAAGGAACACAAAGTTCTCGCTAATGATTCCAGCTATATGTCCTTTCGGACAACCAATATGGCGCAGGTAAAAATTTGCGATCCCCAAATCCATAAAATAGCACCTTGCTTTCGCTTTAAAGTCCATAATGCTGCATTCGGTGATTTTTCCTGCAAAGCCTATAATGCCGGAACTGTAAAGCCAATCAATCGCCCTATTAACGGTAGCCTTGCTAACATTACTGGAATAGTCCTTAACTACAATGCTTCGCAATTCTTCACTAAAACTATCTTTATCAAACCCTTTTTTCTCCTTCACCAAGATGCGCGCTACGCACGAAAATATATTTTGATATACTTCGTCATCCAAAATATCCGCAAAATACCGCCTGCTTTCCTGGATGAAAAGCTTTATAATTTTTAAAAGCACTGCCTCGCATTCTGGCAGGGAATGGCTTTCCATATACTGCAAGACTACTGCAGGATATCCTCCTATAGCGGTATATATCCGATACAGTTCCCTTAATTCATAATGGGTTCTTTCCTCGCTTCCACCATATATATCCAACTCCTCATATAAATCAAAACAGCCCATAGCTATAAGGAATTCTTTGAAGCTAAGTGTCTGCACTTCCACTGTATCCAAATCCCCTGCAGAAAACTTAAATTCCTTGTTCAGAATCCTGCCCAGATAACTTCCGGTTACAATAAAATCACTTTTTAACGTCCTTGTAAATTCCCGAATGCGGTTATATATGGCTGCAGATTCCTGGATTTCATCAATGATAACTACCGTCTCTGGCGAATCCACAAATTTCGGCCGATATCTTTTTATCAGTTCATAAACTGGGTTTTCACATTCTAAACCATCCTTTATTTCTTGGCGCAGTTCATCGTAGCGTTCCATAAACAGTTCGCCTGAAAAATCCAGCAAATTGATATATATTTTATTTTTATACTGCTCTTCCGCAAACTTATTTACAATATAAGTCTTCCCAACTTGGCGCGCCCCGGATACCTCCAGCGTAGAATGCCCCGGCTGTTGCTTCCATGCCAACATCTGTTCATAGACCTGCCTTTTTAAATATCGTTTCATCTTTTCACCCCCTTACAAAGCATAAATCATATAATTCTTTATATTATATCAAATAGTACCCCTATTTCCAACAGTTATTAAAAGAGTTTATTCCCCTTTATTTCTTGGCGCTAAAGTCCTATATCCAAAAATCGTGCGCAATACCAGGAAACTATTACGTCCGCACCGATAAATTTTGAATGACCCTATTGTATTTGTATCCGTTTTATATTAAAATAGATATGGTATTTGATACCCAAATCATATTGGTATAATCATAAAGGAGGATAATAATTATGGCATACGTAATTGGTGACGCTTGTGTAAGCTGTGGGGCTTGTCAGGGACAGTGCCCGGTTGGTGCTATCAGCGAAGGCGATGGCAAATTCGAAATCGACCCCAATACATGCATCGACTGCGGTTCTTGTGCAGGCGGCTGCCCGGTTGGCGCTATTTCACAGGAATAATGACAAAGACAGCCTTCCATCAAACGATGGAAGGCTTTTTTTTCGCCCCAAAACGATGTAGTTTTTCCTTTTCTTTCCGTTTCCCTTTCTTGCTGTAGCTTCGAAGGAGCTCGTCCACTTTTTGATAGTGCTCTTCCTCCCGCTTTCTTCTTTCGTTCTCGCGCTGTTCCTCCCGCTCTTCCTGCTGCCTAAACTGATAATCCATTTCTTTCAGAACGCTCTGTTTGATATCTTCGCACAGTTCCCGGCTGCTTTCCCTTACCGCCTCCCCAATCATATGCTGCAAAAGCATCTGAAGCCTGATGCTTTTTTCTTCCTTGCTTTCCTGCTGCCTCTCTGCAATTTCCCTTTTGCTGATAATTTCTATCATATGTTTCTCCTGTTCGCTTACCACTCTTTCTGCACCTCCATTGTTTAAGTTTTCTCTGTAAAGAATTACGCTTTGCGGAAAGTCATCCCCATTGAGCCTTTCCAGTTTGCCGTCCTTTAAAATCATACGAATTGCCTTCAATTGCAGCCCCTGCTCCTTTAATCTCTTTATTTCCCGAAAACGCTCAACATCCTCAGATGTATAATATCTGTGGCCCAGTTCGTTTCTCTTAATCGGGATTCCCAATTCTTCTTCCCAGTAGCGCAGGACATGGGATTCCACCTCTACCTGTTTCGCAGCATCCGAAATTAAATACCTTGTCTGTTCCATACCTTTACCTCTTTTCTGCACGGCTTTTGTATCTTTGTTTTATTAAGATTGCTCAGTTTTGCCGAGACTTTTGCATGATGGAGTTTGTTGCTGCCGTGCATACACAAACTCTGAACTGAAAAATTTCAATCCTCTCTCCCTCCCTTGTCCGGAATTAAGTTGAACCAACGGTTACCCTTGTATATAAAAACACAAAAAGAGGACAGCATCTTTCGCTCATCCTCTTTCGTGTAAAAATCAAAATCTCTTATTAAAATAAACTGCCTATTTCTGCATATTGGCAAACTTTGTATACTCCGGCAGCCATACCAGTTCGATTGTTCCGATAGGGCCATTCCTCTGCTTTGCCACTATAATTTCTGCAATCCCTTTTTTTTCTGTATCTTTATTGTAATAGTCATCGCGATATATAAACATCACCACATCCGCGTCCTGCTCAATCGCCCCTGATTCCCTTAAGTCCGAAAGCATCGGGCGGTGGTCCGGCCGCTGTTCCACGGCACGGCTTAGCTGGGAAAGAGCCAAAACAGGAACGCCCAATTCCCTGGCCAATGCCTTCAGGGAACGGGATATATCCGAAATCTCCTGCTGCCTGGAATCATTTCTGCCGCCGCTTCCCGACATCAATTGGAGGTAGTCGATAATTATCATTTTCAAATCATATTCCAGCTTATACTTCCTACATTTGGAACGCATTTCCCCTATAGTAATCCCCGGCGTGTCATCGATAATCAAATTGGATTTTCCAATGACCCCAGCCGTTTCGATTAATTTTTCCCAGTCATTATCCGAAAGATTGCCTGTCCGCAATTTCTGGGCATCTACTTTGGATTCCAGGGAAAAAAGCCTGTTTACCAGCTGTTCTTTGGACATTTCCAGGCTGAAAATAGCCACTGTCTGCTCCAGCTTAAAGGCCACATGCTGGGCTATGTTCAAAACAAATGCTGTCTTTCCCATGGACGGCCTTGCCGCTATCAGCACCAGGTCGGAAGGCTGCATTCCCGCCGTCCGGTAATCCAAGTCAATAAATCCTGTGGCGATTCCAGTGACGCTCCCTTTGTTTTTGGAGGCCTTCTCTATCTGATCCATAGCATTCATTACTACCTGCCGGATGGGAACAAAACTATCCGTATTCCTGCGCTGAACCAGATTGAAAACACGCTTTTCCGTATCTTCCAGTATATTTTCAAGGCTGTCCTTCCCTACATAACAGGTGTTTGCAATTTCTTCATTTAACTTTATCAGACGCCTGAGCATGGCTTTTTCCGCCACTATATTGGCATAGTTTTTAATATGCGCCGAAGTAGGCAATGTATTGAGCAACTCCCTGATAAATTCCAGGCTGCTCACCTCCGGCGGAACATCCTTCTCCCGAAGCCTGTCCTGAAGAGTAACCGTATCCACCGGTTTCCCTTCATCATTTAATTCCACCATCGCTTCGAAAAGCGCTCCGTACTGTTTGCTGTAAAAATCCTCTTCTGTAAGGATTTCCGATGCTGCCACGATGGCATCTTTATCCATAATCATAGCACCGATGACAGACTGCTCCGCCTCTATGCTATGCGGCAATACTCTTTTTAGCAACGCCTCTTCCATTGCTGCCACTTCATATCCTTTCGCACTCTAATCTATGCACTGTACCGCTTGCCGTGCTTTCCCTTCTCAGTTTCCCGCTATTTCGCTTCCTGTACCTTCACTTCTCCGCTGCCGGTTATTCCGCTTCCTGTACCTTCACTTCTCTGCTGCCGGTTATGCGCTTCCTGTACCTTCACTTCCCGCTGCCGGTTATTTCGCTTCCTGTACTTTCACTTTCAGGCTGCCCATTACCTTGGGGTGCAGCTTCACATTCACCTGATACACGCCCAGGCTCTTAATCGCCTCCGGCATCTGGATTTTCTTCTTATCAATTTCCAGCCCGTGCTGAGCCTTCGCCGCTTCCGCAATCTCTTTGGAAGATACGGAGCCAAAGGCCTTTCCGCCTTCTCCGGATTTAATGGACACGAGCACTTCCTTCGTTTCCAGTACTTTGGCAAAATCCTTTGCCGCCTCCAGCTGTTCCTGGGCTATCTTTTCTTCATTTGCTTTTTTCAGCTTCAAATCGTTCATATTCTTGCCGTTTGCTTCTACGCCAAGTTTCTTTGGAAGCACGTAGTTTCTGGCATAGCCATCGCTTACTTCCACCACTTCACCTTTTTTCCCAAGTTTTTTTACATCTTCTGTTAAAATTACTTTCATGTCAGTCTCATATCCTTTCTTAACGCCGATAAACTATATAGCGCCTTCTTCTATCATCTTATCCAACGTACGCTTCACAATGCCAATCCCCTCCACGATGGATATATTATCCAGCTGGCAGCCCGCCGCATTGATATGCCCTCCCCCGCCGAGCCTTTCCATAATGATCTGTACATTTACTTCATCAATCGAACGGGCACTTACATATATCTGATTCTGGTAATCCGTCAGTATAAAGCTGGCCTTTACCCCTTTGATATTCAGCAGTTCATTGGCCGCCTGAGCGCCGATAATCGTAGGGTTAGGGAGTTCATCGCTGGTGCATATGGAAATTGCATAGGCATTTTTATAAATCTCCGCCTGGCTGACCGCATCCGCCTTGGCCTTATATTCGGCCGCTTCCTCCCTGAAAAGCTTGCGTACACGCATCACATCCGCACCATTTCTTCTCAAAAATGCCGCCGCTTCAAAGGTTCTTACGCCTGTCTTTGTCATGAAATTATTGGTATCTATCATAATACCCGAATACATGCAGTCGGCTTCTATATTTTTTATCTTAATATTTTCCCCGATATACTGCAGCATTTCGGAAACCATCTCACATGTAGAGGAGGCATAGGCTTCCACATAGGATAATGTGGCATTTTCAATCACCTCTGTTCCTTGCCTGTGGTGGTCAAACACTACGATGGATTTACAGAGCCGGAGCAGTTCCGGGCAGTCCGTAATGCTGGGTTTATTTACATCCACTACTACAAGGACGGCATTATTCCCTACCATCTCAATTGCCTGCTGCCCATTGATAATCAGGTCATCATCATAATCCGGGTTATTATGGAACATATCCACAAAAGGCTGCAGGGAAGTGCCCGAATCGCTTAACACGATATGCACCTTTTTCTCCAAGGTTGCAGCAATGCGCGCTATACCCACTGCAGCCCCCAGGCTGTCGATATCCGCATTCCTGTGCCCCATGACAATAACCTTGTCTTTGCTGAAAATGATTTCCTTCAGCGCCTGGGCTTTTACCCTGGCCTTTACCCTTGTATTCTTCTCTATCTGCTGGCTCTTGCCGCCGTAATACACAGTGTTATGGGGAGTCTTGACCACCGCCTGGTCACCGCCCCGCCCCAAAGCCAAATCGATTGCATTCCTGGCGAACTCATAATTCTGGGCATAAGTAAGCCCGTCCAGGCCCACGCCGATGCTGATAGTCACCGCCATCTCGTTCCCTATATTTACTGTTTTTACATCTTCCAGCAAATCAAACCGGTTCTCCTGCAAAGAAGAAACCGCTTTTTTCCTCATAATAACCAGGAACTTGTCCTTTTCTATCTTTTTGCAGATGCCATCCAGGCCTGCAATATACTTATTTACCTTTCTGTCAATCAATGCGAGGAGGAGGGAACGCCTAACCTCTTCCACACTTTCCAGCGCTTCTTCATAATTATCCAAATATAAAAGCCCTACCGCCAGGCTTTGATCATCCACTTCCTGAAGGGCTATTTTAAGTGCAGTCTCATCGAAAAGATAGATGGCAATCAAATACCCGTCATAATCCCTGTCTTCGATTATGTCGCTGTTCTGCGCCATTTCCTTCAGGGAAATCTTTTTCATTTTCGCTATATAATCGTTATCCCCGAAACTTACTGCAAGTTCTACCTCATCCACAGTACCAGGAAGCTTTTCCTTTGTTATCATGGGAAACAACGATGTTATTGACTTCCGATACCCCTTTTCCTTATGCAGCGCTTTCTCAAAAGCGATGTTTGTCCAGATAATCTTCCCGTCCTCATCCAGCAAAGCATGAGGCAAATCCAAATCCCGGAGCAAACGCCTCTGTATCTGCCCGTATTGGGTAGCAAAGCTGATAAGTTCATTCATAATAATCGGCTTATTATATAACAGCAAAGATAAAACAATCGCAAAATAAAATATGGCAAAGCATGTTAGAATGAGTCCGGCCCTATAATCAATCACATAAATACCCAGATTTACAAGGACCAATAAAATACCTAAATATACAGACGTCTGTAAATATTTCTTTAACCTTCCTTTTAACTTAATACTGTTCTTCATATGATTTCCTTTTCTACCGCAATTCTTCTGTATAATCACACAGTAAATGCGCCTTATCAGCAAGATCGTTTATACTGCACATTACGGTGTCCAAAAATATATCTCCTATAGTATAACATTTTTTTCCATGAAGTTCCACAATATTATTTTACAGTTTTTACACATTTTATGTCGAATCATGCTATGGCTTACATATTTATGCATTTTCTCCCTATGCCATCCCCGGCCATTCCGGCTCGTCACATCACCTGTCTGTATATTTCTGCATGGTCATCGATGCAGCGCCACTGGTTCTGCGCATCCGCAGTTACGCAAATATACCGCTTTCCATCCTTGCTTTCCCCGTAGCTTACGGCACAGCTTCCGGATTCTTCCACATAGCCTGTTTTTCCGCTTTTCACATTGTCCCCAACATCCTTATCTTCGATGCGGCGCAAGAACCAATTACTCAGTATCATCCCTTCCGGATGTTCCTCCGTTTCCGAGGTAGTGTAAGTCTTGGCGGATAATACCTGCCTGCAAAGGTCATTTTCTAAGGCTGCCCTCATAATAACCGCCATATCATAGGGCGTACAATAATGGTCATCATCATACACGCCCACACAATTGGTAAAATGTGCGCTCTCCGAGAGCCCAAGTTCTTCCAGCTTCTCATTCATCAGATCCACAAAAGCCTCCTGGGAGCCCGACACATGAATGGCCAGCCCTACCGCCGCTTCCGCGCCGGAAGGGAGTATTGTCCCATACAATAAATCCTGCACGGTGACCGTTTCATCCCGTTCAAACCCTGCACTGCTGCAGCCGTTTGCGAAGCTGTAGTCGGTCATTTCCTGGGTTATGGTAACAGGCTGTTCCAGATTATCAATATGTTCCACCGCCACGAGCAAAGTCAGGACTTTCGTCATGGAGGCCGGGTTCATCCTCACCTTGCCATTCTTCTCCGCCACTATGCTGCCCTTGTCCAAATCAATTAAAATCGCATAATTGCTCACAATATTCCCGCCCAGGCGTCTGGTATTTCCGGTCTCTCTGAAAGCTTCGTTCCCTCCCTTTGCTTCTCCTGTACCATCTATTGTTGTTTCATCCGCATCTGTGCTGCCCTCGTACGCATTTTCTGCTCCCGGAGTGTCTGTTCCCGCACCGCCTGCTTCCCCATCGCCCGCTGGTGTACTGCCTATTCCCTCACCACCCGCTTCCTCATTGCCTGCTATACTTCCTATTCCCTCGCCGCCCGTTCCGCTATTTCCAATATTTGCCATTTCCAAAGTGCCGTTTTCCGCTCCGTTCCTCTCGGTTTGCTGTAGTTTCTCCCCTTCCGGCGATGCCGGTTTCCCAATTGCCTTCACAATCAATATAATAGCTATAATAAAAACCCCCGCCGCCGGAATGGCTATCCTAAGCCATCTCCGGACCATGTCCTGCTGTTCCTTCCGCCGCCGCATCGCCCGTATCCTTTGTTCACGGCGCACATCCCTCTCTATATCCAAGTTTTCTTCCAACTGTTCTTTCATTCCCGCTGCTCCTGTTTCACACTGTTCTGATTTTGGCCGCTTCGCCAGTTATCATTCAGCCCCTTGCCCAATCACCATGTTAATAGCATATATCAATTACGGGTTACCGCATAAATATCCTTCCCCATCATATCTTCAAAATGCTTTTTCAGTTTTAGATTATTATCCCATTTTTCTTGGGGATAAGAACCATAGCGGTTCCGCACGTCTCCCATTCTTTCTTCAATATCCAACACGCCTTCTGAACCTGCAATGGAATCGCAAAGTTGAATCAGTTTGTCATACTCATCCATAGTTACTGTTTCCAAAGCATCCTCTATTACTTTCAATTCTTCCAGGGTTGTATCGAATTTTCCTATATATCCGTCAATGGTTCCACTATTAAAAGAATGGGTAAGGCATATTTTTGCTGCCTCATCATAGCCCATTGACATCATGTATGAATAGCCATCCGAAACATGCCCCAAATGTCTTACGCCGAATTTCCGGCCGATATCGTGCAGCAAACCTAATATATATGCCTTTTCAGGGTCCAAGCCATCGCATTCTTGTGCAATTTTCTCAGCACAATGCGCCGCAACACGGCTATGATTCCCCCATGGCCCCGGATTACACTTTTCCGCTTCTGCCAGAAGTCTTTCGGCCTCTTTTCTTGTTGGCAACATAAAATGCTCCCTCCTTTTATTGTTTCGTGTATATAAAGGAACTCCGGTCCCCCGTCAATTTATGTCCGTCTAATAAAGCCCCCTATAAAGTAAACACAAAGCGGGCAGAAGCCTCGCTCCCTGCCCGCCTTTTATCCTGCTTCATGCCATCAGTATCCACTGCGGCCCAAATCCGGATTAGTCCTGCACATACGGCATCAAAGCCAAATGACGTGCTCTCTTAATAGCAACCGTCAGCGCCCTCTGATGCTTTGCACAGTTTCCTGTAATTCTCCTGGGGAGGATTTTTCCTCTCTCGGATACGTATCTTTTTAATTTTGCTACATCTTTATAATCGATAACATTGTCTTTCCCGCAAAATACGCAAACTTTCTTTCTTCTGCGCATCCCGCCCTTTCTCCTTGCCGGAGAATCAGACTTCTCTGCTTTATTGTAAGCCATAATAATGCCTCCTATCTAAAATCAATTATTAGTTGAATGGCAATTCCTCATCAATCCCATCCGGAATATTCATAAAACCGTCACCGGCTGCCATAGGAGCAGGCCTGCCGCCTCCGGAATAGCTGTTGCCGCCGGCAAAACCCCCGTCGCCGCCGCTGCTGTTCTTGCTCTCCGCAAATTCCTGATCCTCTACTACAACTTCCGTCGTATATACCTTCACGCCGTCCTTATTCGTATAGCTTCCGGTCTGGATACGCCCGGTAACCGCAATCTTCGTTCCTTTGCGGAGATACCTCTCCGCGAACTCGCCGCTTTTTCCGAACGCTACGCAGTTAATAAAATCAGCGGTAGCATCATCCCCATTTCTATTAAAACGGCGGTCTACGGCAAGTGTATATCTGGCAATTGCCAACGGGCTTTCCCCCTGCGAATACCTCACTTCGGGGTCCCTGGTTAAACGTCCCATAAGTATTACTTTATTCATACGTTCTCCTGTTCTTTATGCCTCGTCTTGTCTTATGCATAAATACCTGATCACATTGTCCATGATACGAACTCTGTGTTCGATTTCAACCGGAACAGTGCTCTCAGCATCGAAGTGAATAAAATAGTAGAAAGCTTCTTTCATCTTCTGAACTTCGTAAGCCAGTCTCTTCTTACCCCATTCTTCAACTTCCGTAACCTGTCCACCGAATCTTTCGACGAGAGCTTTACATTTTTCAATCACTTCCGCTCTCTGCTCATCTTCGATTTTTGCACTGACAACAACGGCTAATTCATATTTGTTCATGTGCGTTACCTCCTTTTGGTCTCTGGCCCCCGACCCTGCCGGGAACAAGGAATTAAATATATCACGAGTTAATATCATACCATATGAAACCGGCATTTTCAAGGTTTTTGTTTGATTTCCCTCACATTTTTTTCCACAGCTGTCCGGGCTATCATAATCTGATGTCCACAGCCCATACATTTCAGCCTGAAATCCGCCCCTATGCGCAGCACTTCCCATTCCTTGCTGCCGCAGGGGTGCTGCTTTTTCAGCCGTAATATTTCACCTACATGAATGTCCATATTCCCTCTCTTTTCCGCATTGCTCCCGCTTTAGCGGGTAATCCGCAAGGTTTTTCCATCGGCCATTTTATGGCTCTCCGGCTCTTTGCCCTTCCTTCCCCTCCCTCTTCCAACTTACAACTGTCCGAAAATTTCCCCGATCGGCCCTTGTACAATCAGGTCCGCCACCCCATCCCTGGCCGTAGGCGTCTTATTTACCAGAACCAGCTTATTTCCATTATAATAATCTATCAGCCCCGCCGCAGGATATACCACCAAAGATGTGCCTCCAATAATAAGCACATCAGCATTTTTAATAAAACTAATGGACTCCGACAAAACCTGCTGGTCCAGCCCCTCCTCATACAGCACTACATCCGGTTTTACCGGCCCGCCGCAGGCATCGCATACCGGCACCCCATCCTCCCTGCGGATATAATCCACATCGAAGAACTTTTTGCACCTCTCGCAGTAATTGCGCAGCGTCGAACCATGAAGTTCCAGCACCTTTTTGCTCCCCGCCGCCTGGTGCAGCCCGTCGATATTCTGGGTAATGACCGCTTTCAGCTTCCCTTCCTTTTCCCACTGCGCCAGCTTATAATGCGCCTTATTGGGCGCAGCTTCAAAACCAATCAGTTTATCCCTGTAAAACCGGTAGAATTCTTCCGGTTTATTCCTATAAAAGGTATGGCTCAATATCGTTTCCGGCGGATAATCATATTTCTGGTGATACAAGCCGTCCACGCTTCTGAAATCCGGTATCCCGCTCTCCGTGGACACCCCGGCCCCACCGAAAAATACAATATTATCGCTGCCTGCTATCCATTGTTTCAACTGTTCTATCTGATTCATTGCCCGCCTCCCATTCTTCCCTTCCTGCTTTACCGTACATGCCGTCTTCCATACTAAATATCTAACTGATTTTAATCATACCCAATCGCATTCCTCTAGTCAATAGCGGCCTGGTATCTTTTGGGGCAGCCAATTGCCAATTTTCGGGGCAGCGCAGCGCCTGCTTGGCGTCCGCTGCACTGTCCCGAAAATTGACTCCCTTAATTCCTGCATCGCTTCAGATATTCCCCACCAGGAAATCCTTCATCACTCCCATAAATTCCCGCAGCATATTATTCGCCTGCATCAAAAACTCCGAAGGTGCCGCAATCCCGCACACATCCGCATATCCGCTCTTTTTTGCGATATGGGTGGCCCGGAAAATATGAAAATTATTTGTCACAATGCCTACTGAATCCTTCTCCTTATCCAAAAAAGCACTGCTGTAATTAATATTCTGGTTCGTATTGCGGGATTGGTCTTCCTTAATAATATGCTCCGGGGAAATCCCCTGTTCCACCAGATAATCGTACATTCCCTGGGCTTCACTGACATGTTCATCATTTCCCTGTGCCCCGGAGACTATGACAATAGTGTCAGGATTTTCCGCCAAATAATCGCAAGCCTTATCCAGCCTCATTTTCAGCACCCTGCTTGGCCCATGAGCCTTCATCTGCGCGCCCAGCACAATAATATAATCCAGGTTATCCTTCCCCGCCGCCCCAAAGCCGCTCACGATCATCCCTTCCACCACCACAAACAATGCACACCCCATGACAAACAGTATGAGGAATCCCCTCCTTATCCACACCGGGATATGGGGAATCAGAATCTCCTTCTTCATACAGATGGCCCACCCAATCAATGCCACCCCCATGATCAGCCAAATAAAATAGAAATTCGTTCCATGGACTGCCACAATCTTGATGGTCAGGAAATATAAGATAAACAACACCCCCAACACAACCGCCAGCTTCCCCATACGCTTCATCTTCGCCCCTTCCTGCAATTTTTGCTTTTCAAAATATCTGCCAAACATAGTATTGTAACTATAGTTTCGTCTCTCCTGTTGCCACTTGTCAAGGACATATTCATCATTTTTCATGATTTTCCCTGTTTCCCATACTCTAAATCGTGGAGAATGATATGCCTTAACTTGTCCTCTACACTTTGGGTACTTGTATCAGAAATGTGTGCAAGCACACATAAAAAAAGACGCATGGTTTACAATTTACTGTTCCATGCGCCTTTACTAACGCATCCGTAGGTGCGTGTTATTTTGATAATAAATTATTTTGCTGATTACGCTAACTGCATAACCTCGGCTTCAAGTTCTTTCAATTCATCAAATGACAATGACGGAATATAATCCGCTATTTCTTCCAATGTCATTTTTCCCTTTCTTATCATTCTTTCGGCTGTTTCTCTTTCCGTTTCCCTTTTAAGGTCTTTCTCATAAGTTCTCATAATCTGCTCATCATCAAATAAACTCATCATAATCGTTACTACCTCCACTTCCTTACTGCTTAAATATTGTTTGAGGATATTTCTGTCCTTGCAGATACGGATCGTTTCTGTAACTGCCCGTTTCGTCATTCCATGCGCTTTTACCTGTTCATTAAAAATTTTGCAGAAAATAATGTACTCATTGATTATATTATCCTTGTTGCTTTCATATATGACTTTGGCTTTTATCTCAATATCAATATCCGCTCCGTCAAAAAATTCTTTTGACAATGATATTATATCGGGTTTCCTGCCTTTATTGCCCGTATAGATGATATACAATTCGGGTTTTGGCATTTTAACTTTTTTACTCTTATACAGACTTTGCGATGTCCTCTCGAAATATTCATGGTAACTCTGTGCTAAATAGAGCAGTATTCTAATTAAAATATTTACTGTCCATGAAGATTGTGCTTCTAAAAGCAAAAGCAATTTATTACCACTTACCATGATACCCAAATCATTATACAGATTATCGGTTAGCACATTGTCTATCGTAACAATATCCAGTTTATCCTCTGTTGCGTCTGTATCCTCTGGGTGCAATGCCTTATACAGTTTCAGCAAATTCTTTTTATCTTGGAAAAGGTCTAAAAATACACTGTTTTTGGCAGTGCGCTTTGCCTTGACTTCCTGTGGCTGTTTGGGTTCGTCCTGCACTTTATCACCTCGGTTTCTTAAAATCTGTGACAGAATATGCGATATAGCCTGCTCCTGCTACATTTTAATTATACAAAATGATTTCCACATTTACAATGAAATTCATATGAATTTTTCATATGCTAAATTTCCCCACCAATCGCCTGCAAATTTATCATGGAAACAATTAGGTTCTGCATATCCTCAATAGTTTCTTTTTCGGCAAACTGCCGTACCTTACAAAAGTGTAAGTTTATTTCTCTGAATGTAAGGCAAATGCATGGAAAATTTCATATGCTTTGATTAAAATAAGAGTATAAAAACAAGCACGGCTAAAAGGAGCAAAAAGCTGTGCAGAAATGAGGAAAAGATGGCACTTTTGGAAGTAAAAAATGTAAAAAAGATATATACAACCCGGTTCGGGGCGATGAAAGTAAGGGCTTTGAACAACGTAAACTTTTCGGTGGAGGAAGGGGAATATGTGGCGATTATGGGGGAGTCCGGTTCCGGCAAAACAACGCTTTTGAATATTCTGGCCTCCCTGGACAAACCCACCAGCGGCCAGGTGCTGTTGGATGGGAGGAACATAGCGGAAATAAAGCCGAAGGAGCTTTGCGCATTCAGAAGAAATCACCTGGGTTTCGTCTTCCAGGATTTTAATCTGTTGGATACCCTTTCTTTACGGGATAATATTTTTCTGCCCCTTGTGCTGGCGGGGGAAGATTATGGAGAGATGGAGAAAAGGCTGCAGCCCCTGGCGCTGAAGCTGTCCATTTGGGATTTGCTGGAAAAGTACCCCTATGAGGTGTCCGGCGGGCAGAAACAACGGGCGGCAGCATGCCGGGCTTTGATTACCAGACCAGAGCTGATTCTGGCAGATGAGCCCACCGGGGCGCTGGATTCCAAGGCATCCAGCCGCCTGCTGCGCCTTTTCGCGGATGTGAATAAGGAAGGGCAGACGATTCTGATGGTGACACACAGCATCCAAGCGGCCAGCCATGCGGGGCGGATTCTTTTTATCAAAGATGGCTCAGTATTTCATCAGATTTATCGGGGGAACCAGTCAAATGAGGAAATGTATAAAATGATATCCGATGCTTTGACGGTGATACAAATGAATCAGGACAGTATGGATGAAGGAGAATAGGGATGACTGGGAAAATGAATAAAGCAAAATCAATGAAAACAAGGCATATTTTGCCGCATTTGGCGGTAAAGGGGATGATGAATAACGGAGCCGCTTACTATCCTTACCTGGCTGCGGGCATTTTTTCCGTATTTACATTTTTTGTGTTTTCTTCCATCCTCCACAACGATATTATAAGCACTCTGCCTAAGAGCGTATATGCATGGATGTTCCTGTCCATGGGGCGGGTGCTTCTGGGAATCATTTTGCTGCCCTTTCTTTTTTATACAAACAGCTTCCTGATGAAAAGAAGGAAAAAAGAAGTGGGTTTATATAATATTTTGGGCTTGGAGAAAAAGCATATCGGAACGATGCTGTTTGCCGAATCGTTTTTGACTTATCTGGTGGCGGTGGGAATGGGGATTATCAGCGGCGTAGTACTCACGAAGCTTCTTTTCCTGTTGCTGCTGCGGATGACAGGGCTGCCGGTGGATGCGAAATTTACTTTCAGTTTGTCGGCCTTTGGGGAAACGGCTATCTTTTTTTTCTGGGTATATGCCATAAATTTCATTTCTAACCTGATTCAGGTTGGGATAGCCAGGCCTGCGGATTTGCTTTCCGGCAGTAAAAAAGGGGAAAAAGAGCCGAAGCTTCTCTGGGTTTGGGCGGCGCTTGGGGCAGTGGCTCTGGGCTTTGGGTATAAACTGGCCATCTACAGTGAGGCGGATTCCATGATTTTTATCAACTTTTTCTTCGCCATCTTCTGGGTGGTCGGGGGTACTTATTTGCTGTTTACATCGGGAAGTGTGGCTTTTTTGAAACTGTTGAAGAAGAAAAAGAAATTTTATTATAAGCCTTCTAATTTTATTACAGTCTCAGGGATGTTATACCGGATGAAAAAAAACGCGGCCAGCCTGGTAAATATTTGTATCTTTTCTACCATGGTGATGATTACGCTGGTTTGCACTTTGTCGCTGTACCTGGGACTGGAGGATATGATGGACTTTAGTTTCCCCTTTGATTTCAACGTATATTTGCAGGAAGTGCGCCATCAGGAGGGGGATGTGGAAGAAAAAGCCAGGGAGCTGGCGGGAAAATATGGGGTGGAGATAAAAAATTATATAAGCTATGAGAGGATTACACTGGCTTACGGAAAGAAAGGGGAGAATTTTGGCATTGTCAATGGGGATGTGGGCGGAACAAGTTCATACCTGACGGGGAATTATGATGTAAATATTTTTCTGGAGGAAGATTACAACAGGATGGAAGGACGGAATTTGGCATTAGGGGAAGGGGAAGCGGCTGTATTTTCCAGCGGGAAGGATTACGGATATGACAGGATTGTCTTTTTTGGAAAAGAAATGAAAGTGAAGGAAGAGCCGGAGTCGCTGCGGATTGCACCGAAATCGGAAAACAATGTGCATGCAGGGCAGTTTTATCTGGTGGTAAAGGACGAGACAGCCAGGGAAGGGCTGGTGAAGGATTGGGCAACGAAAAATTGTGTGGCTGACGTAAAGGGGCTGATGGATGGCCGTTACCGGATGGTGCGCCTGGATGTGGCAGGGGAGGAAATGGCAAGGGAAGCTTTCGGGGAGGAATTCTGGAGCTGGTGTGTGGATGAATTGGGCTGTGTCAGGGCAGATAACAATATAAGCACCCGTTCGGACCAAAAATCTATGTATGGCGGGCTGTTGTTTATCGGTATATTATTTAGCATTGTTTTTCTGATGTGTTTGTTGTTGATTATGTATTATAAGCAAATCGCGGAAGGCTATGAGGATCAGGGAGCCTTTGAGATTATGCAAAAAGTAGGGATGAGCGACAGAGAGATCAGGGGAACGATTAGGAGGCAAATTTTGCTTGTGTTCTTCGTGCCGGTATTGGGTGCTGTGCTGCATACCTGCGCCGGGCTTGTGATGGTAGGGAAATTGTTTGAGGTGCTGGGGTTCTTCGATATGGTGCTTCTGAAAATGTGTGCGGCGGGGGTAATACTCGTATTTGCCGGATTTTATGGGGCAAGTTATGTAGCAACGGCCAGGACATATTACGGGATTGTGAGCAGAAAGTGATGGGGTGGGGGGATGAGGAAATTTATATTCCGGTGCGCTGTGGTTTGGCACCGGAATTATATACTCTTATATTTTCTCTTAATGGGTGTTCAACTTGTAAATCTTTTACCATAATAACGCCCTCTTTTCCTCAAACCCCAGAACCACTTTTGTTCCTTCCCCTTCCGCCGATTCCACCCGTATGCTATGGGAAAGTTTATCCATAATCTGACGGCAGAGATAAAGGCCGATTCCTGTAGATTTCTTCTCCATCCTGCCATTGTATCCGGTGAATCCCCGTTCGAAAATACGCGGCAAATCGCTTTCCCGAATGCCGATTCCGGTGTCTGCAATTACCACATAGCACACTTCCCCTGTGCATAATTGGCCATTTTTATCGCCGCCATAAATGCGGATTCCCCCCTCATTGGTGTATTTTAACGCGTTCGCCAATATCTGCTCCACCACAAACCCCAGCCATTTTTCATCCGTCACCGCATTACAGGAAAATTCCTCTATAGAAAAAGAGAGCCCGCTGCCAATAAAAAGGACTGCGTATTTTTTTAACGCCCGCTTAATAACGGCACTAATGTCATATTTTTTAAACAGCATATCCGATGACATGCTATCCAGTCTGGCATAATGCAGCGCCATCTCCGCATATTGCTCTATTTTAAACAGCTCTTCCTGCGACTGCCTGGCATTTCTATTTCTGGCACTTTCCCGCGTTTCTATTTCCAAGCCAGCTTCCTTTTCCCGAATTCCTGCCCCCTCCTCTTCTTCCATCCGCTACTGAAGCAGCTTTAAGGCCGCTATAGGTATTTTAATTTGGTGAATCCACATGGTATAGTAGTCCATCATATCCGCCCTTTTTTCATCCAGTTCAGTCACCAGCTCCCGCTTCTCCTTACCCATCTGGCACACGATATCATAATAAAGCCCTTCTATCAGCCCCTTGGGGCTGGGCAAATAATAGTCGCTCTCCTCGCCTCGCATCAGCGCCTCCTGCAATTTCAAGCATTTCCCCCGATATTTAAGATAGTCAAAGAAGGCAATAAGGCAGCCGGCAAAAAGCGATAAAATTACCGCATAGAACAGTTTAGCGACACTATCGTCATATCCATACAATCCCGTCACCGCAAAGAAAATAAAGGACAAAAAAACAAAGCCCAGCAACAGCGGATACCGGTCTTTTAAGTAATTTCTCCATATGCAGATTTTCTTCCCATAGTCCCCGCCAAGCTCTATGGGCGTTTCCATCATTGTTTCCTGTCTCTTACTCATCTCGCCTTATTTTTTCCTCCATTCCTTCCCCCTCCAAATAATATCCAACCCCTTTTTTCGTTCCAATAAACTCCCTAAGCCCTTCGCTTTCCAGCTTCTTCCTCAGCCGATTAATGTTCACCGTCAATGTATTATCATCCACAAAACATTCGTCATCCCATAACTTTTTCATGATATTTTCCCGTGACACAGGCTTACCGGCATTTTCAAACAGCGTCTGCAGAATCTTGAACTCATTTTTGGACAGTTCAATTTTCTTTCCCTGGAAATTCAACGACATATCACCAATATCCAGCAAAAGTCCATGGAATTCCAGCACCGTTGTCTGTGAGGTAAAAGCATATGCCCGGCGAAGGATGGCCTGCACCTTTGCCGCCAACACCTCCAAATCAAAGGGCTTGGTCACAAAATCATCCCCGCCCATATTTACAGCCATCACCACATTCATATTATCGGATGCGGAAGATATAAAAATAATCGGTACCTGGGATACCTTGCGTATCTCCCCACACCAATAGTAGCCATTATAAAAAGGCAGGCCGATATCCATCAGGACAAGCTGGGGGGAAAATTTCCCAAAATCCCCCATCACCTCCCGGAAATCAGCCACCGCCTTTACATCATATCCCCATTTCGTCAGATATCTGCCTATTTCCTCTGATATAACATTATCGTCTTCCACAATTAGAATCTTATACATAACATATCCTTCCCTAGCTTCCGTATCTTCATAAGTGAAGCATTCCAGCTTAGCCGGCGGCCAGCGCACCTCCAATTATACCAAATTCTTTTATTTATGGAAATATGCTTTTCCCAATATAGTGATTCCACTTGGATTTCTAGCAGCTTACGCTGTTGAATTATTTTACATACCCCTAAGTCATTGCTATTGAAAAACTGCAAAAATGCATTATAGACTGCCACCCCACAAATTATACCCCATGAAGCGACAGCCTTTAAATAAATCCTACATAATATTAAAATATCAATTTTAAAATCTGCTGGAACAGCCAGGTAAAAACAGAATAGTCAAAGTCATTGGACCATCTGGCGAAGTCTGCAATAGTAGTGGAAAGACAGCCTACCGTCAGCGCCTGGCCAATACTCAGCATCAATCCAGCGGTAATACCTGCTAAAACAGCCCCTCTCCAGCCCCCGGTAGAATTCCCAAATACACCCGCCGGGCCTCCGCCGAAAAAGCAGGTAATCACTGGAGGAGTTAGCGCATATAAACCCATGGCACCAAATAATACTACACAGAGGATAACGGTTGCCAGACAGCTTAAAAATCCAAGCATTACAGCAGTTGGGGCGAAATTGAAGATAACCGGGCAATCCAGGGCAGGAACAGCATCCGGCACCACTTTTTCAGAAATGCCCTTAAACGCTTCTGTGATTTCTGCAATCATCATGCTAACACCGGTTAAGACAATAGTAATACCTACGCCGAACATCACCCCCTGGGATACGGCATACATATAAGCCGCCGTACCGCCACTGACATTCTCTTCCACCCATGCCGGACCGGCCAACGTAACCCCGGCCAGATAAAGTATGGTCATGATAATAGCCGTAGAAACAGTAATATCCTTTAAGAAAGAAAGTTTTTCCGGTATTTTCAGGTCTTCGGAAGATTCCTTTTCATGCTTCCTAAAAGCCTTCCCCACCAGTGCCCCTATTATAACGCCAAAGGAAGTGGTATGTCCATAAGCCAGATCATTGGTACCGGTAACCTTACGCATAAACGGCTGTACAAGCGCCGGGCTCAAAGTGCAATAAATTCCCAAAAGGATTCCACCAGCCACAATCAACATTGTTTTATTTGGACTGGTAATCACTTCCACAGCAAGAGCCAAATAGACCAGCGCAATAAAATATGTCTGATGTGCTGTTAAATACACATACTTAAATTTAGTAAAGCGGGCCAAAAGCAAGTTGATAACAAACCCCACCACCATAATTAGGGCAATGGAAGATGCCCATTCCGCTTCAAAAGCTACCTGCCCCATACCGGATACAGATGCCTCCACATGAAAGATTTTATTAAGAATATCTGCAATCGGCATAACAATACCTGCAAGCAAAGAAGTTCCCTGGGATAAGATTAAATAACCAACACCTGTCTTCAAAGATCCGATGATCACATCCTGCATAGGCTTTTTCTGCAAGATTAACCCTGCCATTGCTACGAGCCCTAGTAAAATAAAAGGCTGGTTAAATATATAAGTTGTGATAAAATGAACAATTCCTGATACAGCACTCATAGTATGTTCCTCCTTATATTATATATCACCAAATTCCGTCAGGAAATTGATAGCTTACTCACCGTGACGATACCTCCTCTTCTTCGAAGAGCAAGTATGTGTTTGCGCATCAGCGCAATCCATTATATTAGATTTTTTCCTGTCAAATAGTCTTGAATTTTTGCTATCAGCTCCTTTTTATCCATAAGATTCTGAATCACAATTACATCTGGACAAAACTTATGCGCCTCCGCCGCAAAGCTCTCAAAAGTAACAATCAAATCACAAGATGTTCCTTTTGCGCGTGACAGGCTTGTATTTTCTACTTTTACACGGAACGGAAGCTGAAAAGACTTGAAGGCATCATTAATATTCATACGCAGCAGCGTACTGGTGCCCACGCCTGCACCGCACACAGTCAGTACTTTAAATTCTTTCATTGCATTTCCCCCCTTTCAGAAAAAACGTCTCTAGGACTTCATTAATTTGTGTCCGTTTCAAATCGGACTCCCTTAGGCAACCATCACTTCCCCCACCTTACAAATTCCGCATTCTTCGATAATACTTATTCACCAATGCATCATTATGTTCTTTCACATTATCCCTCTCATAAGCCAGATGGCCATTGTAATACACATCCGGCACAATGCCGTCCTTCAGCAAATTGTCACAAGTTTGTACTAAAAGCGCAGCCAGGAGGTAAACCACCGGGATGGTAGAGGTCGCTCCTACTTTCACATCCAACCCAGGCAATTCTACAGCTGCATCACCAATCAGGGAGCAATTATCAATAACCACATCCGCAATATCTTTTAACTTTTTCCCGCTGGAATGCTGGGTAGTCAGCTGATTTGCGTATTCTACATTCGTAAAAGCAATTACTGGGATTCCTTTTTCCTTCGCTGCCAGAGCCATATCCACCGTACCAGCATTATTACCCGAATTGGAAAAGCATATCAACACATCCGGAGGCGCAATCCGATTATATTCAAAAATTATCCTGCCAATGCCTTCCACTTTTTCCAGTTGGCTGGTTTTGGTTATCTCGTTAATACCAGATACCGCCGATTCAAAAATAGCATGTACGTTGGCCAATGTTGCGCTTCGCCAGAATACATCCTCTGTCACAAGTCCGGAATGTCCACAGCCGAATGCATGGATTAACCCATCATTTTTGGTACATTCGGAAAGGATACGGGAAGCCTCCATGATATTGTCTCCCTGTGTCCGATATGCATTTTCCACTACTCCATTCATCACCTTAAAATACTGTTGCCATGCCTGCATACAGCTCCTCCTTTTCTCAAACGTCTCTTCACACTATATCAAATGCATCCATAAGTATCGTTTTAACGATTTTACGCGGCTCTGTAATAGAGGTTCCAATCACTACGCTATGGGCGCCTGCCTCCAATGCTTTCCTCATTTTTACGCCATTGGTAATTCGCCCCTCAGCTACAATATGTTTTACTCCGGCCGCACGCAGGTCATGAATAATTTCATAATCCGGCTCCGGACTTGGCAGCTGCCCAAAGGGTAATGGGTTTTTTGAATAAGGAGTGTATCCCGACAGGGTAGTTCCCACCATATCCGCTCCATAATTCCATGCCGCAACCCCTTCCTCCACAGTAGAAATATCTGCAATGATAAAAGTACTAAATTCCTTTTTAATTGTATGTATAAATGCCTCCAATGTCTGGTCATCGTACCTCTCTCGGATTGTTCCATCTATGGCAATCCCATCCGCGCCTGCCTCCAACAGTTCCTCCACCTCTTTTAATGTAGGTGTAATCCGAAAGTCGCCAGTGACCATATCACCACTTCTATATACTTTCTTTATACCGATTACCGGCACCTCTACGGCCTTTTTTATAGCAGCAACATTTTCCCAATTTGTCCGAATCGCCTTTGCCCCACCGGCAATGCAGCTTTGAGCCATGCATGCCATTGTCTGGGGCATTCCCATTTCCTTATTAAAATCATATCCTGCATAACAGGAAACAATCAGCCCGCCTTTTAGTTTTTCAAGCATTTGTTCCATAAGAATACTCCTTTCCCTGTTTCCTAAAACCCGATTTCCTGGAATGTCCTGGCCTTCCTGAGCCGTTCTACATTTTCTTCTTTTTCGAGAAATTCCGCCACTGCCTGAAATAGATCAAGATGCTCATCGTCATTGCGTGCTGCGACAGCAAACACAATGAAGACAGGATCATTCGATTCGTTGCCAAAGTTCACCCCTTCCTCTAATGTTATAATAGCAATACTGTTTTTCCACACATTTCCAGCCGGCCTTGCATGAGCCAATGCCACCCCTGGCATAACAACGATATAAGGCCCCAACTCTTTTACTAATGTGACCATAGCGTTTGTATACGCGTCTTTAATGGTTCCGGCCTCCTCCAATAGCCTGCCGGCACAACGGACAGCCTCTTCCCAGCTTCCTACGCACTGTTTCAGCGCAATAGTTTCTACACTTACATAATCTTTCATGAACATAACGATTCACCGCTTTCCCTCAAATACTCATACAGCTTTTGTGGCGTCTCTGCTTCGCAAAGATCCTGTACGGTTATGTGTTTTAATAAATTTAAAAGCCCTCTCAGAGCATGAATATGAGACCAACTATCAATAGGCGCCAAGCAAAAAACCAACCATACCGGATCATTGGAGGGATGCTGGAAATAGACTGCCTTTTTCAATGTAACCATACTCATGGATAGTTTTTCCACGCCTTTCCCTATATCCCCATGTACCAGGACTACCCCCGGCATAATAACTACATAAGGGCCTGCTTTTTTCACGCTGTATATAGCAGAATCCCTAAACTCTTCCGTAGCATCTCCCGATTCAACAAGTATGTTACAGGCCTGGCATACTGCATCCTCCCAATCCGCGGCGTACTGGCAGCACCGTAGCTTATCCGGCGTAAGCAATGAGGCCAGTGAGGGCTGTATACGTTCCATTGGTATGGAAAGACCATTTGATTCCAGGCAGGAAGCAAGACCGGAAGTAAATTTTTCCATATCATCAATCTGACAATGCCTTTGTACCACATCCATCACATCTCTGAATATATCAGACGCTTCATCGGAAACTGTCTTACTGACCGAATACTTCAATATCATCCTGCCGATATTTTCCCAGTCCTGCTCCGTAGGAATAGCGGATATTTTGACCCATGGCAATGTACACGCTGGAAGAAGTATGCTGCTAATGATAAAATCTATTCCCAGCCCTTCCAATTTTTCCATGTCTGAGCAGGTCAAAGTGGCTGCTATCCGTATATTGGGAAATCTGGAGCTGACCGCTTCCCGAAGTAAATTCGCCGTACCTACACCATGCACACATACAATCGCCACTTTACATGTCGCTGCACTCCTTTTTTGTTGTTCTGCCAAAGCACAAAAGGGCAAAGTCAGCCAAGCCAAATCATCTTCTGAAATACCGCTAAGCAACTCACTATGCAGTTTTTCCACCACCCGTATAAGGGCATCAAAGCATTCCCTGTACTCCCTTTTAATTTCCGGCAAATTAGGGTTCATCCGAGAGATTCCATGCCGAAGACAAAATACAGCGGAACCAAGGGGTTGATGCAATGACTGGTAAAGCTCTGCACTCCTTGTAAAATCAATCCCCATTTCACTGCTCATGCTACGTACCAGACAATCCAGCAATACCTGAACCTCTACCCAATTATCCTTCAAATAGGGCTCAGGCGTAACATGTTCAGCACTGATAAGCAGAAGAGCCAACGCACAAATTTCTTTATCAGACAGATAAACCTCAAACTGTTCCCCAATCCTCTTTGCTATTTGCATTGCATATATATATTCATTTGTTGTTTTTACCAAAAACATACTGGGTGGCATACTGTTCATTTCTCTACCTTTACGCACCCGAACCAAAGCAACTGCCAAGGTCAGAACAATCCTTCGGAACGAATCATAAGCAAGCCATTTTCCATCGACGCCCGTTTCCTGTTCCTGCATAATTTTAAACAGACTCGGCATGGTTTCATCACAAAAAAGCTTATGTGCAAAGCGTTCAACCATATCCGCACTTTCCTGCCCCCTTTGCTTTTGATACCAGCCGGCAAAGTTTAGGTGCTGTTCCAACATTCGGACACCCAGATTACGTATACACCATTCATCCCCCTCCAGGGAACTGCCCTTGCTTACCCGACTTTCCAGCCTTACCCCACTTCCTTCCAAATCTGCTTTCAGAAGATTCATATCCTTATCTATGCTGCTTTTACTGACACTCATCTGGTCTGCAAAGTACTGCCCTGTCAACGGACGATCTCCGCTGGCCAGCATCAAGAGCAGCATAATACAACGTCTTTCTGAAGAAGTCATAACATAATCGTAAGTACTTAAACTGGCAAGCCTGTTTCTTAATAATTCCTGCTGTTGCATGCTCAGCCTCATGCATACACCTGTAGAACCTTGGTGTTTGGGAAGAGGAAATCCTTCTTTCTCCAAAAATGCATAGGCCTCTTCCAATTCATAACGCACCAGCCTTGGTGAAAGCTTTAAATATTCGGCCAAATCTGTTACCTTATGAGGATTTCCGTCCATCAGATATTTAAGGATTAAGACTGTTTTCCTGTTCACATTTCACTCCCTTAAAGACTGCGCACACGCGCACCAAAACGCTGGATTAACTTTTGGTTATGTATATCCCCTCCTACACAATTTCCACTCCGGAATACTTCCGGTTCTATCCCCCGCTCACGGAGTTTTTGACATGCAGACAGCATAATGGTATCCGCAATTGCCAAAGATGCGATACTGGATATAGGGCCAGCTTTCGTTCCATCCGTACATACTGTAATGGCAGCATCTCCATCCGGAACATGATTATCAATACATATATCGCATACTTCCTGTAGATGCAGGCCATCTTTATGACGCGAAGGCTTTGTCTTATACGCAAAAGAAGAAATCCCTAATACTTTTACCTGACGTTCCAATGCAATCTGTGCCATTTCAATGGCAAATGGATTAATGCCACTATTGGATACAACAAGAAAACAGTCCTTGGAAACCATAGGATACCTCTCCATCACCAATTCTGCATAGCCGCTCATCCGTTCAACCCTACTGCTTTTTGCAGCGCCTTCATGCAACATAGTGCTGGTCTCAAAAACAGGACAGACTGCACCAAGTCCCCCTGCACGGTAGAATAGCTCTTCCGATACCATGTGAGAATGGCCACATCCAAAAACGTACAGCATACCTCCTGCCACAAGGCTATCTGCCAATATTCCTCCCGCACATTCCATACGCTCCCGTTCCTTTGTCCAAATTTGTTTCAGTGTTTCTGTTAATTTTTCTCCATATTCCGTAATAAAATCCATTTATCTCCCCCCTTTCTTTTGATTAGCTTTTGCTGCTTCTTTTTTTCATTATACCTGTCCATGTTTTTTCTGAAAATACGATTATTTTCCCCAATAAAACTACAAATTATACGATAATAACATAAAAGAAGGAAAATTCACAACGGCAAACAAATAAGCCAAATCCCATGCTATGAACATGACATTTGGCTTATTTTCTTTCCAGGAGGAAAATATTTAATTCTTTACCCTACTTTGTTTTCCACTCGTCAATCTGTCTCTGCATCTCGTCGATAACCTTATCGATTCCTGTGGCCTCTAATTTTTCCTGCAGTTTGGGCAGATATTCTTCCGGGTCTACACTTCCGGTATACAGTGATTTTCCAAATTCATCCAGCCCAAGGGCTTCCCAATCCAGAATATTTCGTATCCCCTGTAAAATCAATTCTTCATCTTCCACTATCATTACTTTCTTCATGGTTATCTCCATTTCTTCACGGCTTCCTCGTTCCGCCATTTCCCGGGCTTTACCCATGGTAAGTTTGTGGATGCCGTGCCGTCACAAACTTGGCCCCGGAAATTTTTATTTTCAATCTTTCCTCTCAATACCCTCTTCTGGCCGGAACCGTAAAATAACCCTAAGGCCTCCCTCCGGCCTGGTCTCCATATGGATTCCGTATTCCTTTCCATAAACGGCTTTCAGCCTCCGGTTTACATTGAATATCCCAATCGAAGCCTGTTTCTTCATGATATCCTCATCCAATTCTTTATTTTTTGCCTCAATTTCCTCCTCCGTCATGCCTTTCCCGTTGTCCTCCACGATAATCCTATAGCCCTCCTCCTTTTCCACAAAAATATGTATGAAATTGTCCTGTTCCTTCATACGTATGCCATGGATAAAATAATTTTCAATCACAGGCTGCAGCACGAATTTTATCACCGGCACCTGCAGGTATTCCTCCGGGCATTCCACCACAGACTGAAATTGATTTTGATAACGGAATTCGAACAATTCCATATATTTTTTGCTGTAATGCAATTCCTGCGCCAGCGTAATCACATCCGCTTCTTTAATCTGCGCCCGAAAAGTAACCGCCAGGCTATAAAGCATTTTCCCCACTTCCCTGTCTCCATTGCAGATAGCCTTCATACGTATCGCCTCCAGCGTATTATACAAAAAGTGAGGGTTTATCTGGCTTTGGAGGGCCGACATTTCCGCGTCCTTCTGCTCGATTTCCGCCAGATAGCGCCTTTTAATATGTTCATCTAAGTTAACGCACATCTCATTAAAGCATTGGGAAATCACATCCAGTTCATCCCCGTTTTTATCGGCGGGTATGCGCATGCTCAAATCCCCGCTCATTACCTGGGCCATCCCATCCAATATCCTGTTCAGCCTTTTGGCAAGCTTTTGCAAATGATACCCTACAACAAATTCCCCCAGAATCATCACAGCTATTCCTACTGCCAGAATCATAATTATAATAGACGCCGGCACCCTGGCCGCCCGCTTTTTTTCCAGATAGCAGACGGCATGATACGGCCCATCCTGTATATGCTCCACATAAGGCCCCAGCACATCTTCCAGAATCCCCTTATCCTCAGCGTTAATAATATCCGCAATAACATGTTCCCGGGAAGAAGCAAATACCTCCGTACCTGCGTCATTATAGACAATCAATTCCCCACGGGAGTAATATTTCTGGATAGTCTCGAATCTATCACTCCAAAATCCAAGAATCATACACCCTTTCACCTGCATTGTTGCCGGCTCGCGTATCTCCTTCAAATAGCAAAAACTGTCTTCCCCTGCCAAATCGCCCTTTTCAAATTGACTTTTAAAAACTTCCTCCCCCTCTCTTCTATAACATTTGCCATCCCTTGTGTAGGCTGTAATTTCATCCCTTTCATAACTATAAAGCATGATGTAATTCAAGCTTTCATATGCCTGCAATGCATCCAGAAAAAACTTTTCAACCCCTCTATACTCACTGATTTTGTTTTCGCTGTAAGTATCAAGCCGGTATTTCTGATAGTCCGAAGGATCGTCTGTCATATAGTGCAGAGCATCCTTCAGTTCCATATCCGATTTGTACAAATCCTCATGGATATATTCCGCAATATCAGAAGAATCCTCCAGATAGGAAGCCACCGACTCGCTCATCATCTCCGTATAATTGAGGTTTTGCTCCAAAAAACGGTTTTTCGTGCTGGTATAAAAATAAGTGACCATTGCCGATATGGCGCAGACCAGAATCACCGTATCAATAAACAGCAGCTTATTGTACAACTGTTTTGAACCCTTCCTATCCATTCTTTCTTCCTCCGGATATACCATAATCTGCCTGGTGTACTGGCATGTACAAATTTCTGAGGATATTTTTTCGAGAGCACATGCCCTATTCACATCTGCCTCTTTGCACACAGCACAAAGAGGAAATGCATCTTTCTCCTGCATTTCCTCAAATCCCTGTTTCTATCTATTTTCCAGTTCCCTCATAATGCCCTGATTCATGAACATCACCAGAAATCCGTAAATACTCCCCATAAACAGCACCGTTGTCCCTGCAGATATCTCAAAAGCTGCCAGCACAATGCCTAGCGCTACTACATTCCCCAAAGTAAATACTGGTTTCCCAATCAAAAGGACGACCGCCGCTTTAGCTATCTGCATATTCTTCATCTGATAGCGGCTTGCCAGCATATACAGATTCGGCGTCACAAGAACCGCTGCCGCAAATAATATGATAAATACAATGGTGAGCGGAAAGCTTCTTACTTGTAATGTAAAAAATTCTATATTTGTCCAGCAAAGCAAAATCACAAGCATCTGCCCCGCACCAAGCCCTATCTTTTGAAAAAAGTCCGTACAATAACCCTTCTTATAGTCGTGAAATGCCCCGCCTTCCGCTCCGTGAATCAAACGATTCATCCCATACATGACCGAAGATAGGGCCGGGGCCATGGGAACAAGGCACAGCAGAAACAACGGAAGGCATTCCCGGATTTGCGCTGCACCAACAAATAAAAGAAATAACAGCACCGGCAAGTTTGAAACAATAAACAGTATGTTGATTGTAAAAAAATAGCACACCTTTTCACAAAGCCCTGATATTTTTTCCATATGAAACAGTTCTTCCATCCTGGATTCCCTTCCTTTCCTTATTCTGATTTCTACACTTCTATTAAAATAGTCTTTATTTCATACGGATGCAGGCTCATACAAATTTCGTCCTGCGAAAATCCGCCCACCTGGCGCTCCCTTAAATCGCATTCCGCCCATGCCTGCCATGCAAATCCCGGTTTCAATGCCACATTCTGTTTTGAACCTGCGAACTCATGGAAACGAATCACTATATATTTCCCGTCTTCCGATTTTTTCACTGCATCCACTTCCACCTGCTCATTGTCGATGGATAAGAAACTCTCATAAGCTAAAGCGCTTTCCCCTGCCACCACTTCCATGGGATCATTTAATGCGAAGGCTTCCTGCACCACCTTTCCTTCTACAAAGTCTCCCCTGTGAGGCAGCAAGGAATAGGTAAAAGTATGCTCTCCCTGGTCCTGCAGGTAATCCGGATGGGTTCCCGCCCTCAGCAAGGAAATCCTCATCACATTGTCCTTAATATCATGGCCATACTTGCAGTCATTCAATATGCTTACGCCATAATTCCGCTCCGACAAATCCGCCCATCTATGGGCCACTGTCTCAAACTTCGCCATATCCCAGCTAGTATTCCAATGGTTGGGCCGCCTTACATTGCCGTATTGTACATCATAGGTCCCGTAGGTTGACCGGATATCCACCGGAAATGCTGCTTTCAAAAGCTGATGCCGCTCATGGAAGTCTACATTCGTCCTAAAGTCAATTCTTCTGTCACCGCTGTATAGAACCATATCCTGCTTAATATAAGAATTCATATATTTCCATTCCATGTGGATATTCATAACTAACGGCCCCATTTCCGTAATCTCAAATGTAGTGAGATCCGTAATTTCCCGCATCTTATCCTGATAAAAAATATCAATATCCCATGCATCGTTATCCAGAGGCTTATCCTCAAATACCTGGAGCACATTTCCCCTCCGGCCCTTAGACATTACCTCACGGTCATAAGTCTTATCGTATAGCCTCGTAATCTGTCCATACTGATTCAGCGAGATCTGATAATAAGGCGTATCTATTTCCCTGCCGTTAACCGTAAAGGCCGCCTTGGGTACATCCCTCTTCATTTCCTCGAAAACAATGCTTTTCGTTCCCATTGCAGGAACCGCTTTCACCTCTACATAAGTAACCCCATGCCCCCTCTGTGAAACAAGTTCCTTCCCGTCTTTATCTTTATAGATTCCTTCCCCATTGCCCGGAACAGTTATTACCTCATCCATAACCCAGCCGGAAGCATTGAACACCGTATACGTACCGCCCTTGTGTTCCACCACATTCTCATATGCCTCCTGCTCCACTCCCCGGGCAATTTTTTCAATATATGCGTAGTCCTCCCTGGAATCCTCATACACCTCATGGATGGATGACCCAGGAATAATATCATGGAACTGATCGGTTAAAATATGTTTCCATCCTTTTGTCAGTTCTTCCTGCTTTGCTTTCCCGATATCCCCTGCCAGGAGGGCATCCATCACAGTCAGCCACTCAGCCTTGCGGTAAAGCAGTTCCATCTTACGGTTCATGCGCTTGTTATACCCCTGGCTGGTGTAGGTTCCCCGATGATATTCCAGATATAACTCCCCATCCCATGTATGGACATACTGGTTGGTATTTTCCACCGTGTCATGCAGCTTGCGGAAATATTCCCCGGCCGTGGACATCTTCAAATTGGGCAGACCCGGAATCTTATCTATCCTCCTACGGTATTCCAACATATCACGGTTTACACCGCCGCCTCCATCCCCAAAGCCAAATGATATGAGCAAATCTTTATTTATCTGCTTTTCACTATATGCATCCCATATGCCCTTTACGGTTTTGGGAAGCAGTTTCCCGTTATAAGTATAAAACCAGGAGCCCGGCTCATTCCACGGCTCCGGTGTGGTGATAAAATGGGTCAGTACTTCGCTGCCGTCGATTCCCTTCCACATGAATGTGTCATGGGGCATACGATTATATTGATTCCAGCTGATTTTGGTTGTCATAAAAGTATTGATTCCGGCTTTTTTCAAAATCTGCGGAAGCGCCCACGAATAGCCGAACACATCCGGAAGCCACAAATACTCCACCTCTTTGCCGAATTCGTCCTTAATAAATTTGCCCCCAATCAGAATCTGCCTTGTCAGGGACTCACCGCTTGTCAGGTTGCAGTCGGCTTCCACCCACATACCGCCATCCGCCTCCCAGCGGTTTTCCTTCACTTTTTCCTTAATCTTTTCATAAATCTCCGGGAACTCTTCTTTCATATACTCATACAGCTGCGGCTGTGTCTGCAGAAAAATATATTCCGGAAACATTTCCATCAGACGCAGCACTGTGGAAAATGAGCGGGAGCATTTTTCCCTCGTATGCTTTAACCGCCAAAGCCATGCCACATCGATGTGGGTATGGCCCACGCAATATACATTTATCATAGAATTCTTATCCATTGCATCAATACTTTTGTTCAGTTCATCGTCTGCCTGATGCACCGTCTCATAGAATTCCCCGCTGCCTGGATATGACCAGTCAATACAGTGGCATGCACTGTCCAATGCCCTTCGAAGTTCATGCTGGATTGGCTGCGACTCATCCAGTTCCTTTATCGTCTGCCACACCATGGATGCCATATAGTAAAAGTCATCCACCTTTTCGTCCAGCCACGCCAGGTCAGCCCGCGCGATCCGATGCTCCTGCTCTTTGGGAACCCCGCCCCCTTCCAAGCCTGACCACAGGCGGAAAGTAACATCCACATCCGTTCCGCACAGTGAATCTTCAAAAAATACCTCCTTGTGATTCACATCAACCCCCTGGTACATTTCCCCATTCACGTAAATCATAGATTCAAAACCGGAATTATTGCCGGCTCCGGTATTTCCATAATCGAAAATGCCGACTACTTTTCTCCCGTTCCATTCCGAAGGAATATGTATATCTTTATGCAGCCAGAGGAACTTATCCCGCCCCTTCCACGTCTGCCCCACCTCTAAGGTTTTACATTCTGTAAATGTTGGAAGCTTAGGATTAACAACCCCCTGGTTATCCTCCGCTGCCAAAAAACTTTTCAAATCAATAATATCCCTATATCTATACTGCTCTATCTCGCTGATGCGCCTTTCCAATTTCCTGTCTGTTAAAAACATAACCGAACTCCTCCTTAAAATCCTTTCCTCCATGGATGTTGGAATTAACTGCCTTATAACCATATTTTATTATGGCAGCTGAAATATATCAATTCAGAGAATTCTAGTTTTGGTGAACTTTATCCATATCTTTACGGTTCTCCTATCCGGCGTCACACTTCACCATACACGTAAATCCCGTCTCCACCCGGTTTTCCACATCAGGCCCCGGTATTTCCATGCTTTTTTCAACGCAGCACCCCACAGCGCAAAAACTCGGCCGGCATCAGCTTCATACCCTCAATGCTTCACACGATACCCGCAGTAATCCAATACCAGTTCGCTGAACATAGCATTTGCCCACGAAAACCATTCCCTGGTATATCTGGTATCATCATCCGCATGAAATCCTTCATGCATCAGCCCTGTACCCCCGCTGGTTTCCGCAAGCAGCCGAAGAATCTCCAATTTCTTCTCCTTCGCTTTCTCAGTCAGCCCTTCCATAGCCAACGCAATGTGCCAGATATATCTCGTTGGCGTGTGGGAACTCCCAATGCCTGCCGCCTTCCTTCCCGCATAGTAATAGGGATTGGCCTCGCTTAAAATAAACCGCCTTGTATTTTCAGCCACCTTCCTGTCTTTCCCCTTGTACCCTATATATTCCATGGAGAGCAGGCTTGGCACATTGGCGTCATCCATCAAATTATACTGGCCATATCCATCCGTTTCATATGCATACACCTCTCCGAACTCCCCGGTCCTCGTGATTCCATAAGACTCGATTCCTTCATAAATTTCTTTTTTTAATGCATTCGCCATATTTTTCAGTTCTATATCATGAAAAACCTCTTCCGCGATTTCTTCCAGATACCCGAGTACCACGGACGCAAACATGTTGGAGGGCACCAGATACCCATAGATACAGGCATCATCGCTGGGCCGGAATCCTGACCAGGTCATACCGATACCCGGCTTTACCAACGCCCCCTTTCCTTCTCTTGAAAGCGTATCTTTAAAATACGTATTCCTCCTTATAAAATGATAAGGGGACTTTTCCTCATGATACTGTTCTGTGCGAAACACCTCTATAATCTTTTCCGCCCCCGCTTTGAATCCCTCATTAAAATGGTCCGTACGGCCTGTATTTTTCCAAATCAAATATGCCAGTTGCAGCGGATAGCAAAGGGAATCTACCTCATATTTTCGTTCCCACACCCATCCATTCATCTCCGTCTCGTCATGCTCCCAGCAGTTTCCATTATCCTGTTCATTAAACGCATTGGCATATGCATCTATCCGGATACAGGAAAACTGACGCTTTGACAAGCCTATAAGGATGTCTGCAATTTCAGGTTCCTCTTTCGCCGCCACCAGATAGGGGCGAAGCTGTGCTGTCGAATCCCGCAGCCACATCGCCGGAATATCCCCGGTAATCACATAGGTCGTTCCGTCTGCCATTTTTTTCACTGTAGTATTCAAAGTATTCGCGTAGCAGTTCTTAAACATTTCAAAAATCTTTGGTTCATCCTTCAACATTTTTTCCACCGATTGAAATATCTTTTCAATCGAACGATACTGATGCTTTTCTTCCATATTTTACTCCTTTTCTGCGCTGTATTTCAGCGCATAAGCAATTTGTGTCTGCGAACCATCCACAATCTTGACCCTATTTCTGCGCAGCTTTTTTCGAGAACCTCCGCACTTTCCGCTATGTGAACCAAAAAAAACTTAGCGCTTCTTGATTAATCCATTTCATTATAAAGTAATTTAAGAATATTTCCATAAAAAAAAATCCGGGATCGGTGGATAAATTCTATGTTCCGATATCCGAATAACAGTAACTGAAAAGATTTTATTCGATTATTTCATCTTTGCGCCCCTACGCATAAAAAAGAATTGGCCCGGCGGCCAATTC
>BLLT01000012.1 GCA_011958945.1 Lachnospiraceae bacterium | reverse complement strand
AACAGGGAAGCCGAAAGGCTGAACTGTTACGAATTCTTTCTTACCGAACTGCAATCATCCTTGCATTTCCCCTTCAAATATTATATGATAATCCCAGCATAAAACAAACACTTAAACCAAGCTTGCGCCCGCACGGCATCCGCAGGCCCAATCTATACAAATGGTTTATGTAAAAAACCGTGCAGAAATGAGGAATAACCATGACAACAAACGAAAAAGCATTAGAACTCCATAGACAGTGGAACGGAAAACTGGAAACCATATCCAAAACGCCGGTAAAATCCAGGGAGGACCTGTCCTACGCCTATACCCCCGGCGTTGCCGAGCCATGCAAAGTGATTGCCGAAAGTAAAGAGGAAGCCTATACCTACACGATGAAAGCCAATACCGTGGCCGTCATATCCGATGGCAGTGCGGTCCTTGGGCTGGGAAATATCGGCCCTTATGCCGCCATGCCTGTGATGGAGGGCAAAGCCGTCCTTTTCAAGGAATTCGGCGGCGTTAATGCCGTTCCTATCTGCCTGGATACCCAGGACACGGACGAAATCATTAAAACGGTCACCTATCTGGCCCCTGGTTTCGGCGGAATAAACCTGGAAGATATCAGCGCCCCCCGCTGCTTCGAAATCGAGCAGCGTTTAAAGGAAACGCTGGATATCCCCGTTTTCCATGATGACCAGCATGGCACGGCCATCGTTGTCCTCGCCGGAATCATCAATGCCCTGAAGGTAACGGGAAAGAAAAAGGAAGACTGCCGTGTAGTGGTAAACGGGGCAGGAAGCGCCGGGATCGCTATCACCAAACTGCTTCTCACCTACGGTTTCCCCAACATTATTATGTGTGATAAGTCAGGAATCCTTTCCAAACAAAGCGCCGGGCTCAACTGGATGCAGGAAAAAATGGTGGAAGTCACCAATCTGTCCGGGGAAACCGGTTCCCTGGCCGATGCGCTGAAAAATACCGATATTTTCGTAGGTGTATCCGCACCGGGCATCGTAACAAAGGAGATGGCAGCTTCCATGAATAAAGATTCCATCCTTTTCGCCATGGCCAACCCTGTTCCGGAAATCATGCCGGACCTGGCAAAAGAAGCAGGCGCCAGAATCGTAGGCACAGGCCGCAGCGATTTTCCTAATCAAATTAACAATGTAGTGGCCTTCCCCGGTATCTTCAAAGGAGCTTTGGAAGGACGTGCTTCCCAGATTACGGAGGAAATGAAGCTGGCTGCCGCCAATGCCATTGCGGACTTAGTGCCCAATGACGAACTGAATGAGAATAATATTATGCCGGAGGCCTTCGACCCTAAGGTGGTGCAGGCTGTGGCCGAAGCGGTAAAATCCCATATCCGTTAAGATGCCGGGAAACTTATGATTTGCACAGAAATGAGGGAAAGATTGGAAATTAAAAATTTTCAATATCATTCATCCGGAAGCAGCATCCTTTCGGATAAATGGCACGGGAAACCCTACTATTCCCTGAATGCCTACTTAAAAAACACTTACGGGAAAAGAATAAAGAAAATTTCCATTGACGGCGGCTTTACATGCCCCAACAGAGACGGTACGCTGGATACCCGCGGGTGCATTTTTTGCAGTGCGGGAGGAAGCGGCGATTTTGCCATACCCTGGACCTCCATGCCCGGGGCAGGCAATGCTGCTTCCCATTTCTTTGACACCTCACAGCAGACTTGCATCCCCATGAAGCCGGAAAGTTCAATTGTCCATAGTGTTGACAAACTTGATAAAGTGAAAAAGGCGAAACAAAATACGGACGAAACTATAGATCCGTATATCGCCTACTTTCAGGCCTATACATGCACCTATGCACCTGTTCCTTATTTGAACCGGCTCTATCGGCATGCCCTGGATAACCCTGCGGTTATGGGAATCTCCATCGCCACACGCCCGGACTGCCTGCCGGAGGATGTGCTATCCCTGCTATCCCGCCTAAAGGAAAATTACCCCGGCAAATTCATCTGGGTAGAATTGGGTTTGCAGACAATACACGAACAAACTGCCCGGTATATCCGGCGGGGCTATCCTTCCGGCTGCTTTTCCCATGGAGTAAAACAGCTGCATCAACAAAACATCCCCGTCATCGCCCATGTGATTCTTGGGCTTCCCGGGGAAAATAAAGATATGATGCTCCAAACCATAGATTATATCAACTCCCTCCCTGTAGCGGGAATCAAACTCCAGCTTCTCCATGTACTGAAGGGAACTGATTTGGCGAAAAATTACCATACCGGTGAATTTTCCGTCCTGTCCATGGATGACTACCTGACCATCCTGATTGCCTGTATCTGCCGCCTGTCACCCGATATCGTCATCCACCGGCTTACCGGGGATGGACCCAAGGAACTGCTGATTGCCCCCTTATGGAGCAGGGATAAAAAAAGAGTCCTGAATGGTCTCCACAAACGTATGAAACTGGAAAATGCCTATCAGGGAAAGAATTATAAAATTCAGAAAGGAACCATATCCCATGAACCACGAACCCCTAACCCTATATAAACTCATCATCCTTTATATGCTAGACCATGTGGATTTCCCCCTCACCAGCGCCCAGGTAAGCGATTTCCTTCTGGAAAAGGAATATACCAATTTCCTTACCCTCCAACAGGCTATTTCCGAACTCACCGATGCCAGCCTTATTACCACCCACTCCATCGGCAACCGGACCCACCTGATGATTACTGTGGAAGGGAAAAATACCCTCTCCTTCTTTGAGGACAATATCGGCGAAACCATCAAAAAAGAAATATTGAATTATCTGGGGCTAAACGAAGCCGCCCTACGCAATGAGGTCTCCGTTACCGGGGAATATTACAAATCCACCAGCGGGGAATACGAAGCCCGCCTTGCCGCCAGGGAAAAAAATGTAAAACTCATTGAGATTACCCTCTCCGTTCCCACCCGGGAATCCGCCGCAGCTATCTGCGATAACTGGCAGCGGAAAAATCAGGAAATCTATCAATTTCTTGTGGGGCAGCTATTTTAAGCAGTTAAAGCAGTGGCTTTAGCTGTAGCTACTGCTAACGTTGTTTGATAACCTCACCCCACCCGGAGATGCCTACGATATTTTTGGCAAATCCGGTATGCTTTTCCCCTTGCTCCGTATCCATATATTTGTACACATTATAAGCATATTTGTGTGAGCCGTCCGGGTGGTTGAGCCCCAAGGCCAGACCCTGGGCAATTTCTTCCACCGCATCTGTCTGCCTGGAAAACAGGATAGAATCAATATGCTGGTTAGCTTCCGCTACCTTATAAGCATATACCATAGCGGCCGCCTGCACTTCTTCCCCTTTGGATGAAGTATATCCCAGTTCGCTTAAGATGATGGAGCGTACATCCCCTTCCTCTGTAAGAAATTGTTCTTGCTGCATATAGTCGGTCACGATATGAATATTAGCCATGGTAACCATCGGGGTATCCACCGACGCTTTTACATATTTGCCGGCATTCCATATATAAGGTGTCGTCAGGGGCACATTATAAGGGTGGATGGCCAGCCCCCAGTCGATGTTCCCCTCCGCCTTTATCTCCCTGTTAAAAACGTCCAAAATATCTCTGGCATCATAATTTCCGGAAACTGCATTGTTCCTATCCCACTGCTGGTCCAGGGAAATGTATATATTGCATGAGCCGTTGGTGCTTTTTATCGCATTGTAAAACACGCGGAAGGCTTTCGCATATTCCTTCACATAAGTTTCCAAATCCACATGCTCCATATAGTTCCATTCTTTTCTGGCATTCACTTCATTACCGATTATCCAGTTGGTCACAAGCCCTTTGCCGCTGGATGCGCTGGAATATCTCTCCGCCAAAAAAGAACCTATGGCCGCCAAATACTCCTGCCCCGCCTCATCGCTTCCGTTAAAGGCATAATAAGGCGCACTTCCCAGCCCGGAACGGGCCATAGGGTGAATCAGCTGGGAATAGGGGGAAATATCGTTCAAAAGAATAGCCGTCACTTCAATTCCCTTAGAGGTGAGAATACCGAATACCAAATCGTATTCCGACATCACCTGGCCGTTGAAAGAATAACTTTTTCCCCGGTAATTATACTGAATGGTGGGATGAATGCCATCGGTAGAATTCCCCAAGATACCGCCACATATTTCCCATCCTTTTTCACCGCTATCAGAAATTTTCGGAAGATATCGCCGGGCGCACCGCTTCTGGATATCTGGAATTCCACCCTTTCGTCTTTATATTCCTGCCCGATGCAGGCCGCCTCTTCCCCTAATTCTTTTTCCAGAGCCTTTATAGAAAAAAGATAATAGTACTTATCATCGCTGACAGGAATCCCCTCTGCCAATGTTTCCACCACAATTTTATCCAGTTCACTGTCTATTTTGCAGGAAGCAATCTGTGCGAATCCCTCCCTGTTTTCCTCTGTCAATTCCACAGAAGGCGGGCGGTTTTCCAAAGCTTCCATCACATTTTTTGCAGACTCCGCCGGAAATCCCAGCACCTGGCTTCCCAATTCCTGCGCAGCCTTTCCCGCCGCCCTCTTTTCTTCTTCCGCTTTCTCCTTCCCGCTCTTTTCTCTTTCCATGCGGGCAGCCTGCAGTACAGCCGCCTTTTTCTCTGACCATACTTTTCCGGTAACGAATCCGGCAGAAAGCGCCGCAAGGCAGATACCTGCTGCCGCCGCATAATATTTCGCTTTGCTCCTTCCTGCCTGCTGCTCCTCTTTTCTCTTTTTATTTCCCCTTTTTCCTTTCAGTCTCTGCCCTGTTTTATCTTCCACTTCTTTAACTCCTTACACTGCCTTTTGTCCGCAGACAGGCCTTTTTATTATCCATTACTGCAAATTCACCCATGATAGGGCCTGCCCCCATCCCTCCCCATGCTTTTTCAGCCGCACAAACAATCCATAAAAAATCACTTTCTTATCAATTCTTTTCCGCTTCCGCCTCTTTTTTAATCCTCGCCATATGCTCCTTAATCTTTACCTCATAGCCATTTCCCGACGGCCTGTAAAACTCTCTTCCGCTCAATTCGTAGGGAAGATACTGCTGTTTCACATAATGGTTGGGATAGTCATGGGCATACAGGTATCCGGTTCCATGCCCCAGCTTGGACGCCCCTTTATAATGAGCATCCTGCAGATGAACAGGAATGGGTAAATTCCCTGTCTCTTCCACTGCTTTCGCTGCCTTGCCGATGGCCTCTACCGCCGCATTGCTTTTCGGTGCACTGGCCACATAGGCAACGGCCTGAGCCAGAATAATCTGGGCTTCCGGCATTCCTATCCGCTCCGCCGCAAGGGAAGCGCTCACCGCTACCTGGAGGGCATTGGGGTCTGCATTCCCCACGTCTTCCGCCGCACTGATCATAATCCGCCTGGCAATAAAGGTAACGCTTTCCCCCGCATACAGCATCCGCGCCAGATAGTACACCGCTGCATCCGGGTCCGACCCCCTCATGCTTTTAATGAATGCGGAAATCGTGTCATAATGGTTATCCCCCGTCTTGTCATAGCGCATCACCCGCTTCTGAATGCATTCCTGCGCTACCTCCACTGTAATGTGTATCTTCCCGTCACTGCCACGCTGGGTTGTCATAATGCCCAGTTCTACCGCATTCAAAGCATGCCTGGCATCCCCGCCGGACAGTTCTGCCAGAAAATCTAAGGCATCTTCCTCGATTTCCGCTTCGTAAGCCCCCATCCCTCTGTCCTTATCATAGACAGCCCGTTTTAACAATGTCTTTATATCTTCCCTGGAAAGCGGTTTAAGTTCAAAAACGATGGAGCGGGAAATCAATGCCCCGTTTACTTCGAAATAAGGATTTTCCGTAGTTGCCCCGATTAAAATTAACGTGCCGTCCTCCACAAAAGGAAGCAGATAATCCTGCTGCCCTTTGTTAAATCTATGTATTTCATCGATAAACAATATCGTCTTGCGGCCATACATCCCCTGCATGTCCTTAGCTTTTGCCACCACCCCTTCCATATCCTTCTTCCCGGCCACCGTGGCATTAATCTGGGTAAACTCCGCGCTGGTGGTGTTGGCAATTACTTTAGCCAGGGTTGTCTTTCCCGTTCCCGGAGGTCCGTATAAAATTATAGAACTAAGTTTATCCGCCTTAATCGCCCGGTAGAGCAGTTTATCCTTCCCTATAATATGCTGCTGCCCTACCACCTCCTCCAGCGTTTTAGGCCGAAGTCTGGCTGCCAGGGGGGACTCTTTTTCCATATTTGTATTTCTCATATATTCAAATAAATCCATGATCTGTTTCTCCTTAATCTATGATTGTCATTGTACGGTTCAGCCTCTCGGATTCCATTTCTTTGCTCCCGCCATCGATTATATCCGCCCGGCAGTTTTCTTTGCCTAAGCACAGCTTCATCATCTCTTCATCTTCCTTGGAATTTCCAGCCGCAAATATTTCTTTTGGCGCAATTTTCATCCATCGGCACAATTCCTTTACCCCGTTTGCTTTTGTCGCTTCCTTTGCCACAATCTGCAGACAGTTATCTTCCACAAAATAGCGCATCCCATATACGGCTTCTTCCCTCAAAGTTCCAAACAATTCTCCCGCTTCCCGTTCCTCCCAGGCTTTATGGGATGGGCGCAGCAACGTTACTTTATATAGTTTTTTATCATTTCGGACGGGCAGTATCCGGAAAAAATATTTCTGTTTTAAAAGTTCTAATTCCTTCAAAACAGACTCCTCCATATAGTGGAAAACCTCTCTTTCCCCTTCTTCTGCCCCCTTCTCCCTATCAGTTCCCTTCACTAACGCCTCTTTCATCAAAAGGTGGGAGCCGCCGGCAAAAATTCCCCCGCGGAACAAAGGCCATACCTTGCGGCAACGTCTTTTTGCATCATTTATGGGCAAGGCAGTAGCGAAAAAGAGGGGAATACCCTCACGGTAAAGCCCTTCCAGCCCTGCCTGCACAATAGCCGGAACCGCCTGCTTCGAAAGAGATGCCCCCTTACCCATGCCTCTGTCCAAAACCGGCTTCATGCCCATATCATCCCCCGGCAGCAACGTTCCATCAATATCAAGGAACACCGCTTTTGGGCGCTTGAGAAGGCGGTATAAGGGATACTGGCCAAAGAGCATCCCATTCCAATAATTCTTTCGTCCTCCATAGGCAAGATAGCAGGAGCATCGCTTACGCCCGCATTTGGACACCGGAAAAACTCCCCTTTCCTTCTTCCATTCCTCATTTTCCTGCCCGCTTTTCCCCTTGTTCCATCCTGCAGCAGTCAGGCCGGATGGCGATGCCTCGGCCTCTTCCACCACCTTTTTGCAAATATCTTCCCAACGTTCCTCCAACAGCGGGCCAATGTTACAAGTACGAAGCCCTCCATTCCCTTCCACGAAAAGCCGCCCCTCGCATTGGGTTACATCTGATGGAACTGATGCCAATTCCCTTAGAAAATACGGGTCTATCTCCAGGAATTCTTCCTTTTCTTCCCGGGTATAGGGCCGCCCCAGGCCATCCATCTTGTTAATCCACAAATAAATGTCTTCCGGCAGTTCCCTTTTTAGCCGACGGATTATTTCCAGATTCTGCGGCACTCCCACCGCCCCGGCACAAACCGCCGCGCCCAAACTTTTTAAGGCGTTACACTTCCTGGCAAACTCCCCCGGCTGTGTCATTTCCGGATGAAACGTAGCCCAAACCCTTAACTTCTCCACTTTCCCGCCGGCCTTCCGGAAGCCCTCCAGCGCTTCTTCCACCGAAAAGCTGAGATTGGTCTGAGCCCCCACTCCATCCATAAAAGAAAGGCCGCTGATACGCGCAAACCCTTCCCAATACCAGGGATGAATCAACGCTTCCCCATAGGGAACCACCATCAGCGCACCCACTCCTAATGCATGGCCCTTTTCCGCCAAAGACCGGACAAAAGAATCCCACTGTTCCTCATCCTTTTCCAGTTCCCCTTTCGACATCGCTCTTTTGGAAAAAGGACAATAAGAACAACGGTAATTACAGCTTTTTAAGCTGCCCCGGTATAAAATCATATGACTGTTTTTTCTCCTGTCAGCCATGCTCCTCCTCTTCTCATTTACCATACTGATTTGCCATACTGTCTTGCTCCCCTATTCGCTCAGCCATCCACCTTTTACTGAACTGTGCTGTTCCTCCCATTCATCCATTGCTTTCTTAATTTCAGGCGAAATCAGCTTAGGGCCTAAATAATCGGACCATTCCAGCCCCTTTTCCGTCAATCCAAGAAATCTATCCCCATGCAAAAATCCCTGTTCCGCCCATCTGGACAGTATAGGGAAATCATCCATGGCCCGGCTTTTGAAATGCTCCTCATACCGCTCTGCATCCAGGCCTGGATGAATCAGCAGATGCCGGAGCACATAGCGCCGCTTTATTTCACCCTCATCCAACACAATTCCATGAACAATCCTGGTGAAATCCTCCGTATCCTCAAATCTTTTTATCTGCTCCAGGCATTCTCTTCCCCCAACCTCATAAGGGGTACAAAAATGAAGGTTTCCCAAGTAACTCCTCCCCCCACAGCCAAGCGCCAGAGAAGTGCCCATACCGCATTCCGAAAAAGCCCTCTCCCCCTTGCGTTTTACAAACCTTCGCATAGAATCCTGCCGGTAGCCCTTTTCCCGCAAAAAGCCGCTTGCCCTCCGGTACTGTTCCAAAGCGGCTTCCCCGTCAGGAACAATTCCTTCCGATTCCAGCCTGACGCCATGCCTCACATATAAAGGGTACAGAAAAATTTCATCCGGGCCAAAATCCAACGCTTCCTTTAGCGAACCCAACAGGCTATCCGCCGTCTGCCCTGGAATCCCATAGATAAAATCCACATTGATACATGGAAAATCAAAGGATTTCAAAAGAGCCAAAGCCTCCCTGGCCTTTTGCGCCCTATGCCCTCTTCCCAAGGCGGCAAGTTCCCCATCGGAAAAACTCTGAATCCCCATGCTCACCCTGGTCACCCCTGCCTGCCGTAAGACCTCCAGCTTTTCCTTCGATGTCTGATTAGGCGCTGTTTCAACCACCAATTCCCTGTCCTTGCTAAATGTGAAAAAATTTTCCATCATGGAAAACATACGATCCAGCTGCTTTTTTGTCAAAAGCAATGGGGTGCCGCCGCCAATTATCATTTCCGAAAATACTGGCTGATATGGCCCCAGCAATTCACTATATTGGCTGCTTTGGCGTTCTACGGCATCCAAATACCAATCCATTTCTTTTTCCCCATGCCCCGCTGCCGAAAACAGATTGCAATATCCGCATTTTGTCTGGCAGAATGGAATATGTAAATATAGCCCATGCCCGCTCCCGGCCAGCAAATGGGCATACTCCTTTAAAGAAATGCCCTCCAGCGGGCGGTATGCCGTTTTATGGGGATAACTGTACATATATTGTATGTAAGGATTCATGTGGCATTGTTCTCCTAATATTTTGTTCTGCGATCCCTGCCGCGTTCCAGGACTTCCCCTGCTGCCGGCAGCTTGGAAACCTGGCTCATTATGCTACAGGAAAAAATGTTTATACGGAATTGTATTCACCGCCGGATGGTTGATGCCGTGGAACTGGCAGCCATCCTCCCCATAGCATGTGCCATGGTCCGAACAGCAAATCACAAAAGTATCGCCCCGCTTCTTTTTCCACCCCTCAAACAGGCGTCCCAGTTCCCCGTCCACATACCGCAGCGCCGCTGCATGGCTGTCCAGGCCGTCATGGACCGCCCCTTCCAGATAAAAATAATTGGGATAATGGATGGCATCCACATTCAGGTAAAGGAAAATTCGTTTTTCCCGATCCGCAGCTTCGATTTTTTTCAAAAGGAAATCCACCTGGTTTTTCGTACTCTCCTTCACCGGACAGGAAAAGGAAGGATTCCAATAGCTTTTTTGGAAAAACCCCGGAAACACCTTCCCCATATCCGAGCGTTTGTCAAAAAAAGCCACACCGCCCACACACCATGTCTCATAGCCATCCTTTTCCAGCCCTTCCATAATCGTACTGCCGGAAAACCCATAGGCCCCCTCCGGCGTCTTTTTACCAAGCCCGATTGCTTTTGGGAAAAATAGAAGTTCTCTGTCCGTCATATTCCTGGCATCGTATTTGCAAGGAAAAAAACCTGAAAACATGGCGTGATGGGAAGGATAGGTGAAATTACCCGGCGCCTGGCATTTTTCCCATGTTCCATATCGGTTTAACACAGGAGTATTTCCTGCCGACTCCTCCTGATGTGCCACGTCATAACGCAGAGTATCCAGGCAAATCATAAGGATATCACATTTCCCTACTACCTGATTCATGTCCACCGAAGGTTTCCTGGCACTTTTCGATGGCGCAAATAAGCGCATAGGCACTTCCTGTTCCGTTATCTTTTCTTTACCGCTCACTCTCTTTCCCTCCTGTACCGGTTTCTGCCCACTGTTTTATTCCTTCCACCCATGACAGTTTTCGTCCGGCATTTCATCTCATACCATTTCCGGTTTCCATCCACCGCTTCATCATCTCTGCCTGGTGGCTGTAAATTACATTGTGATTATAAATATCCTGATAAATCAAATCCCCTTGGGCGTTCATTTCTATAATTCTCGGCCTTAAACTCCCTTTTTCCAGCAAAATATCTATTCCCGCGCTTCTAAGCCCCGGAAAGCAATCCATAGCCTTCCTGCATACCCTCTCGACCTCCTCCAGCACCGTTTTGGAAAGGCCCAATGCTGCCGCCTCCAGCGGGTGATTATTCAGATGCAGGTTCGTAATCGGCCCCTTGGACAACCTCGCCAGAAGAAAATCCATCCGTTCTTCCTGCATCACTGCCCGCAGATCATAAGAATAACCCTGATATTCGGCTTTTGCATACCAGCGCTCCACAACACAGTCCAAGTTTAAAAGTTTGTCCAGCAGCGAAACCACTTCCGCCGGCTTGGAAAAACGCCTCAGACACTTCGTATTGACAAATCCCGTATCCGGCCGTTCCAGCGCACAAGTATAAAGCGCCATCTGCCCCGTCCGCGGCTGCCACCGAAACGCCGATACACCGGCTGCCCCAGAGCCATTTACCGGTTTGATGAATACCTGGCAAACCCCTTGCTCCTTCATTTCTTCCAGAAGTTTGCCGGCTGTCCTTCCCTTCCGCCCCTGCAGCATCTCCGTTACCGGCAGGCCAAACGCCGACAGCCTTGCTTTGCATTCCCTTTTATCCAAAAGCTGCCCTATGGACAAAGGAGTATTCAGAAATTCTATGGGATGCCTTTGGGCCGCCCTTTCCAGTTCCTCCAACCGCCCTCTATACCCGCTTACCAGACCATCCAGTTCCCCCAGTGCATAGCTTTTCCAAAGGGGCGGGTCTATTTTCAGAAAATATCCGCCCCCCGGATTATCCTCCATATTATCTATCCAGCCCGTATAATCCGCCCAATCTACAAAAAGGACAGGCACAGCCGCCCGTGCTGCCGCCTGCCTTAAATATTCCGTTCGTTTTGTGTCCGGATTTCCCAGAAGTACTGCCTGCCTCATTCCGTCAGCATGGCATTTCTGTAAATTTCGCCATTATACCTCTCGTCTTCGTTCCCCTCAGAAGCATCTACCTCCAGGGGAAGCGCTTCCAGTTTTCCTGCCATTTCATCCGACATATAATGATAATGAACATCCAGCTTCTTCACATTGGGCCATTTAGGGAGTTCTTTTAAAAGCAGTTCCCCGCCTTTATCCGTCAAAGTTCCGTTAGCCAAATCCAAAGTTTCAATTTGCCCCATAAACTTGCTCTCCAGCACAACCTGGGCCAGTTCGTCCTGTATTTCACTGTCTTCAATTCCCAGATAAGTCAGTTTCGGGAAATCCGCCTTTTCCAAAAGTTCCTTTACCGTATTTTCATCGCCGTCAAATCCATAAGCTTCAACGCCAATATAAAGCAGCAGTTTTTTCAGCCCAGGCAGTTTTGCATCCTGAATGGAGCGCAGCACCGACTGAGAAAGCCCTCCGCAAATAATGGTCAGCGACTCTAACCCTTCATGACAGATTTCACCCAGTTCCAAATCCGTACTTCCTTTAATCGTCAATTCCTTAAGCTGCGGCATAGCTGCCCACAGCCTGCTGTAATCCCCCTGTATAATCCACGACACCTCGCATTCTTCATAGTCCATATCGCCTATGAATAAACTCTCAATATGAGAAAAACGTTCCGCCTGCTCCACAATGCCGTCCAGAATCTTCTGACAGCCATCCTCCCATGAGTTGCCCCAGTCTCCAATCACCAGTTCCCTCAGCGCCGGGAAATCCGGGTCCGCCAGAATATCCTCTACCAGGGTTTCCGCTCCTTTTCCCTGCTCTTCATACTCATCATAACTGTACATAAATTTTTTGCACTTTTCGTTTTTTCCATTCTCTGATCCCAAATTCCTTTTACCCCCATTTCCGCACGGCTTTTGTATCCTGGTTTTATTAAGGACAGAAAACCTTAAGTCTTTCTTTTTGTAGCTTCTATTTGTAATTTTACCATAAAAATAAAATTATACAATGGGGTGTTTTTATATTAATCTATGCCGCCGTTTTATAATCCAAAATAAAAATTTTACTCGTTATTCTTTCCACACTATCCAAAATATCATCAATTTTTTCAGCAACTGACGTAACCAAAAATTCTTCGCCACACTGGCTGCATTTTAAACAGGGAACATTTTCAATAATCACATAACAGCCATTTAGCTGCGTAAAATATGTGGTAGACCCTTCCTGCATTTCTCCATATTTACAACTCGTGCATTTCATTGTCCAGGCTCCTTTCTTGTTTTCAAATCGTCCTCAAACTTTTCATTATTTGGGAAATATGCGGTAATTATCCGGCTTACTGTTCCTTCATCACTTGCCACAACATGCAGTACTTTATCATTGTTAGTATAACCAAATATTAAACAACTTGGAAATGGGAAGTCCTCGGGATATTGCTCAATAATCTCCCCTGACATAATACATCTTTTAATGTCTCTTTGCTTTATTCCTCTTTGTCTCAATCGTTCTTGTGCATGAATACTTATAATAATTTTGTCTTGTCTATAATATTCCTTCAATTTTTCAATATTGATCAATTTCTTGTTTTTCCTCCATACCTATACACCCTATATCAACTGCACTTTTAATAAGTATACTCTAAAAAGCAGTTTTCCTCAACCCTCTTCCACTTTATGGTTTCCGATTTTATGAGCCGTATCATCTTGTCGCGGAGCCGTTCCGATCCGCCGCAGGAGGTAGACACTTCATTGTATGTGCCGCCGATTTTGTAGCAGACGGTTTCTTCTGTTGGCTTCCCTTTTTCCGGCAGGTAGCCGCTGTCCTTGATTTCTGGTTCCCAATCCATTCTTTTCCGTATTTTCTAAGTGATAAGTTTGGGAGTAAGCATAGAAAAAGGATACCCATTTCCGTAAATCTGCCCGTCTGCGCTATGGCTTGCCGGACAGATTTTGCTTATCTTTCTTATCGTGGTAGACTGTTGTATACTGGTAAATACTTGCCCTTAAAACCGCAAGATACATGAAAAGAGGCATGAAATATCTTGCTATAATATAGTGACAGGTCAGAAAGCATAATTTCTAACCTGTCACTAAAGAGAGATGAGGAAGCTGCAATGACGGGGAATATCAAAAATGTAATGACGGCAATCGACTATATCGAAAGCCACCTGCACGAAAAACTGCTTGTCCTTTCCGACCGGCCAATCCTTGAAATTGCGCTTTCTGCCGGATATGAGAGCCAGCAGTCCTTTACGGATATTTTCAAAGCCATGTACAAAAAATCCCCTAACAGGTACAGGGAGGAAGAGGAATTTTATCCATTGCAGCTAAAATATGTCTTGAATGAAAATCCTACAAATTTAGAAGAGAAAGAATGGCAGGATACAATCGTCTTTGCAAGCAGTATTAAATACAAGTTCAGTGAATATTTTTTTTGCCAAAAATATATTTTGTTCTCGTGTAAGCATGAACAATTCCTCCATTTAACACCAGTATCATAATCCCAAAATTATTTATGCTACTTTTCTTTTACTGCTTTTCCTTTGATTATAACAGTTACCATAGCCTTTCCGCAACATTCAAATTATTAACACCCGGTCATATCTGTGATTTTCTTCTATAATTTAATATTACCAGCAGCAAAAAGCCAATCAAATGCAGCGCTATCAGCAGCCAAAGCACTGCGCGGTAGAAGCCGCTAAAATCATACATATACCCTAAAATAGAAACAGCCGCCGCATTGGCGATTCCTCCTGCAAAGGAAATAGCGGGGAACTTCCTATTATAGGATTCTCCGGCAAAAAAGTCCATGGTAAGCAGCGAAAGGCACACGGTTACCACAGAATACATTACGCCGAACAGGAAAGCTGCCCCATAAAGGGCGAAAATATTTGTAGTTGAAAATAAAGAAACCAAAGCTATAATATTGGCGCCTGCCATCATCATTGTCACCCTGACTGCCCCGGCCTTATCCGACATCGTACCGGAAACAAATTTAAAAACCACATTCCCAAACATGCACATGGAAAGAAGCATAGCCCCAATCCGGCTGCCAAAGCCTGCATCCGTTCCGAAAGACGGCAGATGCTGCGCAAACCCTAAAATAATATTGTAAATAACTGCAATGAAAATCAAAGCTATTAAAATCACCATATCTCCGTGCTTTTCTCCCCGCTCCCTCCCCTGTTTCCTATTCCCCTCTTTTTCCATCCCATAAGGAATTTCATTACGCACCGAAGGATTTAGCGAAAAATCGGTAAGAAGCGCAGGCAAAATAAGCAGAAATGAAACAATACCCATTATCACATATGCCGCCCTCCAGGAATAATTTTCAATGATATATGCAAACACAGGCGGCAGCAGCATCCCGGTAATCCCTGACGTACAAAATATCAGACTGGTTACCAATCCCGTTTTTTCCATAAACCAGTTATGAATTCCTATTGTGACAATCGCAACTGCAAAGGTAGAAGCGCCTATCCCCCGCAATATACCTAAAATATAGAAAACTATCATATTGCTTGTAAATCCCATCACAATAAATGACATTCCGGTCAACACGGAACCCACAAGCAAAAGCCTCCTATACTTCACTTTCCCTGTCAGCCTGACCACATACATAGCGCAAAAGGACATAATAATATATGAAACCGTATTCTGCATGGAAAATGTTCCAATCATTATATGTAAATCTTCTGCCGCCGCTTTGAAGAAAACCCCCTGGGAATTAGAGCAAATTCCCAGGGAGCAGGATATTAATCCACATAATGATACTATCTGTCTCCAATATTTTTTCAATGATTTATTCATGTTTTACATTCCTCATGATTCTATTGACAATGTTTCAATGAAATCCATCTGCAATTATGGTATTTTTATTCCGATAAATCGTCTCCGTTTGTCCGTATCACCTTCTGATACCAGTAAAAGGAGTCCTTCTTCATCCTCTTTTTCGTTCCATTGCCAAAGTCATCCTGATCCACATAGATGTAACCATACCTTTTGGACATTTCGTTGCTGGAACTGGATACCATATCTATGGGCGCCCAGCTTAAATAGGCAAAAACATCCGCTCCATCCTTCACCGCTTCCTTTATTTGTTCAATATGTCTGCGCAGGAAGGAAATCCGGTAACCATCATGAATGCTTCCGTCCTCTTCCACTTTATCCAACGCCCCAAAGCCGTTCTCCGCAATCATAATCGGCTTTTGATAGCGGTCCCAATATTCGGAAATGCAGTAATAACAGCCCAGCGGGTCCGCCCTCCACTCCCAGGGCGTAGACTCCAGATATGGGTTTTGCAGCCCGTCAAAGGGAACCATTGTGTTCTTTTCTGCATCCAGAATCTTCGTATAATAATAAGAAATTGCCAAATAATCCATGGTATAGGCTCTTAATATTTCTTCGTCACCGCTTTGCATCTTTAAATCAATCCCGTTTTCCTCAAAATAACGCAGAGCATAGCCCGGATATTCCCCACGGAATTGCACATCTGTGAAGAAATACTGCATCCTGTTTTTCTTCAATGTAAAAACCACATCTACCGGCTTGCATGACGCGGGATAATAAATTTCATCGGAAATCATTGTACCTATTTTCGCATCCGGGTCTATTTCCATAGCCGCTTTCTTTACCAAAGCACAGCCTACAAATTGATTATGTACGGCCTGATAAACCAGTTCCTCCATTTTATCCGGAGATGTCTGATCATCGTAGATACCAAGCGAACCGAACTTCACCACTGGTACATAGTTAATCTGATTGCAGGCAATCCAATATTTTACCCGGCCCTTATAGCGCTCCAGCAGTACTTTTGCGTATTTCACATAAAAATCAACTACTTTCCGGCTGGCAAAGCCGCCATATTTGGTCACCAGCGCAAGGGGAATATCATAATGGTACATGGTAATTACCGGTTCCATCCCATTCTTTATAATTTCATCAATCAAACGGTCATAAAATTCAAGACCCTTTTCATTAGGCATTTCCTCATCCCCCTCCGGGAAAATCCTTGACCAGGAAATGCTTGTCCGAAAAGCTTTAAATCCCAGTTCTTTAAGTAGTTTTAAATCCTCTTTATAGGTGTGATAGAAGTCGATGCCAAACCTTTTCGGATAATATCCTTCCCTGTCATTCACCGCTTTCTTTATTTTTTCCAGGGTGCCGCCCCGTTCTTTTACCTTTTTTCTGTTCATATTGACATCATATGCATGGATATCGGAAGTGGATAGCCCCCTTCCGTCCGCATCATATGCCCCCTCGATCTGGCAGGCAGCTACTGCGCCGCCCCACAGAAAATCCTTCCTGAAACCATTCACCTTCCCTGTTCCTCCTTATTTATCATTATAAGTCTCGGCCCCTTTGTATTTTCCGTTTCCGTTGAAACTCTTCGCCTTTGCTTCTGGTCATCGTTGCAACATTATATTTTCGCTTCATTCTGGTCAAAACCAACGATAAAGGCCACTGCTGCAGAAACTACAATGGACGTGACTATGCCTGCCAGCATTGCGGGGATTGTCTCCATGAATATGGGCAGCGACCAAATATTTGACCATCCCATCTGGTACGCCGTTGCCCCCAGCAGTGCAGACACAACTCCCCCCGCTGCACCGCCTACCATTACTGCAAACATCGGTTTTTTCAGTTTCAGGTTCACACCATAGATGGCCGGCTCCGACACACCCGCCACAATACACTCAAATGCAACGGAAAAAGCAAGTGCCTTGAACTCCTTATCCTTGGCCCTTAGCCCTACCCCCAGGGCTGCCCCGGCCTCCGCCATATTGTGGCACATATATGCCGGACGCAGCACCGCATCAAATCCCAATTCACTGATATTCAGCGCCAAAAACGGCGAAATCGCCCATACCATTCCGGTCAGCACCAGCCAGGGAAGGAAGAAAGCCAAAACCCCTGTGCCAAGCCAGGGAACATTATTGCCCAGCCATAAGAATCCATTGGCAATCAGCGAACCCGCATAAGAGCCAAGAGGCCCAAGTAAGGTAAATGCCAAAATACCCGTAATCGTAATCGTGCATAACCCTACCAGCAAATTTTTAAATACTCCAGGGAAAATTTTATTGCACCACTTCTCCGCATATGCTGCCACGACAGCTATTAAAAGGGCTGGCAGCAATGTGCTGGAATAGGTAACAAGACGCACCGGAATACCAATTAGCGATACCGGTTCTCCCGCCGTAACCGCCGCGCTCCATGCCGGAGTAAGCAATGAGGCCGCAACCACCATAGAGTATACCGGCGTAGCCTTTAACTTCTTCGCTCCCCCATATGCCACAATAATCGGCATAAAGTAAAACGGCGCATCCGCCACCCACCCGAGGATGAGATTTGTATCGGACTCAGTAAATGACGGTATCACCTTCCCAATCAATAGCAGCACTACCTTCAGCATACCGGCTGCAATCATAGCCGGAACCAATGGCGTCACGCACGCCACAACATATCCCAGCACCTTATTCACTACTCCTTTTATCCCTTTCATCTCTTGGGCCGGTGCGTCAAGGTTTTCGTCCACAGCTGCTTCTTCCCTGAATTTTCCCTGTTTTACGATTTCATTATAGGTGGCCAAAAGATGCTGCCCCATAATCACCTGTACTTGTTCCCCGTGGTAAACAGCGCCTATTACTCCTGAAATCTTCTTTATATCATCCAGGCTTACCTTCGAAAAATCCTTCACTGTAAAGCGAAGCCTTGTCATGCAATGTGATACTGTAAGTACATTTTCTTCCCCGATTTGTGCAATAATTTTGTTCGCAATATCGGCATAATTCATCTTTGCCATATTTTTTTCTCCTATTCCAGTTCCGCACTTGCCCTTCCAGCACCTATACTTTTTTCATTGGCAGAAAATTCCCGGCCGCTTTCGCGTCCGCAAATTTTCAGGGATTTATCCCTTGGGTGCTGTACGGGCAAGTGCTGTTTTAAGACTTTTTTTCAGTTCCGCATTTTTCAATCTGTCTGCATTACCCTTAGAATATGTATCAACATGTAGAACCTCTCATCCTCTGAAATCTCATAGTCATATGTGCTTCTAAGATAACCGGCAATCTCATCCAGGCATGCTGAAATTTTTATATACTGCTCATCCAGTTCATCCATCCGGATGGATTTTAGTAAATCCAGTTCTGTTTTCTTTTCTTTCGCCAGTACACGTTTTAAAAAATATTTCGTATGAGTCACGAGGCGTAAGTAGTTTAGCGAACCTTCCTGTAGTTTCAGCTTCAAGGAACTTCCAATAATCTGCAGTATTTTTTCCGTTCCCACAATAATAGATGTTGTCTCATCCGCATTTCCTCCTGATTCCGCGTTAATCAAGTGAAATGCGATTGATGCAGCCTCGCTACGGGGTAATGTGATGTTATATTCTTTATTGATCATGTCAACCGCTGTGACCCCTACCTGAAATTCATCCTTATAAAAACGACCGATTTCTTCTGAAAGCAAATGAGGGATTCTTATCCCCTTTTTCGCCTGGTCCACTGCGAAATTAACATGATCAGCTAAAGCGATAATTAAGTTGTCATTCAAGTCCTTATCCAGGCGTTTTTTTGCTTCATCAATAATTTTGCCTGAAATTTCAATGCAGTCGAAAGGAATTTCATTGATCAACGCCCGGAAACGGGAGCAGTTCTCTTTTCCCTGCAAAATGTAAACGCTGGATACCTTTTCGGGCTCGACATAATATCCGGTACGTGTGTGAAACCCAATACCCATCCCGACAATAATGATTTCCTGGCCCTTTTCATCTCGGGAAACAACAGCATTATTATTCAATATCCTATAGATTTTATAAGTCTTTTTCATGGCACTTTCCTATCATTTCATATGCATCTGTCCGATATACAATTAATAAGCAGCAAAAAAGGCAGAACCAACATATGCTCAAAAATCCTCCAAGCATATCACTGGTTCTGCCCCAAATCTCTTCTCTGGGTTACACGTCCATCTATATTTATAGAATTATAATATCTTTTTTTATTTCTTCTGTCAATAGTATTTTTGTATTTTCGTTTGTTTTTTGTAACCTTTTTGTAACCTTTCCTGTGACGGTTCAGCCTTTCGGCTGAGCAGCTGGCTCTAACACCGGCTAAAATATAGCCAGTGTACCTAGAAACAGTTCCCTAAGATTTTCTATCGTCCCCATTTTTCTCTTCTTCAGGGTTTCTATGACTGTCAGGATAGCACAATACATCTCATTCCTACTTTCTTTCCTGAATCCCCCTGCCATTTTCTGACTGTTCTTGGCTTTCCGGAGGTCACGCTCCGAGATGTTGTCGTCAAACGGCACATCAAAATCATGCAGGAACAGCAGGTGGTTGGCACTATATTTTTCCATCCTGTTTAATAACGCCTGCTCCTCCTGTCCGGCATATCTGTGCTGCGTCTCCCTGTTTTTCCCCCGCCCTTTTTGGATAAGGCGTCCGTACTGCCCCTCATAATGCTTTATTGTTTCTGATGGAAACGAATGGGTTCCCCGGCTTATGAGTTCTTTTCCCTCTTTGTTCATCCCGCACAGCAGCCGGGTCATTTCCCCTGGCCATCCATTTCCGGTCTCTTCCGTATTCTTGCGCAGGTAACGTATGATGTGGATGTTGCATTCCGCATGCCCCGTACCGAAGTGGTACAAGGCTGTTTCGTGGTCATGCAGGAGGATTCCCGAAAATTTCCGCAGGAATGGCAGTTTCTCCAGGGCTGGGAGCGATTTGCTGTCCTTTGCATGGTATACTGCCGTATCCCCCATGCTGAAGTTCCGAATGTAATTCTGTTTCCCGCTTACCGTTACCGTGGTCGCGTCCGTTGCCACTATTTTTCTGTTCAACAGGGAAACCTCCAGGTTCCTGATGCTTCCGCCAGTTTCCGGCAGAAGGAATATACGCTCCCTTCCGAAAGGCCCAGCGCACCTCCTCCTGCCGCATTCAGGAATGCCGCGTTCCGGTCGTTTGACATGACACCTTCGCCATAGAGCGCAACGGCCAGCGCTTTCACATCCGCACCATAGGAAACATCACTCCGGTACTGGGGCTGGATATGGATCTTCCCACCCTCATCCGCATAAATCCTCACTTCCGTCACCATAGTTTCCACATCAAGGTCGATGACATATTTTGTCACATACGGGGATGTTCTGGGATTTCCTATTGTCTTTATTTCATGGCGACACCTACCGGAGTGTATTTTTTCTTCCACCTCCGCTTTGGTGAGCGTTGTCCCACCGTGTCCTTTCTGCCCTTCCGCCTTACGGCCTGTTTTTGTGCGGCCGTTATAGCAATTGGCGGGTTTCCCGCCTTTTTGGTCTGTGGACGGCGGCTGGGAAGTGTTGGAACTGTCATTGTTGAGAATGCTTTTCAGCCGGGCATTGTCTTCTTTCAGAAGCCGGTTTTCTTCCCGCAGATGGCGGTTTTCTTTTTTTCGGTCAGAAATTTCACCGTTTAAACGGGTGGCTTCTTTTTTGCTTTCTCCCTCAACCCTTTCAAGGCGCGCCATCACTTCCATGAGTTGGTTGTACATGCCTTTTTCATAATTCCCGCCCATCCGTGGCCGCCCCCTTTCCCTGCATCTTTGATAGTACCATCATATCAGAAATACCGGAAAAAAGCGAACTGCCCCTTTTTATTGCCCCGTAAAAATGACTGTGGATAACCAGCCATCCCCTCTGAAAAAACATGCGGGGATACAGCCGCATTCCGGGAAATATCCTTCAAAAGCAGAGAAAGTTATACACATTTATGCCCTTCACATTCAGACCATGCCGTACTGTCCTGAAATCCGGCTGACAGTGTGGATAACTATCTCTTACATTTTAAAAATTTTCATCATATTTTTTATGATTTCTCGTTTTGATTCATCCCCAGATGGATGGTCCTAAAATTATTTTATGTGCATCATTTATTACCGTCGGACCTGCCTTTTATACTAGCTGAAAGACATTCCCGTATACTTGCGGAAGCATCTTCCGAAATAGTCAGAGTCCGCAAACCCTACCATTTCGGCAAGACGGTAAACCATCATATCCCCGTCCGCATGTTCTAATTTTTCCAATGCCTTTTTCATGCGCAGTTTAAAAAAATATTCGGAAAAATTACCCCGGACTGTTGTTTGAATAATCTGCTTAAATAACTTGCATTCACATGAAACTGCTCCGCCGCCTTTTCTATTGCCCCTCTTTCGGGTAAATGACATTACAGCAGGATATTCCTTTATGGGCTTATGTGGATTTGTTTACCATATCCAATATCTCATTTTTATATTCTATTTCCGATCAGTCTATCAAAGATGCCATTGCCCGCACTTTCAGTTTGACCATGAAAAATGTTCTTCCATTTTTGGAAGTTACATTGTAATATCTATCCTATATCAACATATAATATTTAAAACTTCTCCCACCAGCCAGTTTCGGCACAATATGGTGGGTAGTCTACAGCCAGATGTTGACCTCTGGCTTTTCTAAATATAGATAATAACCTTTTAAGGTATTATAACTTTCCTTACTCATTTTTATCTTACTTCGGCCTCACTTCTCTGTTTGATTATCGAATGTATCTGCCCCAAATATTTTTCTACAAATTTCTCCACATTTTCTCCAAAATCAAATACATTGCCCTCCAATTTCTTTCCAAATTCTTTTTCCCTTTCTCCTTTTTCTCTATATTTTTCCAGCGTTTCCAGAAATTCTGACATTTTCTTTTTTCCATCATTATTCCAAGATGTTTCTTCTTTTTTTAGTTGTTCCAGCGAAATCCCTTCCTGCTCTAAAAAATCGTAAATTAAGTCAATCGGATTATTGGATAAATTTTCTCGTAACTTTATTTTTGGCATAAATTTCTGAAATTCAAGATAATTTTTTACTGTATCAAGATCTTTTTTCCGCTTTATTACTGCACTATAATCATCCAATAAAATTTCTATTTGTTTATAATAATCAAACTCCAAATAAATCTCCAGTTCTTCCTCTTCCTCATTAAAATCCAGCTGTAAATGATTACACAAACTAATGTAATTCACCTTTTTATTCTCTATATCCGTAATTTTTTCATATTTTGCACCGCAACTACACTTATAAATACGCCCCTCCGAATGTATGATGCTACCACATTCTGTACATTTTAAATAATTATGTTTTTCATTAATCAGCAGGAGAAACCTTTCCCATTCCTGCAAATCATCACACAAACGTACCAGATAAGATAAAGGATCCTCTTCAAATATCATATAGTCATTTTTCAAAATATCAGTATGTTTGTAGATCGCCAAAGCCGCCACTTCTACCATGCAACGCTCCTCATTATTCAATGAAAAAATACTTCCGGAAGAATAAAAATTCAGCAAAAAGCTGAGAGCTGATAAGCATCCATGATCATTCCGGTTATACTTTTTTTCTATCTCTTCCTCCCGAATTAACTCAAATAATAGACTTTCTGCCAAAGAAGCTCGTAGTTCCGTAAATTCTTCTTTAATATTCGATGAAATAATTTTATAAAAAGGTGCGTATTTATGAATTTGTTTCACTTTTCGCATAAAAAAATCCAAGGGATATCCGATATCGTGAAACATGGCACTGACAAAATAGCCTTGGTATAAAAGTCTCCTTATAGTCTTTTCATTTTCTTCCGTTTGTGCCTTTATATAGCTGGAAACTATAGTATTCGATTTTAGAATGCACTCTGTCATGGCATCCAAAAAACCATATTGCAATAACAAAACCGAACCCAGATATACATTACGGTACTGGTGCTTATAATGTTCCCTTATCCTCTTTGGAACCCCGCTTTCTCCATCAAATTCCAAGAAAATATCATTTTCTAAAACCCCATAATTATTCACCAACAAACGGTCAATCCCCGGAATACGAAAATATTCTTGAAAAATATGGAGAATATCATCCATCATGCAAAGTTCATTACAGACCTCATCCTCTGAGTATATCGCATTTCTTGTTTCATAAATTTGTTCAAAATTATATGAAGTGATGCTCTTCTGCCATGCTCCTCCTTTTTTTATATCCTTTTTTTCCGGTCTTAAAAAATCTAGTTCACCTTCCAGCAAACCATGAAAATAATCATACATTTTTTCATCATTTATGATTTGAACACTTTTCTTTTTTTTCATGAATTCCCCTTTCAGTTGTTCTTCTCTTCCACTTTATATGCCATTGGCCAAACATTATAGTCATCAGGCCTATTCACTAATTTTGATTCATTTTTTATAATGTTTTTCTTCAATAAATCCTCTTTATATGGCAGATACAATATGTTCAATGAAGGAAGGTCGAAAAGGTTTTCCATATCCTTTATAATTTCTTCTTTGTTAAAAAGAAAACGATCATCATTTTCTTCTTTTCCCCTTCTATCCATCCCTTCACAATCATATAAATCATTAACCAGTAATGTTACCACCCGCTTTTGCTCCTTTAAATATGCGCTATATGCATTCAGATTGCTCGTTGTCTTTTTAATGTGGGAAGCATCTGGCGTAGTCACATAAATTTCCTCCACATCCACATTCTTTTTTGCATTGTCTCTCATCTCATATATATCTGCCAAAATACACTCTTCTGTATAGGAAATTCCTGGCGCGCAATCCAGCACAATTAAATTTTTCCCCTTTGTATTTAACATCTGATTAAGCAGTTCTTTTACTTTCTTACGGAACACACCCCTCTCTACATCCGGATGAGAACGGAGTCTGTCCTGTCCTCCATAAGCTTCCTTCATTCTGGATAGCGGATTCAAAACCGCTGCATATAAACAGTTCCCACCACTCCTCATAATCTCTTGTACTTTGTTCTGTAATTTATTCCTTTTACCATTGTCCACATCATTATAATATGAGGTTTGTTCTTTTAATGACAGAATATACTCCACTCCTGTTCCCAGTATATCCAAATCTACATAATATATATTTTGGTATGTTTTCTCCTTATATTCAGATACGCATCTGCAAAGCGCCGCCGTTGTCTTGCCAGCACCTCCCTTAAATGAATTCACCATAACAATCTTATTATCTTTCTTTTCCCCTGTCATTTCAACTTTTTATCCTTTCGTACACAATTTTCATATTCCTTTTTATCTTTTCGTCTAAAAATCCCTCTTTTTCTGCCACAGATAAAACATGCTGCAACATTTCCTCTCTATAGTATTCCATAAACCTTGTTATGGAACTTTCATCCACTTCTATTACCTCTTCGAAAAATTCCAGCATATCTATTAATTCCATGATATCTGTCGCTTGGTAGCGGGAATGTTCCCTTTCCCCTGCTTCCTGTATTTGTATTATCGTTTCAGGGGTATCCCCCTTGCCCCAACCAAGCTGATAAAGGGCTAGTGCCAAAGGATAATTTTCTGTTTTCCCATAAAATTCATTTATCAGCATTTCTCGAAACTTTACCAGCATATAGCTGCATCCACTAAAAGCTTTTTTCACTAATTCCTCTGCAAATTGCTGATATTTTTCTTTTTCTTCTTCCGCTGTTTCTTTATCCTTTGTTTCCACCACAAACCGGAAACACAGTCTTCCATCTGTATAAATAGCTTGTATAAATATTTCTTGCAAACCTTCTGACTCTAACAGTTGTTTACAAAAGTCTTCCTCCCCAGCCAATTCATCCAAAATCCCACTTAAAGAAATTTCTGCCTCTTCCCTCCCCTCTTTCTTCAATTTCTGCTTCTTATTTTTCTGTGATAGCATGAGCAAAAGGCTTTCACTTCCACTTATCCGGCTTTTCCTGATTTGATAGTTCTCTTCCCGATAAATATGCCGGAGCAAATGCGAATTCGCGCTGATTATAACTGCCTCAAAATGTGCATCGTTTTGCACCTTGATACTTATTTCTTTCAACTTGCGTATATTTAATTCCTGACTGTTCCATTTAGATAAAACCACGCCTCCCCCATTCTGGATGCGTTGCAAAGTATCCCATAAAAGTTCTATATAGTTCTTACCAGCCTGCAGGAAATCCATTTGTTCCTCCAAATGAAATCTTCCCAGCTTTTTCTTTACCTCATTCGGCTCTTGTGTGTACCGAACCATTTTACCAGAATTGTAGATAACATCCGTATCCGCAAAAAAGAGCAAATCACAGTTCTCCAGCAAATCCGCAATTTCCAGTTCATTTCCGCCTCTTGCATATTTCCCTTTGATAAATTGAAAATAAATGCTCGGATCTCCCATTCCCATATTATATAGTCTTTCCAGTTCCCGTTTCAGTTCCCTTTCTCTTGCACTGACTACTTGGATGGTAATCCTGCTCAAAAGGCAGTTTCGGCCATTCACCAGTTTTCTCAATCTGCGGAGCAAAAAAGGCAAGCCTTGGAAATCATCTAAATCCACTATAGTGACTAATAGCATTCCCAAATACGGGTTCCTGATAATATATTCTTCAATCACACTGTTTAATAATCGGAAATTCACCGGTGAATTAGCGCCCCTGCTTTCCTTCTCATAAAATATAATCTTCCCTGGTTTGCGAACACTTGTATAATCCAGCTGATACAGTTTATGTCCCTTCTGTAAAAATCGAACCGGAAACCAAAGTTTTTCCTGCTCCACCATAAAGGAAGGAATAGGCGATATAATTTCTAAACCTTCCGCCTCCTGACAAGCCGTTTCATACAACCTTTTTAACCGAAGGAAATACAAACCTACAACCGGATGATAAAAAGGCATCTCTATCCGACTCTTATCTTCCTTGCAAAACAATGTCTGGAATGCTTCAACAATTTCTGTATTTTCAGCCAAATGATTCATTGCTTCATCCATCAATAGCCATCCCAACATCGAAAAATATGCAGATATCAACCTTTTCTGATTTTTGCAATACTCAGCGAGCATCACAGGGGTAATCTTCTGAAAATCCCCCCTTTCCACCGCCTCGTCAAATGCAGAGCAAAACTCTGTCAAATATGCTTTCCACTTTTCCTTCTTTTCTTTTAGAATTCCATATTCCTCCACCAATTCAAACAAATTATCCAGTTCTTTTCTGCACTCATCTAACTCTTCTTCCCCTATTACAAACAACTTCCTGGCCTTTGCAAACGAACCCTCTTTTCCGTCAGATTCTTCCTGGGAATCCTCCCATCCGGCCTTGATTTCCTCTTCTGCAGCAGCAACATCCCACCCTTCTTCTTTCAAACACATATCATAAGAATAATCATAAATATGTTCTTCCTGTTCGGGTTCTTTCTTCTGTTTTTTCACTGCCTTTTTATACCGAAAATAATCCTCTACCTGATCAAATTCCGATTCTTTGATAAATTTCTCCAATTTATCCTTTCCCAATGCAGAGATAATCTTTTTCCGCAGGCCCTCCTGCATATTTTCGTCTCCCAAAGCCTTTTCCAGCCTTTGGCGTACTATATCTGGTTTTGAATACTGAATTTGCCGTTTTAGCCTCCTTTTGTCCAGCCCATCTCCTTTTGTCCTCCAAATGCCCAAACGATTCACATTATCATTAATCTTCCTTCTGGAAAACTTTCTGTCTTCTTCTTGTGAAAGACAATCTGCTAGATACTCCATTAATTCACCTATTTCTATTGGTATGCTTTGCACCAAAGTGTACACATACTCTTCTATGGTTCCATCTGTAGCAGTTATTTCAAACGCCTGATATAACAATTTCCATAAAAGTTCTCTGTCATCAGGTACCATTGGATATTCAATAAAATCTTTCAGTGAATCGATCTTCCTTATAGAATCCGAACAAAGCAATACCAGTTTCTTTACCGCCTCATCATTTCGATACCGCACAGCATCTGCATAGTCCTCCTGTTCTACCCTGATGATCTGACACCCTTCTACTGGCAACAGATACTCATCCGGCAGTATTTTAACATTAATATTTGTAACTGCTAAAAATACTTCTTCTTTTCCATCCGTCAAAGCTTGAATATATTCCGCCAAATATTTTGCTGTCAATTGAAATATTTTCTTTTCTTTCTCTTCTTTCATAGCAATCTAAATTCTCCTTTTTTTTCAGGCAAAGTGACAATATAGCCACTATCCGATAACCGTATAAGACAATTAACCTGATCCAGCGTTTCCAAAAAGGCTTGCTCATTCCTGCTAAATTCCTGCTGTGTCACGCGGATTTTATATTTTGAAACTAATCTCTCCGTTTTACTGCATTTCCGAATATAAATTCCATAATCTGCTTCCAAATATTTAATGAAATCATCCACAAAAGCGTAAGATAAATCCTTTTTAGCCAAGTATAGCCTTACCAAAAAAACAGTTAGTCCTCCAGACAAAGCAAAATACTTAAATTTGGACCGAGTTGCCGGATATACAAGCCCAATTTCCTTGCCACTGCTCTGTAATACGCTAAAAATCCTTTTCTGATTTGTTCCTGATATTTTTCCTGTCAACTGCATATAATAATCAACAAATTCTTCCGGAGACAATTGATTGGTTTCTCCTGCTTTCAAATGAAAAACATCCTCTGCCTTAGAATTCAGCCTTTCGTCATTCCGATAATTCGCATCAAAAACCTTATTCAAATATTCTTTTAACAGCAACTCTCCGACATGAATAGAACCTTCCCGATTGCTCACTGCAATTACTTTTTCCAATACCTTTTCTTGATCCATAACCCTTTTCGTATAAAAATCCGACAGCAAATCCGAAAAGCAATCCCGAAACGACTGATAATTAGACGTACACGCACGATGCAGACCACCTTCATTCAATCCGCTATCTGTAGATCCTTTACATAATAAAACTGGCATTCCATGTGCTTCTGGCATAACCCGGCGAATAAAAAAGAATACTACATACATAGTCAACAATATTGCCAAGTCATCCAGCCTCTTATAGAAATCCTGTTCTCTAAAAAAAGAATGGGTCAGTAAGAAATGCAAGTCTTGATTGAACTGCTTTCCCAACTTCTTAAAAAACGGTTCTTCCCTCAAATTTTCAAATCCGCCAGGATCTTTTTCCTTGTTCTGCCTTTCTTTTTTTATTCCGCAAAACCGGCTTACAATACCATAGATTCCTGTGGAATCCCCATACAAATAATGATACAGTTCTTCTCGTATCTGCCCTCTCTCAGAAGATTCTCCATCGCCAAGTGCTAAATAGTAAAGTAAATGGCGCAGATTCACATTTGCGCTTCCCAACATGTCCAAAGAAAGAGGCATCCATATCTTATCTTTCCCGCTCCTTATCCCTGACAACTGATCCCTTCCCATAAAACACTGAAGAAACTCATCAAAAGATCGTTCCAAGTCTGCCTTGATTTCAGGATTGCTTTCCTGACAGACTAATATTTTTTTATCTTTTTCATAAAAAGAAAATGTATAGTTGTCTTTCTCATGGCTCCGCGCTCCAAAATAATCAGCAAGAAAATTATTTAATAATAAGTACTTCGGCGTTTCAGGTGCAGAAACACCTACAAGCGCTGTTAATGCCTCACTTTTCATGTTCAAGCCTCCGCTTCTTTTTCAATCACCACTTTTGTACTGCTCTCAAATAGAATACTGTTCTGTTGTTTCAGTTCCAGACTAAAATTCATAAATTTTTTTCTTTTAGCTTCATCAAACCGAATATGCGCTTTCCGATAAGCATCCGGCATAGAATGCAATACTTTACGATAAAAGGTATTCACCGCATATTCTTCAATAGAAATACCATTTCTGTTCATATAATAGTCATCTGCCGCCATCAAAAGGAAACGGAACAGAGGGTAATCAATTAACATACTTTTCTCCTGCAGTTCTTCTCCTTCCAAATAAACATAGCAGAGAAAAAAACGGTTTTCCTGCCCTGCTGCAGATATACCATTGTTCCTATTTCTCAAATCTAAATCATATCGCTTCCATATGGTTTCTATGTTGTTGCTTATATCGAATTCTGTTTGGATGCTTCCATCAAATATACTAGGTGTATCTGCTACAGTCATTTTCAAATTCGTATTCCCCGCCCTAGTAATTTTGCTCAAACCCAGCTTTAGCTTAAGCAGATTTTTATTATTTGTATCCATAGTACTAAAAAAATAGGGTGGTTTACTATTAATCATCTTTAACGCGGAATGGAACTCCGTCAAATAATCCGCATATAAAAGCGTATATCTCTCTTCCGCGTCTATTTCTTTTTCAAAAAAGTTTTTCCTTTTTTCTATAATGCACTCCTCCCTGCTGGCATACTGTCCATTTACATTCCTAGATCTTGCCTTTGCCGGGTCTAAAGAACAAAATTTCTGCATTCTGGGATCGTCCGCTATATCAAAAATCTGATAATATCGAAACCTATCCTGTGCCTGCTCCTTCTTGCGCATTTCGCAGCTTTGTCCAAATGTAATCATATAAGAAATCAATGACAGAAGTTCTCGAAATGTAATATGTCCTCCCGTCAGATAAACAGCATCGCACAAAACACGTAATCCTTCCATGCCCTTGTCCATCAGGTCAATCAAATTCTTCTTATAAACACAGTTCCCTCTCCATGGACAATCTGTCTCCCCACAGTCGCTACTTCTATCAAAGGCAAGAAAAGAAGCGGCAATATCTTGAAAAAGCTCCCTATCCGCTGCCAAATTCCTCCTTTCAAAATTAACGATTAGCATATCATCCTTTCCCGCTTTCAACTTCTCAAGCAGTCCCGGACAATACCGCAGAACCATTTTCGTAAAAATACCAATATTAGCAGCTACTATGTATTTTTCCCCGTTCTTCCCCTCTTCCAATTTCTGGATTTTTTCTATCATGTCTTTTTTTTCATTATCATTAATCGCTGAAAAATCCATGCAGACTTGGAACACATGTTTTTTTAATACATCCTCTAAATTTCGTAACAGCCTCGTTTTCCCGTCCCCCGCTTCTCCCGTCAGTAAAATAAACTTAAGCCCTGAAATTCTTTCTCGAATTTCCTTTTCCTGTGGCAGCATAATATTAAAATTATCTTCATTCCGTTCATCCATCATAAACGAATGACCTTCATATCCCCCACAATATTTTATCAATTGAAAAACCTTTTCTTTTATATTCATGCCATTCAATTCCTCTTTTGAACTTTTTCTTTACTGCTTTTTTATTTTAACATATTGATTCATACAAGTAAATTCTTTCTGTCAGATGGTTTCACAGACTTTCAATCAAACAAAATCTCCTCCACCGTCACAAATTCATACCCCTCTTCCTGCAGTTCATCCACGATTTCCAGAGCCGCGGTCACCGTAGAGGCATAGTAATCGTGCATCAGTATTATATCGTTCTCCTTCGCCTTATTCACCACTTTATCTACCACACAGCCCGCATTTTTCGAACACCAGTCCAGAGGGTCCACGGTCCAGAGCACGGGAATCATATTCAGTTCTGCCTCAAAAGACTTATCCCATGTACCATAGGGCGGCCTTACGAACACTACCTCTTTGCCCGTAATCCCTTCGATAACTTCATTGGTCTTTACCAGTTCTTCCTTGAATTTCTCTCTATTGGAGGATTTTAGCTGGATATGGCTATAGGTATGGTTGCCGATGAGATGTCCTTCCTCGTCCATCCTCTCTATCACCTCCGGATGCAGGGAGGCATGTTCTCCCGTAACAAAAAACGTAGCTTTTACACCACGCTTTTTTAACCCGTCCAACAACTGCTCCGTATAATAGGGATGAGGGCCGTCATCGAATGTCAGTGCCACCTTTTTCCCCATAGGCTCTTCCAGCGTCTTTCCGAATACCGGCAATCCCCCCTGTTTCCAATATCCTATAGCGCAGACTGCCGCCAGAAGAAGCAGCAATATCAAACAAGACCTTATCTTTTTCATCCAATCCATAATTCAGGCTTTCTTTCTTCCCCTCTTATCTAATTTATATGCGGAGAATACACCTGCATGCATAAAAGAATCTTGTACTATATTCTTATCCTCTCTATCACACAGCTATGCTGTTTGCTCTCCTTATCATAGTTTACCCCTATACCCTTCTAACCCGTGGATATAATGCTTCTCCTTAATCTGTTGGATTGCTGCATACGCCGTTTTATTGTATTCTAATTCTATCGCCATTGCCGGCTTCCCTGTATGTGGCAGCGGCCAAAAAACAACATCGGCAAAGCCATACCCTGCCGGAAATTCCCTCGTTATTTTATAATCCTTCCTTGCACTGTAATATGCGAGCGCAATCGCGCAGCCAAGGGAATTCTCGTCATTTTTCAAAATCCATTCCATACCGCTTACATAATTTTTTTACCGGAAGAATACCTGTCATATAGGCCAGCGCAACGTATAGCTGGTCCTTCAAAAGATTAAGCAAAAAATCAAGAAAATTTTTCTGCATCACTTCATCTTCCGGCCTTTCCCGCATCACACAATCCCATTCATCTATCAGAAAAACAAACGGCCTGCTCCAAATATTCTGTCATGCACTAGTTTTCAAATTTTATCCACCCCTCCGTTTACTCCAGCAGTTCCTTAAATAGTTCCAGGTAAACCTCCCCTTCTTCCAGCCGGATTTTCGCCTGGTCAATCATCATACCTACCAACAGCAGCTGGCTCGTTTCCCCTGGCTCGCCGGAACCGGCCAGTTCCCAATACACATCCTCCATCCCATCATTTTTTGGGCAGTTTAAATATTTTTCCAACTGCGTCAGCTGGTCTGCATAATCCGGATGATAGTTGGCCCGGAACGTAATTACCACGCTTTTCCCTTTTTTCTCAATCCCCGACTGAATCCTGTCCGCTTCCAATGCAAAGAAATACAAAGTAAGCTCTTCTACTATTTTCACTACCTTCTTCTTTTCGTGAACCATCTACTTCTCCCTCTTCCTCTCCTTAAAGTGTTTCATAAAACTCTCTATTACCGGAACCAGAATGACCGCTACCCAGCCTGCACTGAATCCGTTATTATATAAGTTTAACCCCCCATACATCGGCGTTGTACATACTACCACCGCCGCATGAAGGAAACCTGCCAGTATCCCTGCCACAACCCCGAACTGGCCCGCAATAGGCGATAAGCCTGCCGAAAAAATAGCTGCCAATTGGATGCTAGGAGTATCTGGCGAAAATATCGTAAAAAATGTGGATATATATACCCCTGCCAGCACCGGAAAATAATTTCTCACATGCACTCCAAATGCCGCAAATCCGAAAACGGCCAGCATAGCCCCCACCACCGGGCCCGAAAAATCCCCCCCTGTCAGCAGGATATAACCTTCGCAAAGGATTCCCACCAGCCCCATATTCATCAGGGTAGGGCCTGCCCCATCCATAAGGACAAAATCGGCTACCGCCCGGCCCGGATGTTCCATAATCTTTTTCAGCCCGTCCAGCCTCCTGCCGCTGACAAGAAAACCAAAGATGACTGCCGACAGAAAATATAAAAACAATACGATTCCCACTATCCGGTTTTGCCCTTCTTTCCATACCAATACGGATTCGCTTTCCATCCCGAAAGAACGCAGCAGGCATACTACCGCAAAAGCCAGTATCCCTCCGGAAAATCCCACATTAAACAGATTATAGCCCATATGCATAGATGCCGTGTGCATGGACAAAGGCGGCAGTACAAAGCCTATCAGAACCCCGGCCAGCACCGCACACACCAGATTTATCTGCCAGCTGAAAGGGAACAAATATACCAGTTCGGTGAGCAGCGGGGCCAGGCACGTACCGAACAATGCGGTATATATGTAACGGCTCAATTTTGAATTATGTATCCTGGCATAAAGGGCAGTTCCCAAAATCACAGGAATAATGTTCACCGGGTTTTTCCCCCAAAATGCATATCCTGCATTGATAAAAAGAGCTGCCATCGTCGGGCCGGTAAACGGTATTTTCTGTCTGATAATCAGAAAAGTACTGATTCCCAATACCAATGCGCCGTTAAGCAATGCCGCGCCATAACCAGTCAGTTCAAAATAATCCGTAATCAGGGCATCCCGGGATATAACAATCAATTTCATACCATTTATCAGCCCCATAGGATTCCGCGTAGCAAACGCTGTTGTAACGGCAGCTATAAATAATAGGATTATTGTAAAAATACTAAAAAGCTTTAATTCTTTCCCCGAAATAGATTCCAGCCATTTTCTCATCCTTCACCCCATTTCTGCGCATTTTTGCGCATGTCAATTTTTCGGATGCCGCTCAGGCACAATCTTGTAACAGTTTCCCTCCATGCCGCCTGAGGGGTTTATTTCCCGTTAATGTCTTTAGAAATTCATATACTCTATATATTTTTCTTGAAAGAAAGGCTCCTTCGCCAGCTGAAAGACTTCCGCATTCCGGACAGCCTTTTCCAATTCAAACACAGCTTCCATGCCTGGTATTTTTTCCCTTCCGGTCAGATCGGCCATCCCAACCGCTTCCCCTCTATTCAAAATATACCCTGTATCCATTGAACCGATATCCGCCAAAAGGCTCTTCGCCCCCGCCAGGGAGGTGTTTCCCACCACTTCTATCTTTTCCTCCAGCTTGGCCGGGAGCAGGCCGATTTCCACAGCCGCCTTCCTCTTTAAATAAAAGCCAAATCCCCCTGCCACATATACCTGTCCTATTTCGTCGACGTCCCTTATCCCCATCCTTTTCATCAGAAAATATATTCCGGCCCGCACTGCGGCCTTGGCCATCTGGATATCCCTGATATCCTCCTGGCAAATCCATATTTTTTCCTTCTTATTTTCCAGTTCCGCTTCGATGCCGTTCTCAAAATAAGGCTCCTTCAACAACCCTGTCTTATCAACAATCCCCTTTTCCAACACAGATGCAATGGCTTCGATTCGCTCCGAACCTCTCCCCCCCCGCTTTCCCTTGCCCTCAAAAGCAGGTCCGGCTGCCGCTGCCGTGCAAATGAGCCGACTGCCTTTTCCTATCACCATTTCCGCATTGGTTCCCAAATCCAGGAACAGCCAGATCCCGGATTCCTTTTCCGCAGACGGACACAAACCGCAGGCATACAGGCCGGATACAATATCCCCTCCTACAAAGGCCGATATTCCCGGGAGCAATACGGTCGGAATACCCAGATAATCCATCGTCACGGTTTTTATATTCACCGGCAGAAAGGGACTTTTTCCCAAAGACTCCACCGGATATCCCATGAATAAATGTTCCATCACCGTATTGGCTGAGATTATCATGAGTTTTGGCTTTGCTGACCTTTTAACCATCTGCCCTATTCCATGGGCCAATGCCTCCCTGACCATCCGCTTCAGCCGCTCTCCTTCCCCCCCGGCCCCAGCCTGAATACGGGAAATCACATCCGCCCCATAACTCCTCTGCGGGTTCAAGCATGTATGAGTGTCCAAAACCTGTCCGGATTCTGTTTCTATCAGCTGCATGGCTATCGTAGTGGTTCCGATATCCACTGCCACCGCCGTTCCTACTCCTGCAGCGGCTTTCCCGTCATAACATTTCTCACACACCTTTCCTCGAATATTGTTGCCGGCATTCTGCCATTCCTGGCCTCCATTCTCCACTCCCCCTCTATCCAGCCTCTCCCCTTTCACACTGCTTTTCACCACTACATCGATTCCCTTTTCCTTCTCGAAGGCAATCTCCACTCTGCATGCCTTCTTTGGCCGTGCCATACATGCCAGGCGATATCCTTCCCTTAGCTTATCCGGGGCAATCATCGCCCTGTCCGTCTGGGAAGGGAGCGGCGCCTGTTCCCAAAACCGCACCTGGCATCTGCCGCATTTCCCTATACTGCCACAAAGGGAAGGCGGCATAATACCACCTTCCCTCAATGTATGAAGCAATGTCTTTTCCGTGTCATGGAACAGCACACTTTCTGCCGCATCCCTATCCGCTTCTTCTATAACCGTTATCTTAATCCGTTCAGACAAATTGGTTCTTCTCCCCATCATAATGATAGTCTATGGATGCCAGCTTTTCTTCTACCTCTTCCCTGGCAATATCCATGTCTTCACACATACTATCAAAACTGCTATAATAATCCCTTAACTTCAAATTCACAAAACTTAACAACATCACAGGATCTTTCGGTATCATCTGCGTTCTCTCCTTCCAGTTTAATTCCTCCGGTATGTGTCTGTCAATAACATTCTGCCGCCAATTTACCGTCTTTTAAGGAAATCACTATCGTTTCCTGCGCCTTAACCCCATCGGCCAGAATCAGCTTTGCCGCCAACGTCTCCACGTGCTTCTGGATATACCGTTTTAAAGGCCTTGCACCATATACCGGATCATAGGCATTTTCAACGATAAAGGATTCCGCTTCCGGCGAAACCTCAATAGCCAGTTCCCTATCCGCCAGACGTTCGTTCAAATCCTTCACAATCAGATGGACGATACCCCCTATATCCGCTTTCGTCAACGGTTTAAAGAGGATTGTCTCATCCAGCCTGTTTAAAAATTCCGGACGGAAATGGGCCCGCAGTTCGTTCATTACCATCCCTTCGGCTTCGCTGCTGATACTGCCGTCTTCCCCAATCCCTTCCAAAAGATAGCCGGCGCCGATATTGGAAGTCATAATCAGGATTGTATTTTTAAAATCCACGGTACGCCCCTGGGAATCGGTAATCCGCCCGTCATCCAAAACCTGCAAAAGCACATTGAACACATCCGGATGGGCTTTTTCGATTTCATCAAAAAGCACTACCGAATAAGGTTTCCTTCTCACAGCCTCCGTCAGCTGCCCTCCTTCTTCATAGCCCACATATCCTGGAGGCGCCCCGATCAGCCGGGATACGGAATACTTCTCCATATATTCGCTCATATCAATGCGCACCATATTGTTTTCATCATCGAACAAAGATGCTGCCAGAGCCTTGGCCAGTTCCGTCTTCCCCACACCGGTAGGGCCTAAGAATAAGAAGGAACCAATGGGCTTGGCCGGGTCTTTGATGCCTGCCTTGGAACGGATAATAGCCTCCGTCACCTTCGTCACCCCTTCTTCCTGGCCAATGACGCGTTTATGCAGTTCCTCGTCCAGATGCAGCGTCTTATTCCTCTCGCTTTCCGTCAGTTTAGCCACAGGAATACCTGTCCAGCGGGAGATAATCTTTGCAATCTCCTCATCGCTCACGCTCTCATGAACCAGGGATAAATCCTCACTTTTCACTTTGTCCTCTTCTATCTCCAACTGCTTTTTTAAGGCAGGCAGCTTTCCGTAGCTTAATTCCGCCGCCTTTTCCAGATTCCCCTCCCTCTGGGCCACCTGAATTTCGCCGTTCATCGCTTCAATCTGTTCCCGAAGCTTGGAAAGCCTGTCTACCGAAGCTTTTTCGTTATCCCACTGTGCCTTCCGGTTGTTAAATTCTTCTTTCCATTCCGCCAGTTCCTTCTGCAGGCTCCCCAGCCGTTCCTGGCTGATTCTGTCATCCTCCTTTTTCAGCGCAGCTTCCTCTATCTCCATCTGCATAATCTTCCGCTGCAGTTCATCCAGTTCCGTAGGCATGGAGTCCAACTCCGTCTTTATCAGCGCACAGGCCTCATCCACCAGGTCGATAGCCTTATCCGGCAGGAAACGGTCGGATATATAGCGATGAGATAAAATTGCCGCGCTCACCAGCGCATTATCCATAATTTTTACGCCATGGTAGACTTCATACCGCTCCTTTAACCCGCGCAAAATGGAAATGGTATCCTCCACCGTAGGTTCTTCCACCATTACCGGCTGAAAACGCCGCTCCAACGCCGCATCCTTTTCGATATACTGCCTGTATTCATCCAATGTGGTGGCGCCGATACAATGCAGTTCGCCCCTTGCCAACATCGGTTTGAGCATATTTCCCGCATCCAGGGCGCCGTCCGTTTTACCCGCCCCTACGATGGTGTGCAGTTCGTCAATAAAGAGAATAATCTGCCCATCGCTATTTTTCACATCTTCCAGAACCGCTTTTAACCGCTCTTCAAACTCACCCCGGTACTTGGCACCTGCTACAAGCGCCCCCATATCCAGAGCAAAAATCTTTTTATCCTTTAACCCCTGCGGCACATCCCCCCGCACAATACGCTGGGCAAGGCCTTCCACCACCGCGGTCTTCCCCACGCCCGGCTCCCCGATAAGCACTGGGTTATTTTTTGTCTTTCTGGACAAGATACGGATAATATTCCTTATCTCGCTATCCCTTCCAATAACCGGGTCCAACTTCTGGCTTCTGGCTTTTTCCACCAGTTCCTGTCCATATTTTTCCAATGTATCATAAGTGGCTTCCGGATTGTCGGAGGTAACCCTTTGATTCCCTCTTACTGTAGACAGTGCCTGAAGAAACCGCTCCCTGGTGATACCATACTCGCGGAAAATCTCTTTGATTTCTTTATTGGGGTGTTTTAACATGGCGAGGAATAAATGTTCCACCGATACATATTCATCGCCTAACTGCTTTGCCTCATCCTCCGCATGAATCAACGCCTGATTCAAGTCCTTCCCAACATAGACCCTGCCGCCTTGTACCTTCACCCGCTTCTGTAATGCCGCTTGTGCCCGGTTTAAAAAATGCTCCTTTTGAATCTCCATTTTCTCAATGAGCTTCAAAATCAGACTGTCTTCAATGGTCAGCAGACCGTATAAAAGATGCTCCTGCTCAATTTCCTGGTTTCCATATTCATAAGCCAGCTTTTCGCACTGCTCCACCGCCTGCATGGATTTCTGTGTAAATTTCGATATATTCATAAGCACTCCTCTCCGTCGTTTATACAAATGAACCGCATTACGCCAATGCTTCATTTAAAGTATATCCGGCTATACTGCTCTTTATTTTTGTTCTATATGAACTATAACACCAGTTGTTAGCAGAGTCAATAGGTGAGTGCTAATATTTTCAGTAAATTTTTGCAAATCCAGTATTTATGCGGCTTTGCGGGTTCTAAAATTTCTCTAAAATGTCAAATAACAGGTATTATACCCTATTCATACCCCATTTGTAAAAGAATTGGGGTACGGCTTTGTCTATGAC
>BLLT01000011.1 GCA_011958945.1 Lachnospiraceae bacterium | reverse complement strand
TGAGGATTTCCTCGCAGGGCACCCTATGAAGTGCATACACGGCACTTTTTTTGACGTAAACGGGGCAATCGGTGATGCGGAGCAGATTAAAGCGGAGATATACTACAAGATTGCGCCTTATGTCACATCAGGCATCGCAAAAAAGGCGACAACGCTCCTGGATGCGCTGCGGATCAGGTGCTACTCCCCGCCGATACCCTACCAGACAGACCGTATCCATGTGGCGAACGGAACCTATTTCCTGTCGGGGGATTTTTCCGCACAGAAAGAGTTCTGCATGAACAGGCTTCCGGTGCGGTATGCGCCGGATGCGCCTGAGCCGTCACAGTGGCTTTCCTTTGTAGGGCAGTTATTGGAGCCGGAGGACATCATCACTTTGCAGGAATTTATGGGATATGTGCTGCAGCCCACGACAAAGGGGCAGAAAATGATGATTGTCATAGGCAAAGGCGGGGAGGGCAAGTCACGCATCGGCAGGGTGCTTCGTGCTTTGCTCGGTGACAGCATGAACACGGGCAGCATACAGAAGGTGGAGGTTGACCGCTTCGCACGGGCAGACCTTGAATGGAAACTGCTGATGCTTGATTGTTATTCGTTAGTTTATCTGAACCAAAATCCTCAGTTTTTCTCCAAATTAAATAAGGTATGGGATATTTTAATCTGATATATTTTCCGTCAGATTATTTCATCTCCATACCTTTTGTGCTATCCTTTTATCTGATACGCAGAAAAAAGGACAGGAACCCTCACCGACCAAAGTTTGTGTCCCTGTCCTTACCCACACCATGGCGGACGGTTCCGCCACAGACAAGGATATGATAACAGTAATCACAGAAGAATGCAACGAAATTTCACAGGAATTTTATGATGATGCCATGGATTCCATCCAGATCTGCCAGCTGGAGTGCCCCTGCGGCCACTGCGGCTGCCTCGCAGGGCACGGGGCCTATACCCGCTCCATAAAAACAGCACTGGGAAAGATCCCCCTTGTCATACGCAGGGTGCAGTGCAGCCTCTGCAATGCCACCCATGCCCTCCTTCCCTCCGGCATCGTCCCCTACCCCCAGGTCCCCCTCACGGACCACGCCGCCATAGCTTCTTCCTTTGAAGATGGGAGGGACGGCAGGGAGGTGATGGATATGAACCCGGAACTCTCTCCCAGCCAGGTCTTTTACATCCTGTCCTTATATATCCGTTTCTGGCGGCAGCGTCTCTTAAGCGAAAGCCTCCCGCTGTCCCCCGCCCATGCCCTCACTAAGCCCTGCATCCGCCTTTTCGGACGCCAGTCCATGCAGATAAAAAATACCAGGAACCTCCTCTTTGTGCCGCCTACATAACTTTGGGTGACTCCCACGCCCCTTTCCCTTATGATGACATAAAAACATAAGGAGGTTTCAGATCAATGGAACAGGAATACAGACATGCCATCGCGCTGATGCGCTATTCGGCCATCGCCCCGCTCATCCCCGGCCTGCCGGAAGGGTACCGGAATCTGGCGGACTATCTGAAGAAAACATCACAAAAAGGACTGCTGCATCCGGACGGGGAGGTCAGGGATTATGCACCCAAAACACTCTACAAATGGTATTTCACCTACCAGAAAGGGGGATTTGACGCCCTGCTTCCTGCCGGGAGGAACGACTGCGGCAGATCCAGAAAGCTGGACGATGACCTGAAAGAAAAAATCTCATATCTGAAAGGGCGCTATCCCCGCATGGGTGCAGCCGCCATTTTCCGGCAGTTAAAGGAGGACGGCAGCATAAAAGGCGGCGAAGTCTCCGAGTCCACTGTGAACAGGTATGTGAACCGGCTCGCCCTGGAAGCAGGAAGTACGCCCGTCCAGGATATGCGGCGCTATGAACGCCCCCATGTGAACGAAGTCTGGTGCGGGGATTCCAGCGCCGGGCCGTACCTCAGGACAGCAGACGGCAGGAAACGCAGGGTATATGTGATCGCCCTGATCGATGACGCAAGACGCCTTGTCACCGGGGCAGGGGTGTTCTTCGAGGATACCTTCGTAAACCTCATGTCAGTGATGAAAAGCGCTGTGGCAAAGTACGGCGTGCCCAGGATGTTCAATTTCGATAACGGCAGCGCCTATAAGAACAAACAGATGGAACTGCTGGCTGCCCGCATCGGAACCACCATTAATTACTGCAAACCCTATACCCCGACAGCCAAGGCCAAGGTAGAGAGATGGTTCCGGACCATGAAGGACCAGTGGATGGCCTCCCTGGATATGCGGGATTTCCCTTCCCTGGAGGCCCTTTCCGGAAGCCTGTGCGCCTACGTCCGAGGCTGCAACCTTTCCGCCCATTCCTCCCTTAAGGGGAGCACCCCTCAGGAACGTTCCTTCTCCGAGCCGGAAAAGGTACGCCATCTCCCGGAAGAAAAGATGAAAACGGATTTCCTCCTGGAACTGGAGCGCAGGGTATCCGCAGACAGTGTGGTCACCATCGGGAACGTGGAGTATGAGGTGGACATGCGCTTTGCCAGGCAGAGGATACGGCTGCGCTGCTCCCCGGGCATGGATGAGGTCTATGTGGCAGAGGCGGACGGCACCCTGCTCCCGGTAAGGCTCTTGAACAATCAGGGGAACGCTTCCGTGAAGCGGGAAAAACCCCTCCTTTCCGAAGGGGGTGGGGGATAAATGGAAAAAAGACATTCCATGGAGGTTCCGCGTTTTGGGCTGGAATTCAACCCTTTCCTGAAGAATTCCAAAGAGATCCTGGTGGAGGCGGCCCAGTACCGGGAGGCCCTCTTCCGCCTTTCCTACCTGGCTAAGACAAAGGGCTTCGGCCTGCTCACGGGCGGGCCGGGGCGGGGCAAGGCCACTGCCGTGAGAAACTGGGCGGCAGCACTGAACCCTTCCCTCTACAAGGTGGTCTATTCCTGCCTCTCCACGCTCACCGTTTCGGATTTCTACCGCAGCCTCGTGGAATCCCTGGGCGGGCAGCCCTCCTTCCGCAAGCCGGATAACTTCCGTTCCATACAGGGGGAAGTCAGCCGGCTGTGCCTGGAGAAGAAAAAGACCCCCGTCATCATTATTGATGAAGCGAATTATATAGGCAATGCAATCCTGAATGACTTAAAACTCCTGTTTAACTTCGAGATGGATTCCAGGGACCGGGCCGTGGTCCTTTTGTGCGGCCTGGGGCAGCTGAACAATACCCTGCGCCTGTCCGTCCACGAGCCCCTGCGCCAGAGGCTCGTGATGAACTTCCACATGGAGGGCATGACGAAAGATGAGGGGAGGGCTTTCATCCGGGCAAAGCTTGACGGGGCGGGATGCAGCCACGCCGTCTTTGATGAAGGAGCCACCGAGGCCATCCTGAACGCTTCGGACGGCACGCCCCGTGTGCTTAACCGCCTCTGCTGCCCGAGCCTGCTGTGTGCAGATGCAAAAAAGCTGGATCTGGTGGATGCCGACACAGTCATGCAGGCCATAAACGACTGTGAACTGGGATAGGGGGCCGCTTATGGATAAGATAAAAAGGAAAGCCCTGCAGCGGGAACTTAAGGCGGTGGAGGATGCCTATGCCGGGACACTTGGCTGGCTGGAACTTGGGGAACTGCGTTCCTGGGTGGGAGCTGGAAACAGCCCCTATGAGAACCCGGAACAGGCCATCCATGAAGATGGTACCTTTTTTGGCTTCATCGAATGGCATCGGGCGGCACGGTGGGTCACCGTCAGGGAACCTCTCGATTTACGGGAGCCTTCGGACAGGGAGCTGTTTAACTTTTATACAGACAGACGCTCTGACCATGGCTCTTTTGAGGAGACAAAAAAGTACCTCCGGGATGCACAGACCTTTCTGGGCTGTGAGATCCTCACTCTCATAGATTTTCTGAAAGAGAGAGGGCTGCTGTATGCGTACCTGCGTTATAAATATCCTGAACCACTGACAGCGGAAGAGGAACTTCCATTCTGACCTTTTCAGGAAGACATACCCCTGCGCAATTAACAACAATTTATGAGGGCAACGCCAACGGGAAACTATCTGACAGCAGATTTCAAATGCTCTCCGACGATTACGAACAGGAGCAGGAAGAACTGCGGGAAAAGCTGTTGCGATTGAACGAAGAAATTAACGAACAAGAAGAACAAACAGAGAACATTGACAGGTTTATCAGCAAAGTACGGAAATATCTTGACTTGGACGAATTAACGCCCTCTGTTTTAAACGATATGGTAAAGGCGGTGCACGTTCACGCGCCGGATAAGTCAAAGGGGCATAGGGAACAGCAGATTGACATTTCTTATGACCTTGCGGGAATACTCCCCACGTCTTTACTGAATGACCGGCAAAATGGAGAAACGGCATAGTCCACAAGCTACGCCGTTCCCCGAAAACATTTCCAATACTGTCTTATGAGTGCCGCCCTAACGGCCAGCTCTTTACAAAATTTCGCTGCACTGGTGAAACAATAAATTATTCCTCATATCCATTAGGATTATTGCTCTGCCATCTCCAGGAATCTTCGCACATCTCTTTAATCCCGTTCTCAGCCACCCAGCCTAACTCTTCCTCTGCCTTAGCCGCATCCGAATAGCAGGTTGCAATATCCCCTGGCCTTCTGGGCTTAATCGTATAAGGGATTTTAACCCCAGTAGCCGCTTCAAAGTTTTTCACAATATCCAGGACACTGTATCCTGTGCCTGTACCAAGGTTATAAATGCAAAGCCCCGCTTTTTCTTCAATCTTCTTCAGCGCCTTAACATGGCCTTTGGCCAAATCTACCACATGGATGTAATCCCTTACTCCTGTTCCGTCCGGCGTGTCATAATCATCCCCAAAAACGCCCAGTTCCTTCAGCTTACCTACTGCCACCTGGGTGATGTAAGGCATCAGGTTATTAGGAATACCGTTCGGGTTCTCCCCAATGGTACCGCTCTTATGCGCTCCGATAGGGTTAAAGTAACGCAGAAGAATTATGTTCCATTCCGGATCCGCTTTCTGAATATCCATCAAAATCTGCTCTAACATGGATTTTGTCCAGCCGTATGGATTTGTACACTGACCTTTGGGGCATTCCTCTGTAATCGGAATCATTGCCGGATCTCCATATACCGTTGCCGAGGAAGAGAAAATGATGTTCTTTACCCCGTGTTTCCTCATCACATCCACCAGCGTCAGCGTTCCTGCTATATTATTCTCATAGTATTCCCAAGGCTTAGCAACCGATTCCCCCACTGCTTTAAGCCCTGCAAAATGGATACAGGAATCAATTTTCTCTTTTTCAAAAACACTTTCCAGAGCTTCCCTGTCCAGAATATCTGCCTTATAAAATGGAACCGCCTTTCCGGTAATTTTCTCCACCCGTTCCAATGACTTCTCGCTGGAATTGCTCAGATTATCCAGAACCACCACATCATAACCTGCATTCTGTAATTCCACCACCGTATGGCTTCCTATATACCCCGCTCCACCTGTTACTAAAATTGCCATTTTTCTCCTCATTTCTGCGCGGCTTTTTGTGCATGCCAGGTTCGTGAATGCCGCGCAGACACAAACCCGGGATTGAGAATTTTCAATCTTCCCCTTATGCCGCCTATGACGGCATCAACAATCCATTTGTAAAACTTAAATTTCTTAACAGTCCGGATGCCTGTACCAGACAGGATAATTGAACTGCTCCATACCTATCCTTAGTCTACTCCTATACTTATTTTTTTCAATACGATAATGTTATACATGGCTGTCAAAATGTTATCTGCTGTTCCTCGTGGCTCAAAGTTCTATTCCGTTCATCCTGCATAGTTCTCTGGCCGTTTCTACAGAATCAATTCCGGCAGCATTTTTGATAGGGGCAAATTCCCTGTTCCTGTCCACTTCATAGGCAAGGCAGTTATCCACCTGATGTATCATATCCAGCACCAGGGTTTCATATTTATAGCCGTTTGGCGCTTCTGGTTCTATATGATTTCCTTCTTCATCCATATAGGGAATCTGTTTTTCCACCACATGAAGAGGCAGCTGCCTGTCCATGACATCTTCCAATTCCTGTGTCTTAAAAATATAATTGAGTATTACGCCAAAATCATAGGCGGGGCTTCCGTCTGCATTTTTTGCCTCTTTCATTTCGTTGGTCAATTCATAATATTCTACAATAGATGGCCTGCCGTCTTCCAGGCAAAGAGCCCCCACCCTCTCATCCGGGCTGTTCTTCCTGACTACTTTTGCTCCCGCCACACATCCGTTAACCAAGGTGGCTCCAATAAAGCAGGGGTCTGCAATGCGCTGTAATACATTGTCTACGGCAAATACATTCAGCCATTCAATATCCCCTTCCCTCACAATGTCCAGAAGCCCGCATTTACTCATAGAAGAAAACCATCCGCCGTTCCCATTAGGGGAAGTGGAAATTTTCCACTTTTCTTCCATATACACTTTTCCGTCATAATCCGATGCCGGAACCACATCTTGAACAAAAAAACTTACATAGTCTTTGCTATAGCCAAAATAACCTTTTTCTTCAAAAAATTTTACCGTCGTATCGTGATTTTTGTCGCTGGTCATAACGAATAAGTGTACCCATGCCCCAGCCTGCCTCACCACATCCAGCATGTTCTCTATGATTCTTTGGAAAATATAGACCGGCTTTGTCATCCCGATATCGAACATTCCCTTAGGGCACTCAGATCCCAGCCTGGTTCCCATTCCTCCTGCCAGAAGAACAGCGCCGATTCTTCCCTTACGTATCTCCTCGATTCCGGCCGCTGTGTACTCCTCTTTGTGCTTTTCAATTTCCGGCATCTGCATGGCTGCCAGAGGTGCGATTTTCCCCTTTTCATTGGTGGTATTTTCCTTACAGTATTTCAACACCTCAAAATCGAGTTCTGCTATCTGGCCAAGCAGCGCTTCCCTCTTTTCCTCCGGCAATTCCTCATAATACTTCAGCACATGCAGCTGGCCATATTTCTCCAGCTTTCCATACGCTTCCTCGTAGTTCATTCTTTACCTCATTTCTGCGCAGCTTTTTGCGCCTGTTAAGTTTGTGGATACTGCGCAGACAAAACCTTGGGACATATCCGGCTTGCAGAGGCTGCGCCCACATAATCTTTCCGTTCCTTATATTTTTATCCGAAAACTATACTATGTGTATCATAGCAAATTATTGGATAAAATGCAATCAATTGCCAAGGATGCCGCATACAATAATATACAAAACAGTAATCTTTGCCCACGCCCCATCTCCAATCATTCAGGCCATACCTTGATTGATTCCCAAACTTTTCCGGCATGTCAGGCAAAGGAGCGAAAATTCTATGATAATATATGTGGTTCAACCAGGAGATACCATTGACTCCATTGCCTCTTATTATGATATTGGTACAGATTCCATTATTTACAATAACCAGCTATCCTATCCCTACCGGCTGGCAATAGGGCAGGCGCTGCTGCTTACAGTAAATGCAAATAACGGGAACAATGATGCGGAAAAAAGAACTGTGATGTCCGGCGGCTATGCCTATCCCTTTATCCGGCGTTTCACGCTTACAGAAACTCTCCCTTATCTTACAGATTTATTTGTTTTTTCCTATGGTTTTACCACGGAAGGGGAATTAATCCCGCCATCCCTGGACGATACATGGATGATTGAACTTGCCCTTATGAACAATACACGCCCTATCCTTACCCTAACGCCTTTTGGAAAAGACGGTCAGTTCAGTAATTATTTAATTAATGTTCTTGTCAATAGTCCTTCTATACAGGAAAACCTAATTGATAACTTGCTGGGAACTATGTCCGGGAAAAATTATGGGGGAATAGATATTGATTTTGAGTATATTCTGGCCGAAGACAAAATAGCTTTTTCCCAGTTTGTAGAAAGAGTACGCATTGCCGCCAATAAGGCCGGTTATCCTGTATCCGTGGCTCTTGCACCCAAAACCTCCGATGACCAGCCAGGGCTTCTCTATGGCGGAAAGGACTACCGGCTTCTGGGCGAAGCCGCCAACCACGTGCTGCTTATGACCTACGAGTGGGGATATACTTATGGGCCGCCAATGGCCGTCGCCCCTATTCACAAGGTGCGGGAAGTAGTGGAATATGCCCTTACCCGTATCCCCGCAGAAAAAATAAATCTGGGGATTCCCAATTACGGTTATGACTGGCCCCTTCCTTATGAAAGAGGCAAAACAGCCGCCCGTACCATCAGCAATACCCAAGCCATAGAAATCGCCATTGCGCATAATGCCGTCATTGAATTCGACCAGGTATCCATGTCGCCCCACTTCACCTACGAACAGGACGGCATACAGCACGAAGTCTGGTTTGAAGACGTACGCAGCCTAAAGGAAAAATTTTCCCTGATTCAGGATTACCGGTTACGAGGCGCCGGATACTGGCAGATTATGAACCTGTTCCGGGCGAACTGGCTTCTCCTGGCCGACACTTTTTATATCTCCCCTCCAGGCCCTTTCTGACCATATTTCCATGCCAGCCTGTCTATATTTCTTCGGCAGGCTCCTCTTCCTGAAGCCTTAAGCCTGCCGTACTGGTTACCGGAAGGGAAAAGACAATGGATTTGGCTTTGCTGTTCATTCCAGCCTGCTCCATGATTGCCTTCATAATTTCATTTTTCCCCTTTGATTTGGTAACAATAAATATCATTTCCTTCTCCGCGGCGATCGACACGCCCAGGAATTGTTCCGCTTTTTCCATTCCGGTTCCCTTGGCATGAATCACCGTACCGCCTCCTGCCCCTTTTTCCCTGGCCGCATCCATAACGATATTGCTGTACCCCTGATTCAAGATGACTATGATTAATTCGTATTCTGTCTCCTTCAACACGGTTTCCTCCTCTTTTTCAAAATTCTGTCCATCCGTCAGAAACTGGAGAGCCTTCTTTCCCCCAATACTGGAAAACGGAATTATAAATGCAATTCCTGTTCCCGGCACATCGATATGCATTTTTTTCTGCAGCCCCTTCTTCAGGAGGCGCCACATTTCCCTGGTCACTACGGCAGCCATTACCGCCTTTTCCGTAGCTTCCAGCCCGAAATAGTCCAGCACATCGCTGTTTGCTGTTCCTGCCCCCAAAGTGCTTAAAATAACTGACAAATCATTTTCTTTATAAAACGACAGCATTTTGGAACCGATACTCCTATTTGTGATTGTTATCATCATATATACTTTACTCATCTTTATAACCATGCTCCTTTCCAAAGCCCGGAGACTTTAGTGCGAAACGCAAACTTGCGCAGCACTAATCTCCAGATTGAAAATTTTCAATTTTCAATCTTTACCCCATTTCTGCGCGGCTTTTGCGGCCCGGCATTGACGGAACTTTACGCATGTCAAGCTTGTGGATACAGCGCAGACACAAACTTAGGATTGTAAATTTTCAATCCCGCCCTCATTTCTGCGCGGCATTTCAGCGCATAACCCAGTTCAGTTTCTACAACTCTATAATATCGTCATCCCCAAGCAAATCAAATGCTTCCTGAAAACCCACCACTGCAGGCTGTAATGCGGGAACAGCTTTGGCCGAGCGTATCCGATACACAAGCCCCAATATCTGTATGGTAATTAACGGGGTCATAGCGACCATGGCAACCACGCCAAAGGCATCCGTTACAATATTTCCGCCCACACTATTGCATGCCCCCATGGCAAAAGGCAGAAGAAAGGTCGCTGTCATTGGCCCGGAGGCCACACCGCCGGAGTCAAAAGCAATCGCCGTAAATATTTTCGGCACGATAAAGGACAGAATAAGGGCAATCCCATACCCTGGAATGATGAACCACATAATGGAAATTCCCGTCAGCACCCGTATCATAGCCAGCCCTAAGGATATGGACACACTGATAGAAAGGCTCATGCTCATGGACTTTGCCGACACCGCACCGGAAGTAATCTCCTCTACCTGTTTCGTTAACACATATACTGCGGGCTCAGCCAACACGATAAAATAGCCGATAAGCATACCGACGGGAACAATAATCCACCGGAATGCGTTGGACGCAATCACCTGCCCCAGATAATTACCGGCTGGCATAAATCCCACATTTACCCCTGTCAGGAAAAGGAACAGTCCTATGTAAGTATAAACCAGGCCGATTCCTATTTTAATCAAAGTACGTTTCTGTATCCCCTTAAAAATCAGTTGAAAAATACCGAAAAAAGCCAGAATCGGGAAAAGGGAAACCGCCATTTCCCACATATATTCCGGAAACCCTTCGGCAAACATCCCCCATAATTCCACGGAACTATTGATATCCGGAATCTGTTTGGGAACATAGGATGCCCCTTCCGGATGGTAAATCAGACCCAGCACAAGTACGGACAGAATAGGGCCGATGGAACAAAGCGATACCAAACCGAAACTGTCATCCGAAGCATGCTTATCGTTTCGGATGGCCGCAATACCAACGCCAAGGGCGATGATAAAAGGAACCGTCATAGGGCCTGTGGTCACGCCCCCCGCATCGAAGGCCACAGCCAGAAAGTCTTTGGAAACCAAAAAAGCGAGCACGATGGCAATCCCATAAAAAAAGAGAAGCATATACGATAAAGGAATTCCAAAAAGCATACGCAGTACCGCTACTACCAGAAAGACCCCGACTCCGAAGGCCACCGCAAAAATAAGAACAAGGTTCGGTATGGATGGCACCTGCTCTGCCAAAACCTGTAAATCCGGTTCCGATATGGTAATTACAAGCCCCAGGATAAAACTCAGTAAAATAATTACCGACAGCTTCCTCGATTGGGTCATACAAGTTCCCACCCTTTCACCCATTGGCGTCATAGAAAGTTCCACACCCAGAGTAAAAAACATCATCCCCGCCACCAAAAGCACCGCCCCTAGCAAAAATGCCATCAGTATGCTAGGGGATATAGGAGCAATTGTAAAGCAAAGCACGAGAACAATGCCGATAATAGGAATCACTGCTTTTAGCGCTTCATTCAATTTTTCCTGCAGCTTCGTTCTGTATAACCTCAATTCCTCTCCCGCCTTTCTATTCCAGTTCCGCAAGTTCTCTTCCAGTGCCCCTTCTCGCGGAGCAATTTCTCCTCTGCTTCGCAGACGCGAAATTCTCCGTGGCACTGGCTGTTCTCTTGCTGTTTTCCAGTTCCGCAAGTTCTCTTCCAGTACCCCTTCTCGCGGAGCAATTTCTCCTCTGCTTTGCAGAAGCGAAATTCGTAACAGTTCAGCCTTTCAGCTTCACTGTTATGGAATCCGTCTGTTTCGAATTTTACCTCATTTCCTTTTCTCTATATCATTGTATTCCCGCTCCATCATCACGCTCTTATAGGCAGGGCGGATAATTTTGTCCGCGTTAATCAATTCCTCCAAGCGATGTGCGCTCCAGCCCACAATCCTGGCCATGGCAAAAATGGGAGTATAAAGTTCTAACGGTATATCCAACATGCTGTATACAAAACCACTGTAAAAATCCACATTCGCACTTACGCCTTTATAAATATTCCGCTTTTCCGCTATCACCTGGGGAGCAAGGCGCTCAATCATCGAATATAGCTTAAAATCCTCCTTACGTCCTTTGTCCAACGCCAGCCTTTCCACAAAGCTCTTGAAAATAGTGGCCCTTGGATCCGAAATGGAATACACCGCATGCCCCATCCCATAAATCAAGCCGCTTTTATCGAATACTTCTTTATTTAGCATCCGGGCAAGGTAATCTTTTACTTTGTCCTCGTCATTGACGTCTTTCACATTCTTTTTAATGTTCGCCATCATTTCCACTACTTTGATATTCGCACCGCCGTGTTTCGGCCCTTTCAGGGAAGACAGCGCCGCCGCGATAACCGAATAAGTATCCGATCCGGAAGAAGTGACTACACGGGTGGTAAAAGTGGAGTTATTTCCGCCGCCATGCTCCATATGCAGCACCAGGGCAATATCCAATACCTTTGCCTCCAGTTCCGAATATTTCATATCCGGGCGCAGCAGGCGAAGGATATTTTCCGCCGTGGACAGGCTGGCATCGGGCCTGTGAATATAAAGGCTGTCATCCCTTTCATAATGGTTATAGGCCTGATAGCCGTATACGGAAAGCATGGGGAACACACTAATCAACATCATACATTGCCGCAGGACATTGGGAATGCTTAAATCCGCCGCCTGCTTATCATAGGAAGCCAGGGTCAGCACGCTCCTCGTCAGGGAACTCATAATGTCCTTACTGGATGCCTTCATAATTACATCCCGCGTAAAATTGGTGGGAAGCGTCCGCAGCATCGCCAGCATCCCCTTGAATTCTTTCAGATGGGCCTTGTCCGGCAAATCACCAAACAACAAAAGATATGTAATTTCCTCAAAGCCAAATCTGGCGCTATGTTCAAATCCACTGACCAAATCAATGATATCATATCCCCGGTATAGCAGCCTGCCTTCGCAGGGAACCCTTTTCCCATCCACAATCTCCTGGGATTTTATAACAGAAATATTGGTAAGCCCTGCCAATACCCCTTCCCCGTTTTTATCCCTGAGCCCCCTTTTTACACCATATTCTTCATACAAATTGGTTTCTATATGATTATTTTGCTTACACACATCACCATATTTGGCTGTATATTTTTCCATTTGCTCTCTTCTACTGCTTTTTGTCATTATAATCCTCCATTTCTTTACTAAGAATCAATGCAAGACTGTACTATCTCCCGTGTCAGTTCTTCATCAATATTGCGTGCAATCTTTCTGGCTACCTGGCTCATCATTTCCCGCTCTTCTCCAGTGACATTTTTGAAAACTATATCCATCAGCTTTTCCCGCATCTTCAGCAATTCCTGACATACTGGCTCTGCTTCCTGTGTCAGCATCAGATGAATGCATCTTCTGTCCTGTCCATCCGGCACTCCTACCAGATATCCGCATTCTGTCAAGTGGTCAATGGCATGGGATATATGGGCCTTGGAAAAATACTTATTTTCCGCTATATCACGGGCCGTATTTCCTCTGCCCTTTTTCAAAAAAAGCAATACTTCTATTTCCACCTTATGTAGTCCATATTTTTCTGTCATAAGATTACTCTTTTTTTCATAAAGCTTCTTAAACTGCTGGCCATGTAACAATGTTTCAAATTCGGTATCCATTTTTATTCCCATTTCTGCGCGTTTTCAAATTTAAACCTCTTTTTGTTTTTTGAAGCTGCTGGCTTTATATTGTTTATTCTTAAACTGTTTTGCATCGAACAGTTCATTACTAAACTATATTCTCATAAAAAAGGAAATATGTCAAGAATGCTGACCGGGGCTTGACGCTAAGATTGCGCTAAGAAACCCTCACGCCACTTTTCCTATACCTTTTCGCCTACTATACTATAAGAGACATAGAGTATGGACTGATGCTTCTTTAAATGCATCGACTCTTGGAATCTAATACAACATGGAGGTTTTCACTATGAACATCGGACTTTTACTAATCGCTATTATCGGAGGTGCTGCCGGTATTGCTTCTACTTTATATTTGCTTTTCAGCTTTCCAATTATTATCATTTGGAAAATTTACCGGAAAATCGCAAAGGGGATTCCCTTAACAAAATAACTCTATCCAGAAGAGCAGTTACAAAGGAAGAGCAGATGTGGTTTGTGAACTGAAATCCTATAAGGCAGTACGTTGGTATACGGGGGTGTTTTTAACGCCTCCGCATCCAAATCTATGCAAATCAAATACCCCGCGGGAATAAGTTCGGAAATCGAATTGCTGCCTTCTAGCGCCTATGCCACTCCCTTGTGCAATCGGCTCCAATAGGCTGACAGGCGTTTCATTCTCTCCTTGAAGAGCGCACACTGCCCCGGCTTCTTTTCGTACCCCTTTTCTATATCATAATTGGGCATCACACAGACGTTTTCTTCTATCTCCTGCCGCTCTTCGTCCATTTCCAATACTAACAGTTCTTCCATATGCACATCAAGCATCCGGCTCAGCATAAATAAATGGTCCAAGGTCGGAAGCACCTTCCCTTTAAACCATCGGTAAATCGGCTGCGGACAGGATAACCCCAAATATTTCTGAACATCCTTTACTGTATACCCCTGCTCCGAGACTTTTTCCCTCAGCAAAAGCCCTGTTTTTTCCATATTAATGTTAGGATATATGCGGTTCGCATTCTCCATATATATTTTCCCCCTCGAAGTTTGCTATAAGGGTTAGAGTATCAAAAGACCTAATCCCAGAAGGTTAAAAAAGAGTTGGCCCAGCGGCCAATTCCTAGTGACTGACAACGCTGTGGCGTAATTATCCTATATTATAAAAAAGTGCCTATAATGCAGCCATGGGGTAAACCTCAGGCCAGTCAGTTTATTGCCAAACCCTCTTCATGGATTTCAGCGTGTCTCCACGCCTGCAAAATAAGTAATATACGAACTATTATCATTTACACAAAGAAGTTTATTGACTGCCATTCACAAAAAGTTCCCTACCAAAAAACGATTCATGAGTTTAAGATTTTCCTTTTACAGAATATCTCCTTGCAATATGACCCCATTGCCGGGAAACTGAGTTTGAGATTTTCGCATTACAGGCACTGCCTTCTCTTCAACTGTTTTGCAATTTTCAATTGTTATCTGATTTTTTACTATTATCTGATTTTTTACTGTTATCTAATTTTTCACTGTTATCTGATTTTTTACTGTTATCTAATTTTTCACTGTTGTTTCATTTCAACTATCCCTAAACGGAATGCGCGTATTGATACTTGGCTGATGCCAGGCAACGAGCCGGCCTTCATACCAAATCAGTTTAATATTATATGCGTAGTGGCGTTGGACACCTTAATCTGGGTTTCCAGTTCTGCAATCAGCTTCTCCTTACGCTCCTTCAGCTGCTGCATCTTTTCCACAATGCCCAAAGGGTCCACCAGTTCCGCCTTATTTTCCTTAACATATGCATCCACTACCGCTAAAGGCTTTGTTTCTTTTGTCCTTGCATCCTTTCCCAGAATGCTCAGCCTCATACTTTCCGCCGTATCGTCCAGATGCCGGTTCTTCGCATTCATGGACTGGATGCACCTTTCATACTCTTCCTGCATCTTATCATACAGGCTGTTCTCAAAGCTTTTCCCTTCATATCCGTTCACTGCCTTCAAACGGTTTCTCAAAGAAATCGCTCCTGCCACCGTATACTCCCCATAGGATGTTTGAATCTTAGTATTGGCATTGGAGGCTACAATGGCCGCATCAATCTTCTGATACCGCTCCACCAAATCCATAATCTGCTGGAAAGCCCTTTGCGCCTGCTTCGCATATTCTTCCCTGGAAAGGCGCTTCCCTGCCGTCCGCTCTTCATTATGCTTTGCCATATCTACAAAACTCGCAGCATTAATCTTATCCATAATCTTATGAATCAGCAGCTCTCTTTCATCCAACGCTTGTGTTACCAATAACTGACCGCCCATTTTCCCAACCTCCTCGCTCTGCTTATAGGAATATCATACCCTATTTATCCCCAATTGTCATTGGACGGCTAGTCCAATCCAAAATTTTTTTCGGAAACACAGCCAACTCACATTCCCCCATACTGTCTCATCAGCCTGGCCGCCTCTTCCCTCATCTGCCCTATTACCTTTTCCGGCCCTGTAATTTTGGCGCCTTCCCCTAATCCTATCACCCAGGAAAGGAATTGGCGGCTGACCGCCACCTTCACATGGACGGCAAAATGCTCCTCGTCCTTCTTCATTAAAATTACATCTTTGCCGAATCTGTCTATCATCACGCCGGCAAAAGAATTTTCGCATTCCAGCTTTACCGTCTCCTCTTCCCCGCCAAACATCCCGAACATTTTCCGGGTATAAACCGCCATATCGAACCGGCGGAAACATTCCTCGCCTTCCCGCTTAACCCCCGTTGTTTCAATATGAAGCATCTTATCCACCCGAAAATGCTTGATTTTATCTTCCCCTGCATCGAACCCAATCAAATAATAATTTTCATTGCTCCAGGAAAGAGCCCAGGGGCTGATTTCATAAAGCGCGCCGTTTCTTCTCAGTTCCATCTTCTTTTCTACATTCCATTGATAATATTGAAATGTAATTTGAGAATTTGCCCCGATCGCAGCATGAATCATATCCACGTTATAGTAAATGCTTTCGTTCATTGTTTTGACGCGCTCCGCCACATAGACCTGACGGTGAAGCCATGAAGCTTCGTATTTGCTGGCCAGACTTTCTATCTTTTTTATCAGTTCATTGGACTTTTTAGCCGTAATAAACCTTGCAGACTGGACAGAATCCACCAGCAGTTTCAATTCTGCCAGTTCGAATTGACGCTTTCCTATCGAGTAATAATAAGTGCGCCCCTTCTGCCTGCCAACGATATCCAGGCCATACTGCCGTAAGCTTTCGATATCTCCATAAAGGCTTTTCCGCTCCGCCTGTATCCCGTAGGCTTCCAGGGAATCTATGATTTCCTGCATCGTAATGCTATGTTCTTCGTCCGTTTTTTCCAATAATATCTTCATCAGATACAAAATTTTTAATTTCTGATTTGCCCCTTTTGCCATTTCCCCTCTCACTCTTCCACCATCAGGCAGTTCCTTATTTTAACGCTTTTTCATCCACCGGATCACCAGCCTGAGAATCCGCCGGAACAGCCCGGCCAGCAGGACTGTCACAAGCAATATTGCGATGGCAGATACAATAATTCCTATCCAGAATCCACTGCCTATTTTTCCGGCTAAGAATACGGATGTAGGCCCATCCGCCCCGCCTATTATAGTAACAGATTTAGCCGCCATAAGATTCGCACCTCTTTCTCAACTCTTCCCATCTCCTGTCCACTTCTGCCTGAAACACACCGATATAATCCTGATTTTCCGGCTTAAACAAGTGCTTGAACCGTCCCTGCCTTTTCAAAAAGTCTTCAATCGGAAGCTTCTTCTTCGGCTCATAATTCAGAATCCATTTACCATCCACCACTTCAAACAGCGGCCAATAACAGGTTTCCACCGCCGATTTGCAGATATTCATCAGTTCCGGGGCATCATACCGCCATCCCCTTGGGCAGGGCGCCAAGACATTGAGGAAAGCGGCTCCCGGAGTATAAATCGCCTTCTCCGATTTCACATACAAGTCTTTCATATTCCCAATAAAAGTCGTCTGCCCCACGTACGGGATATTATGGGCCGCCATAACCGCCGCCAAATCCTTCCTGGCCTGGGGCTTCCCGGCCGACTTTTTCCCCGCAGGCGTTGTGGTAGTATCCGCAAAAGAAGGCGTGGCCGAAGAGCGCTGGGTACCGGTATTCATATAGGCTCCATTGTCATAGCAGACATACACCATATCGTGCCCCCGCTCCATAGCGCCGGATAGAGACTGCAGCCCGATATCATAAGTCCCCCCATCTCCGCCAAAAGTAATGAACTTATATTCCTCTTTTATTTTCCCCCTCTTCTTCAGCGCATTATACGCCGCCTCCACCCCTGAAAGGGTAGCCCCCGCGTTCTCAAAGGCGCTGTGGATATAACTGTCTTCATAAGCCGTGTAAGGATACATATAGGTAGACACCTCCAGGCATCCCGTAGCATTCCCTACCACTGCCCTATCCCCGGGATGCAGCGCCTTCAATACATTCCTCACTGCTATCGTGCCGCCGCACCCGGCACACATTCGATGCCCAGGCGCCAACCGCTCTTCCCTTTCCTGTATCTCCTTAAAATCAAATTTCACATCCATCTCTATGTTAACCATGCTCCTTTCGCCCATTCTCCTGCCAGATACATGCAAAACCAACAAACTTGCTGAATATTCCGGCAAAACATATTGTCAGAATCTTCCCCCAGCCTGCCGCTTTACAGCCCAACACTGTTGCTTACTCACGCAGCCCAAGATACGGATACTGTTCAAATATCTTCCCTTCTTTTGCCATTTCCCGCAAATCCCCATACACTTTTTCCATATCTTCCACCCGAACATCTCGGCCTGAAAGCCCATAAACAACATTCACTGCTTCCGCCGTCACTTTCGCCTGGTACATAGCCGCCATCAGTTCTGCCCCTAAAGGCCCTCCCTGCGTACTGTAACTTTCGCACCGGTCCATAACAGCAACCGCCTTACAGCCCCGTAACTCCTTTGCCAGTTCCTCCCCCGGAAAAGGACGGAATACCCGGACCTTCACAAATCCGGCTTTCACCCCTTTTTCCCTTAGCCTGTCCACCGCATCTTTGGCCGTTCCTGACACGGAGCCAATGGCTACCGCCGCATATTCCGCATCCTCCATCCGGTATGCCTCATAAAATCCATAGTTCCTTCCCGACATAGCCGCGAATTCCTCCGCCACATCCAGGATAACCTTCTTTGAACGTATCATCGCTTCCGCCTGTGCCTTCTTTGCTTCCATACAATAATTGGAAACCGCATAAGGCCCTACGGCCATCGCTTCCTTTTCATTTAACAGATAATGCTCCGGACAATATTCACCCACGAATTTTTTCACCGGTTCATCTTCCAGCAGGCTGATGTTCTCCACCGCATGGCTGGTTATAAATCCATCCTGGCATATCATAACGGGAAGATGCACATCCCGATGCTCCGCAATCCGGTACGCCTGCAGCATATTATCATAAGCTTCCTGATTGTTTTCCGCATAAATCTGTATCCAGCCCGAATCCCTTGCCCCCATGCTGTCGGAATGCTCCGCATTGATGTTCAAAGGCCCTGTCAGACCCCTGTTCACCACCGCCATTACGATTGGCAGACGGCTGGAGGCCGCCACATATACCACTTCCCACATCAGGGCAAGCCCCGCCGATGATGTGGCCGTCAGAGTCCTGGCTCCGGCCGCGCTGGCCCCGATGGCCGCGCTCATAGAGCTGTGTTCGCTCTCCACCGGGATAAATTCCGTATCAATTTCCCCGTTTGCTATCATATTGGATACAAACTGGGGGATTTCCGTAGAAGGAGTAATTGGGAACGCCGGCATAACATCCGGGTTAATCTGGCGCACCGCATATGCAGTCGCTTCGTTTCCTGACATACTGGTTCTGATTGCCATCTATTTTCCCTCCTTCATCGAAATCGCCCCGAAAGGGCATGCTTTTTCGCAGATTCCGCAGCCTTTGCAATGCACTAAATCAAAGCCGTCTCTTTTTTTATTCTCTACCGGAATACAGCTGTCCGGGCAATAGGGTACACAGAGCAGACATTGTTTACACTTTTCTTCCTCCCATACCGGCGTCTGCGTCCGCCATTCCCCCGTCTCAAACAGGCGTGAGGTGGCCGGCTCGAAAATTTTCAGCCCTTCCGTCAAATCCTGCCATTTTGTTTCCTCATTTATCTGTGCTGCTTTCAACTCCATTACCCCACCTCCGTCAAAGCCAGTTTCAGCGCTGCCATATTCCCGGCCAGCACTTCCGGTTTTTTTGCGAATTTATGCGCCAGCGATTTTTCCATTTCCCCTAAAAAAACATCCGTGCCGATGACGCCGGAAATCTTCACTAATGCCGCCAGCATAGGGGTGTTGGGGAAATATTGGCCCATCGTTTCCATGCACACATGATAAGCGTTCAGAAGATATATTTTCCCCTGATATCCATTGAGCAACGGGAGGATTTCCTGCTTTTCCTTCTGGGTGTTGATTAAAATTCCGCCGGTTGTTTTCAAACCTTTTGTTACGTCCACCGTATGTAAAAGAGTATCGTCAACTACCGCCACATAATCCGGTTCGTATATATTGGAATGTACACGGATTTCACCATCGCTAATCCGGTCATAGGCGGTAATGGGCGCACCCATCCTTTCCGGTCCGTATTCCGGAAATCCCTGTACATGCTTTCCTATATTAAATGCCGCTTCCGCCAACAAAAGAGCCGCTGTCTTCGCCCCCTGGCCTCCCCTGCCATGCCAGCGTATTTCTGTCAGTGCTTCCATTTGCTTCCTCCATTCCGCAAGTAATTTTTTATACGTTCTAACATTTTCTTCCAGTCTTTTATGCAAATACATTTGTCCGTATTGCAAGAACAATCTTGAATAGTATACGATAAAAATGGAAATTTGTAAAGACAGGAAAAAGTTGGCCAAACGGCCAACTCCAAAACTTATATTTCCCCAAACAATTTTCCATACAAAATACAGATAATTTCCTGCCCGCCACACTACCCATGAAAATTGATTCCTGTACCTCCTATCTTCCACCTACGCCAACTCATACTTCACCACATCCATAACTACCCTGCCGTCCGCAAAGAAAGATATGCCATCCGCAGAGGGGTCCGTATAAAAGGTAGCCGAAAGCACATATTCCCCGTCATTGACAAAGACCTCCGCGCTGTAATTATCCAAGATAATCCTGATTTTAATCCTTCCGTTTCCACTTCCGTTGTCATCCCTTACCAGGCAGCGGCGTTGGTGGATAATCGCCCGTCTGGAGCCTGAATGCTTTCTGTCCACTTTTATTATGGATTCGTAAGGGCGGAAGCTGACAGAAGTCTGATATTTGTCATCCTGGGCAAATCGTACCGCAAATTTACGGTATACATTTTGCTCATCCTCCGGGCGTATGGTGAGTTCCATATCAATTTTACGGCCCTGTATGCCTTTTAGTTTTATAATATCCGTAAAAGCAACGTTTTCATATTTCACTTCCTGCCCCCGCATAGCTTCCAGTTCCCTGACCGGCCGCTGGAACAGTCTGCCGTTTTGGACGGAAAGTTCCCTGGGCAGGCTCATCTGGCCAAACCATGACCTTATCTCTGGGGCATGCAGGTTACAGGTATCCCAATTCTGCATCCATCCAATCATAATCCGCCGCCCATCCGGGGCGAGCACTGTCTGGGGCGCATAAAAATCTATGCCGTAGTCAATAGACTGATTGCTTTCTTCCACAAAAGTATTCGATGCTTCGTCATAAGAACCAATCAGGCAAAGCGTACCGTTCCCGTTATGGTATTCAAATCCCTGAGGCACCATATCCTGGGGGCTTGTAATCAAAACCTGTTTCCCGTCCAAGGCAAAGAAGTCTGGGCATTCCCACATTTTTCCGAACCGCTCATGATTGGCCGCCAGAATTTTCTCATATTTCCACCGGAAGCCATCCGGGCTGCTGTAAAGGAGAATCTGCCCGTCATGGGCTGCCGTGCAATTCCCTGTCACACACAAATAAGAACCATCCTGCTTTCTCCAAAGCTTAGGGTCCCGGAAATCATATTTGCTTCCGCCCTCGGGAAGGGCAGCTTTATCCAACACCGGATTCCCCACATATTTTTCGTAGTCCATCCCATCCCCGACAGCAAGGCACTGTGTCTGTACCTCTTTCGTACTGCCATCCGGCTGCACTTCCTTGGAGACTCCTGTATACATAAGCAGATGCCTTCCGTCCGGAAGCACCACGGCGCTGCCCGAAAAACACCCATCCCTGTCATACTCCATATCCGGCGCCAGGGCTGCCGGCAAATGCTCCCAATGCAGCAAGTCCCTGCTCACAGCATGCCCCCAGTGCATGGGGCCCCAGAAGGGGCTATAAGGGTGATACTGATAGAACATATGGTATTCCCCCTTATAAAAAGAAAATCCATTAGGGTCATTCATCCACCCCACACGGGAGGATAAATGAAATACCGGCCTGTGCTCACCTGCTATTTTCCTTTCCATCTCCATTTCATATTTCCGCGCATCCCGTAAAATCTGGCTCGTCATAGCTATTCCCATACCTTTCTTCGATTCATATTTTTCGTGGTTTACCCATTACACAGCCCCATCCTCTGTCTTCCGATTTATTCCGCAGGAAGGAGCAGCGAGTTAAAAATAATTTATTTAATTGTAACATTTCTTAATTTCATAAGGCAAGCAGTCCGGATTGGATTCTTCCCTGCCTAAAATTATTTCATAACTTTAGGGCAAATGCAACCCCCTAAACAAAACCGTTTACTCAGCCCCTGTATATCTGTCATAAGCCGCCTGATATACCGCCAGCAGCTTATCCATACCACATTTATCCCTTAAATATTGAATATAATTCTCCCACTCTTCATCCGTTGGCCCGCCATCCCTTATCCACAGGCCTTCCTGCTCTGCTACGGCGCTTTCGAAATTCGCCTTATACCAGTCAATATCATCCAATTCCCTGCTGGTGAATACGCAGTCCACCGGATAGACCGTCGTGCTGTCCACATAAGGCATCCAGAATTCATACAAATCCGTCAGACGTTCAATGGCACGGTCTTCAATTCGCCAGAACTTTTCCCGTACTTTTCACGGCTCTCCTCATCGGAAATACTCATCCACACCACATTTTCATCCTGATCGGTAAAATATACCCCAATCGCCCCGTACTGCAGCTGCATCACATTTTCGGGATCATACCACATGTCAAAAAACTTAAGCAGATTGGCCGGGCTCTTGCATGCCTTTGTAATGTTCAGGTTTCCGCTGTTGATTCCGCCGCCGGTCCGTATGGTCACATTATGCGTACCATCCGACCCGTCCAGAACCGGCAGGAATACATAATCTTTTGCATAATCCCCCATTAACTCTTCAATATACCACCATGTGGATACCCCCACATAGCCCTGGGAACATTTGGAAATAAGCTGTGTATCGGACTGGCTGAACATTTCCGCATCCATCAGCCCCTCCTCATACCAATCATGGAAGTAAGTCACCGCCTCCCAGTATTCATCGGATATGCATACGAAATCCACCGTTTTGTCATCCCGCAAAACCAAATCCTTGCACACGTCATTGGGCCAGTTGGTAAAGCCAAAGCCCGCATAAAAAATATTCTGACCCCAACACCATTCATCAAACCCCGTGCTCATAGGAATGGTGCTTCCCGGGGAATTCCCATAATATTTTGCGCTCATATCGTTATCCTTAAAGGCCTTCAGTGCCGTATGCAGTTCATCCAGAGTGGTGGGCACTTCAAGCCCCAAATCATCCAGCCATGCCTTATTAATCATAGAAAACTGAGGAATGGAGTGTTTGAAAACGGCTGCCTGTCCCGCGGCCTTTCCTATGAAATGAAAATCATAAGCGATGGCGACCCGTATTCGGAATTCGAAAAGTTCCTGGCTGAACACATCCACGGCGGGCGGCTGTCCTTTGACGGAATATTCTGCGTTACGGACAGCCTCGCATATTCTATTATAAAAACGCTGCATAAACTAAACCAAAAAGTTCCGGAAGATGTACAAATCATCGGATTCGACGGCACAAGACATTTTGGGTACAAAGACTACACTTGTTCCACCATCGTGCAGCCCGTACCTGAAATGGCCGAAATGTGCGTGGACCTTCTCCTGCGGGAAAACATATCCGCCAAACCTCCGCTGGTTTGCCTCCCTGTCCCATATGCCTATGGAGGCACCACCCTGGAAGGGAGCCCGGAAGGAAAAGCGTGAGAAGTCTTTTGCAGAACTATGGAAGGGAGATGGATTACAGTGCCGGATAATATTTCCGGCTTTTTTCATCCTGCTTCTTCACAACGTATATTTGTTCTATTTTTACCTAATATTTTCAAGAAAAAATATTCATGTGATGCAATAAAATATTTACACAATGATATAAATATGATAAAATCTAAACAAAATAAGACAATAAATTGATGTTAACACAAATCAGCTGAAGGTCAAAGGTCCAAAACACTAAAATCAAAAATTGAAAACCGAAGTTTTCAATCCAGGGTTTGTGTCTGCGCTGCATCCACAAACTTAAGATGCATAAAGCCCCGGTAATGCCGGGCCACAAAAGCAGCGCAGAAATGGGGTAAAATATGGACAAGAAGAAAAAAGAAGTTCGTTTCAGTTCCCGCGAAGTAGATATCCTTTACATATTATGGAACGCGGGCAAACCTATGCTGGCATCCGAAATTCTGGCGATAGACCAAAAGCTAAAGCCGGCAACCGTTAATACGGCTTTGAAAAAAATGCTGGAAAAAGAATTGGTAGTTGTGGCGGATTTTGTAAAAAGCGGCAATGTATACGGCCGCCGCTATAAGCCAACCATCACCCAAAAAGATTTTGAAATGCAGAAATTTTCCACTACTGCCGCTGATTTAGTGAATGCCTTATCCCACAACAAGGACACGGATTCTGTATTAGAAGAACTGGATAATCTGGAAGAGATTATTAAAAAGCAGCGGGAAAAAATCATGAAGAAAAAATAAATCCGCCTGTGTTTGGGGCAGTTGCAAAATTCAGTTATTTTCTTTTTGCTGCCGCCCCGGCCTGTTTTATTCATTTCATTGTCCGGAGGAATATCCGGAGGAATAGAAAATCTGGGCAATGGGGGATGTTTCGTCCACAATCAATGTTTTATCCCCTCCTGTCATCGTCGCCTTCGCCGCATCCAACGAACGCAGGAACAGGTAGAAATCCGCTTTCTCCGGGTCATTATATGCCTCGCTCAGGATTCTCATATATTCGGCCTCGCCTTTGGCAATAATCTCCGCTGCCTGGGCATCCGCCTGAGACTGCATTACAATTATCTCTGCCGTAGTTTTGTTGGCAATCTGTTTAGCTTCCTCCTGCCCCTCGGCCTGATAAGTGGCCGCAATATTATTCCTTTCCGAAATCATGCGCTCATAGACTGCATTTTTATTCTCATCCGGCAAATCCAGCGATTTCGTTTCCACAGCAAGCAGCCTAATCCCGTACTGTTCCAACGTTCCGCCTATGTTTTCCATAATCGCTTTTGTAAGCGCGCCGTCACGGCCACTGATTACCTCTTCCTGGCTTAAACTGCTGATTACATTTTTCAGGCTATTATATACAATCGTATCAATCCTGAACTCCGCATTGCTTTTCTGGGCGCTCAGTGTCTGCGTATATTTATAAGGGTCCTCTATCTCCCATAGAACAAAGCAATCCGCAATCATGGATTTCTTATCTTTTGTCATCACATCGCTCACCGCCAAATCATAGAGAAGCATTTCGTTCTGAATCTTCTCCACCGTCTGGATAAACGGCAGCTTCAGGCTAAGCCCCGGCGTCTCCCGTATGCTTTCAATCTTTCCAAACTGCTTGATAATTGTGTATTCGTTGGGGTAGGTCACTACCACGCTGGCATTAGCAAGCACCAATAAAACTACCACAATGCATATTGGAATTAAACGTCCAAATTTCCTTTTCATCTCTTTCTCCTATTCCAGTTCCGCACTGTCCGGACGAGTGCTGTTTTCCAGTTTTATTCCGATTCCGCAGATTCCGTTCCGCCTGCGGTATCGCTTTTTACTGTGTTGACGGTATCGTTGGCACTGCTCCCATCCGCATTGCCGCCATTTCCTGCTGCGGTAAAGTCGGCAAAAGATTCTAGCGGGAGCATGGTCTGAGTTGTACCATCGCTTTTTTCTATAATCACTTTCATCGTAGGCAGGATTTCTTCCATCGCCTCATAGAACATCCTCTGTTTGGTAATTAACGGGTATTTTTGATATTCTGCATACAGCTCATTCAGCCTGGCAGTCTGGCCTTTTGCCTCATTTATCCTCTCTTCTGCCTGCGCCTGAGCGGTTTTTACGGTTTCATCCGCGGCAGCCCTGGCCGCCGGGATGTCCTCATTCCTTTTCTGGTTCGCCCGGTTGATGGAAGTTTCTTTCCCCTGTTTTGCATTCTCCACATTCTTAAATGCATTTATTACTTCCTGGGTGGGCGGCTCCGCATCCTGGATGGTGATATTTACCAGCTGGATACCGATATCCTCTTCATCCAGCCGAGTAATAATTTTCTCCTTAATAGACGCCTGTATTTCGTTCTTGCCCGTTGTAATCACGCTGTCCACATCATACAACCCGATGGTATCTCTGATATAGCTTTGGGTCAGATTCTTTAAAATGGAAATGGGGTCCTCCGATGCAAACAGATATTTTACCGGGTCCGTTACACGATACTCCACATAGAAATCCACATTTACAAAATTATAATCCCTGGTTATCATAAAGGATTCCTTATCCACAAAATTCCCTGTCTCCGATTCATAGCCGATAGGAAAACCATTGATTGTCTTCGGCACTTTGGCCAGCCTTTGAATGTATGGCAATTTTACATGAATCCCCGATTCCTCCACCACACCCGGCACGCCAAACGTGGTAATCACGGCATATTCATTTTCTTTCAGGGAGTAGATGCTGCCCACCAGCAAATAACCGGCCAGGAAAAAAACAATCACACCCCCTGCCACTTTCCCTATTTTGATGCCGGATTTCCTGCTCTGGGAATCCTGCTGCTCATCTACTGTATCTTTTTTCTTTTTTTTGAACATATACTCTCCTTTTTTGGATTACTTCCCTGCTCCGGTTTCCTGTATGGATACAAGGTTTTTTCAATGTATTTATGGGTTTCTTAATCATACGCTTGAATATATTGATTGTACTACTCATTTCCCTACAATTCAATATATGGATGAAAGGAAAAAACTGCAAAAAGCTTGCTTGTGCAAAAGTATAATCATTAGGTTTTCATCTTATTCTTTCTTTTGCTTTCTCAAATTTACTCATTATACAAGGCCTCACCCCTTTTGCAACTATATCATAGTTGCTTAATACTCTTTTGTGCATGACTTGTCAAAAATACCCCTTCAGCTCTTCAACCCTGACATAACTACGCTCTGCAGAATATATTTCTGCCCGAATACATATAAAATCGTCGGAATCACAATGGACAGCATAACCCCCGCCAAAATTACGGACACACTCCCCGTTCCCATAGCCCCGCTTAACACTTTCAATCCAAGAGGCAATGTCATCCTGTCATATTTGGACAGAAAAATCAGCGGATTCAAAAAATCATTCCATGAAGCCAGAAAAGTAAGCAAAGAAGTCATAATAATGACCGACTTGGACATAGGAAGAAAAATACACAGATAAATCCGAAACCGTCCGGCACCGTCAATATATGCCGCTTCTTCATAGCTGTCCGGTATTGTCAGCATATACTGCCTGACAAAAAAGATATTAAGCGGGCTGATGACCGCCGGTAAAATCAAGGACATATGAGTGCCAACCAGCCCCATTTTCGACATAACGATATAAGTAGGAATCAGTTTCGCCTGGCTGGGAATCATCATCCCCGCCAATATAATCATAAAAACCACATCCCGCATAATCCCTGTACATATCCCCTTGCAAGACCCTACAGTCCACCACTTCGTTTTCGTCCTCTGCCTTTATGGCAAAGTGTGTAAATTCTCCTGTTGTGTTTTTACCTGGCCTGCTTTTAATTTCTATATCCCTGAATCCGCCATTCCCTGCCAATCCTATGCAGCCCGTGCCTATTCCTCCCAGAGGGAAAGAAATCTCCCTGGTTTTAGTTCCGCTATACTCCATAAATTCTTCTCCTTTCTTTTGGCATCTGTTTCTCTCATCTTATTATTGCCATCCGTTTACGTAAAGAAAGAATTCATGGGTCGCTAGTAATATTCTCGCTTTTTCTATCAATTAGGATATTTGAGGTAAAAAGATTTTTTCAAATTCATATTCTGTATATGTAAAAACCTCTTTAAAATAAATTTTTTCAAACCTATCCAAACCAAATCTTACAAATTTCTTTTTCGCCTTGTTATGAACATATTTACTTATAATTGCCTTTGAACTATCCTGTTGTCCAACTCTATCACTTTCACACGAATTTTTCCCTTCGTTGTATACCAAAATAAAATATAAATTTTTTCTGCAAAAGGATATATTTTCTCCTACAATATCATTAAATATGAGCAGGCTGTCATATATTTTATAGTACACATTAAAAATCTTCTCTTTTTTCATGACGCCATTTTTAAATTCGACAAAAAATATTTTTTCATCTTTCCCAATATATAGTGCATCATTTGAACACGGAGTATTCGGCAATTTCATTTCACTTATATAACTTTCTTTCACTTTATCAAAATTTATTACTTGGATTTCTGAGTTCGTCATACATCCAGCTTCTTGTCCATCGGTATCCCGAGAAGTTTCTCTAAAAGAAGATAAATTATCTTTAAATATCTTTATCTCTTCATACTTTTGTATTTCCATATTCTATGTTCTCCAATTCCTGTAACGGTTTTGCTAATTTTTCATAGATTTTTTCTGTCTCATTTGTCACATCCATAATTAACGCACTTCCTTTTTCTTCAATTGCGAGATAATATTTGCAATTATTCGCAATTTTGTATTTTTCAGAAAATACCTCTATAGCATTTAAAAAATATGGACTATGCGTATTCAGGAGGATATTCGCATTAAACTCTTTTTGAAGCAACACAATAATTTCCGCAAACTTTAGCTGCCACTCTGGATGAAGGTGAATTTCCGGCTCATCCAAAATAATAATTCCATTTTCATCAATATTGCCATTTTGCAATAACCGCTTAAGAATAGCAAAATTCTTCATTCCGGTAGATAAATTCACCATCTTTAAATCGCCGTCTAACTTATCCGTTTTATAAACGAAAGAATCCCTATCCTCTGATATAATGTTGCCATCGCATATGTCATGCAATTTATTTTGGATTTTCTCTAATTTTTTCTGTACAATAAGTTCATCAACAACTGAAAATTCTTCTCTCTTATCATTTGCTAGTTTTTTTAATAAGTCCTGTCGATGCTCAAATTCATTATTGCGAATATAGAAACGAGCACTCCCTAAATCATCTAAAATAAACGGGTCATCCATATAAATAATTTCTTTGCTTAAATTCATATAGCTGGATATAGTTATATCCTCATTATTAATTACTGCAAAATCTATGCAATTATTTTTAATGCTTAATTTTACCGTTGATTTTTGTGAAAGGCTATTCAAGTGCCCAACCTTCATCGCAAATTCTGCTTCCAGTCTTTTTTGCAGAATTATTTTTTGTATTTCGCTATCTTCCAAATCCAGAAAAGTATAAATTCTTATCGCCAATTTTTCTAAAGCATCTTGCGTTACATATTTTTCAAAATATTTATCTTTATTTATGAAATATTCTTCTATCGCTTTCTCTATAAGCCTTGTGTCTCCCCGAAATATTTCCTGCTGATTAACAATGTCCTCAGCTAACTCCATTGTACCAAATCTTCGTGTTAGCCGATTGGATGCTTCATGATAAAAACTGTTTAAAGCCCTTGAAATTGACTTCACTCTTTCTTCTCTAATTTGTTCTTCAATCCTATAGAATGCATGAAATATACAAAAAAGCATTTTTCCGATTGTACTTTTTCCTGTATTATTTTCTCCTGCAATAACTGTAATGCCATTTAGTTCAATATTAGCCAAACTGATTTTTCCTACATTTTCAAGTTCAAGTTTCATAATGCCGCCCTATTCACATATTATTTTTAAGGTTTTGCAGGAAATCCTGCCTGCCCAAAGTTCCTCTGTATTTCTCCCGTACAAAATCTCGCCTTCCAGCTTCATCCCCCGGAATATCCGTAGAATCCCTGCTCCGCATCCGCACCTACATAGTATGCTTTGCCTTTTCCGTAGTCGTTCTCCACCACTGCCGGTGTGCCCTGATAAAGCTCTTTCACATATGAAAGAGAATTGCATTATTCGATCCGCATGCAATGCTCCACGTCATTTTCCTTACCATTGCATAAGCCTTTTCTCTATCTCCGTTTTCATAAAGCACCCAGTAAAAGCTATTGATTCCTTCCACATTTCGCGTTTCATCCTTCAGCCAGCTTTCAAAGTATTCATATGTTTCCTCTACTCTGCCTTCCCCAAAAATCGCTTCGCCAATACCGCACCGCAAGCAGCTGTCATCCCCGCCTCCCCCTTCCCAATTGAATATTTCCAGCATCTTTTGACAAAACACAATTCTTTCTTCACGTTTCCCTACATTTTCCAACTCCACTTCATAGCCCTGAAGCCAATTATCAATCGGGTATATATAATCCAGTTCCACTATCAGATCATAAACGTTATCTGTTTCCGGAATTTGTTTTAAAGGGGAGTCAAAAGCCTCCCACGCCTGCTACCAGCAGCGCAGGCCTCCCGCGTACTTTTCCTGCTCATAATATTCATATCCATCTTGCACCAAATCATCCCATTTATCCCATTGCCTTCTTATGCAACGCTTATCTTTTGCTAAGTTCATAATCTTTTGCATGTCTGAAAATAGTATAGCATATCTTTTTGCAAAATTCATTAAACAAAACACTGCATTTTCCTATATCAACTTTTTCTCCATAATTTCATAGACCAGCTTTACTTCATTTTCCAGTTCATATATTCCGTGCCCTACCGTTTTATACCCCCTATGCTCATATAAACATGCCGCTGGAAGTGAAGCGTCTAAAATAGCTGTATCATACTTTTTTACAATTTCCGCTTCCAGGCAATCCATAATCTGCGAACCACAGCCTCGTTTCTGATAATGGGGCAGCACATATACACCCGTGATATGATTGCCGTCATAGCACCCCGTTCCCATAATCTCCCTGCCGTCCAGCAATACGCCCATATTTCCGGTGACTATCCCCTCCAATACATGTTCTTTGCTATGGTGGCTGCAAAAAAAATCCACCACTTCCCGGGGGTAATATTTGGGGTATATGGATTGAATAGTTATATGCAAAACATTGTAAACCGCATCCGCCAGGTCGGATGTTGCTGTTATATATTTCATTTTTTTCCTCCGCTGTCATCAAATCCGAATTAAACCCAAAAGGCGCATCAAGTCTCACAAGCTGAATTTATTACTTAAATCGTTCAACCATAAATGCCACCGCCTGCTGTAAATCATCACTAAAATCTATCAAATCGTCACAAGTGATTACACCTGACCAGATTTACCATATCATATATCGCATTGGATTTTTTCATTTCAATTATCACACCTGGATGACGCCTGTCGTTCTTTATCCGTTTTTCAAGTTCCCAGAACTTGTCCGATGCCTTCTTATCCTCTGCTCTAAGCAGGTCAGTATACTCCGCAATTAACTTTTCCATATAATTTTCCTGCCAGCCGCCTATTTTCTCCCTGTAAAGCTTCCAGTCACTTTTTAATATTTCTATCATCAAAAACTCCTTTGCATATCTGCTTACCATTCCGATTGGTTCCTTCTCTTACAAGCACACCTTGTTCCTACAATTCCTTAATCTCTTTCTGCACTTGTTTTCGACTCCTTTTTAGTTCTTCATCGGAAACAGCAGTAAATTTTTCGTATATAAACAACCCTTTTCCTTTTTACCATTTGATAATCCATACTTATTCCTTTATTTCCTCTTTTGACAAAATGCCGACACTGCCAATCACTATATTATCTGCGGTAATAGCAAAAGCATAAGTTTCATTTTCATCTGCGGAAAGCATAGCAGAAATAAAATCTTTTGCGTCTGATAGCTTCCATTTTCTAATTCCTCCTTTAACTGTCGGATGATCTTATAGGCATAAGCTCTTGATACGCTTAGTCGTTTCTAATTATACTAAGTATATTTGCTATTGTTAAGTGGTTTTCAAGAAAACATTAAGCTTTTTGTTTCGCGGAAAGAGCAGGCAGACAAACTCTGCGCCGATGAAAGCATCAAAGAAAAATATAACCGTTGGCGTTATTACTATCCCAAGTTCGATACCACGTAAATCTGGGTGAAGGTTTCTTCACAGGAATTAAAAACGCCCTTAGCCATGAGTTCCTACCCACAGCTAAGGGCATCATAACTAGTGCACTGGCACGTTCACATTTCGCCAAATGACTTGCCTGGATTTCTTCAACCTTTCAAGCTACTCCCACTCGCAAAGTTCTGTTTAGCAGGTCGTGTTATTTTGCATTTTACCATACATTTTTGTATTAAATATTTCTATATTTTTTCTATTCCATCTCGTTTCAAGAATTTTTAGTACCAAATCAGTACCAATAGCTATTTTCTTTACTCATGATGGTTCCAGCGGTTTGCGAGTTTCCCTAACCGGATAAAATATTATGCGTAGCCCCACAATACCACTGAGAAAAGTATATCGTTAATTTGAAGATTCACAACACTTTTTATTGACACATCTTTTTATTTTTTAAGCACCTCCCACTCAGTTTCCTTAAAACCTACAAACACTTTATCCTCACATATCACCATCGGGCGCTTTATGAGCATCCCATTCGCAGCAAGCAGCTTTAGCTGTTCCTCTTCACTCATTGACGGTAGCTTATCCTTTAACTGCATTTCTTTATAAACTAATCCACTGGTATTAAAAAACTTCTTGAGTGGCAAACCGCTTTGCTTATACCATGTCTTTAATTCGTCATAGGTCGGATTATCCTCCACAATATGACGCTCTGTATATTCTATATTGTATTCATCCCGCCATTTCCTGGCTTTCTGACAAGTTGAACATTTGGGATAACATAAAAATAACATTTTCTACCTCCTGTTTTAACTTATATTGGTTTTTCTCCAAAGGTTATCTCCATCAATTCTGCAGCAATTTCCTTACTTTCCAAACGCATCATGCTATCCTCAAACTTTGCATTACCTAATATGTTAATATTGCCATACCAAACAATATTCTGGTCTATAATGGAAAAATGCCCACATGAATCTTCAACAGCTTTTATATAAAATCCAGCTTGTCTTATTTCTTCGTGCAACTGCATCCAGAAGCCTGCATCGCCAAAACCATAAGAATCCGGTTCCCATGTCACTATCGTAACGTCAACTCCATTTACCTGTTTATCTTTAAGCAAATGAATCAATTCATATACTTTTGAACCGCTAATTACCGGACTTGAAATGATTATGTTATGATCTGCTTCAAGCAAGTCCCTTTGAAATACTTCTACATAATTATCTCCGCCAAAAATAGCATTTGCAGTTTGTTTTTCACCTTTTATTCCTGTACAAACCTCATACCCAATCTGTTTATATGCCTTAAGCCTTTTCGCATACATGTTGTCAAACATAGGGATATGACTATCGACATAATCATATACAATTACTTCTTGCTTGCCTTCGTAATCACGATTTAGTCTTCCTGCATATTGCTCCACTATATTTCGAGCCGATACCGGCATCGCCATAAATAATGTATCTAACCGGGGATAATCAAATCCTTCTCCAATAAGTGAACCTGTTGCCACTAAAATCAGTGTTTCCTCTTTACTTACCTCATGAAGCTGCTCCAGAATTTTCTTATGTTCTTTCTTGGAATTATTACCGGTCATAAGAAATACATGATCCGCATACTCCTTTAAACGACTATACAATTTTTCCGAATGGTCTTTATATTTTGATAATACAACAGGTGTCCTGCCTTGCAGCACACAAGCCTTTACATCACTGATAATCTGCTCATCCCGAATACTGTTACCATGAATAATATCATATGCCTCATTGGGATGCATTTTATCCGTAACAACACCTCTTGGTGCAACTATACGGGTAAATCTTGGATATACATAGTGTTCCACTCCCTGTGCAGCAGCCATTTCCTTTGCTGTGTAACTATATCGTATAGGCCCAATCAACATATAGCTTATTTTCTCCAAACCGTCTGCCCTTTTCGGAGTTGCAGTTACTCCATAAACATATTTTGCTTTCACTTCCTTTAACACATTTGAAATCGTATCTGAAGCCGCATGGTGGCACTCGTCGCATATCACAAGTCCATATTGATTCAACAAATCATGGTATTCACCCTTTTTGCATAGCGAACCAACCATAGCTATATCAATAATTCCAGTCATGGAGTCATGTGTGCCTTGCAATCTGCCGATTATATTTTTTCTTGTTTTAAGTCTCCCCGTCTTAGTCTTATATGTAGGTAATTCTTCATCTATCTCCAAAAATTTTTCCAGGGATTCCTGCCATTGTCCAACTAACGAAGAGGATTCCAACAAAATAAGTGTATTTACCTTTTTCTTGGCAATTATCGCACTGCATACAACTGTTTTTCCAAAAGCTGTTGCAGCATGTAATATTCCATTATCAAACTTTGTTAATCCTTCAAGTGCAAGCGCTTGTTCTTCTCTTAATTGTCCTTTAAATTCAACGTGAATATTTCTTCCGACCTGCCTTTCGTCCTGAATTTCATATTCAATGTGCGCCTGTTCTAAGTTATCTATTAAGCTATCATAAAGTCCTCGTGGAATTTCTATATATCCGCCCAAATGGTCTGCTCCTAAGTAAATCCATCTTGAGGTATCATAATTAGATGTACCGATTGCCTGATTTTTGAAATAAACAGGATTACTAATTGCAGCCATTCTTCGAATCTTATTTTGCATAGCAGCTTTCACATTCGTATTATCAATATAAATACCATTTGATAATGTAATACTAAGCTTTCCGGCCACATCACTTACTACAAACTTTCTATTCTGCTCCCAAGGCTTTTCACGGCTTTCTCCTTGTTCACTTTCCTCCATATCTCCAAGTAATAGCGACCATTCTTTTATTTTCAACTCCAAAAACTCCTGTGACAGCTTTGGCTTACTCCATAGCACTTCCCATTGTTCCCTGTACGCATTCCAATTACTGTCAACAAATGCACTATTCCCATTCCTCAATGCCTTTCCCTGCAGCGGAAGAGCTATCAGATTGCCCAGTCCGCCTTCCGGCAGTTTATCCTGTGCCGGAAGCATTCTGTCATAATACTTAAAGGATTTCAGATTTACACACTCTGCCCCCCTATCAAGCAATGCTGTTCCAAATCTTCTTGCCAAAGAAGCAGGAATCGGCTTGTCAAAAAATATCCAGATATGTGCGCCCCGTCCTGAACGTGAACGTTCTACCAATGGATCTATTCCATTCAAAACACAGATGTTCCGCATTGCTTCAACTTCTTCTATCCACGCATCATCCACATTTGCGAAATCATTCTCCTCTGCATTTTTCTCATGATTATCGAAATCAAATACCAGAAAACGGCAAGTATTGTTTTTAAGAAGCGGATACACCCCTATCACATCGGAAGCATTATAGGCATTTCCTCTTAAATGAGCAAGTATGTCTTCCTTTGTTAAGGGTTTATATTCATAATACTCACAGTTTTTACATGAAACACCCGTTTTTAACTTCCTATGGCACGCACTTGTCCAAAAATTCCTGCATTGCGTAAAGTACCCGGCTTTTCCTGTATCCTTCTTTTCATTTCTCTTAGCATAAACATCCTGACGTCCCCAAAACCTCGCAAAAAAATTATTTGCCATCTCGTCCGTAATTTCATCAGGAGGTATAATTCTTTTTCCCTGCTCTGGATCATAGTTTTCTATCTCATCTGCCGCTTTCAGACGAGCTATTGATTGTTTATAAGATACTCCTGCCCGATCCAGAATATTTTTTAATATTTGGTTTTCCAATTGCAAATCATTCAATTGTTTTTGCAATTTGCTAATATTCTCAATCGGGTCACGCATTATATTCCTCCCTGGCAGAGCAAAAACTATGCCTTAAACACATAGAATCATCATAATCTTGAACTAAGTATATTGCTTAGTCCAAGACGAAAACCATCTGTTTTCAGCGTTTCAGCATTTTCTTGGACTAAATCTTAGACTAATCTTGGACTAACGCATCCTTTGATGAACTAATTAAGTCCAAGATTTTTAATCCCCCACTATGTCTGGTTACATTCTCTCTGACACAATCTACATTTCATCGATGCAATACTGCTCTTGCAGCTGTTCTTCAACAGTAATTAATATTTCTATCAAGCCTAGCAACAACTCGTAAGCAACATCTATATCTTCATCACTATACATAACAATACCATTGTGAAGAATATTGTTTCTAAATGGTATTCTTTTATCAATTTCATCTGTATAAGCGTCAGTATTAGCAAATATTATATACGTAACTGCCAGCACATATATCTTTCCTAAACTTTCAGCAGACATACCTCCATTATCATCAACAGATACCTTATTAACAGCAAACTTCAACTTCATGTTCCTTGTTTTAGATATTTCCAATGTTTTGTAAATTAATGGTTCAATATGTGCCAGTAGAATAATTAACTTTTCACGTTTTTCCATAGAAGTAGACAAAATAGTCTTCGCTATATACTGATGCAAATCAGATTTATTATGCTCACTTTTTAACATTCCTTGCCATTTTTCTTCAGTATAAATAAGTCCAAAATCCTCCACAATCCAAACAACATCTTCATAACGAAGATTTATATTTTTTAAATCCTGTACCTTTCCAAAAAATATTGTATCTTTTATGTCATCTGGAATATTCTGAAGATACTCAGCGAATGTTTCCAATGCTTTTAAAGATGCAGTAACATTAATTCCTTCTACAATCTTTGCCATATCCTTTGATGCTTTAAGAAGAACTCTGCTCAAATTTTCAGTCATATTATTGTAATTATCATTCTTCATATTCTTTTACCACCCAACGTCCACTTCTGTTAGTGCCCTTTCTTACAAGTACACCTTCTTCCTGCAATTCTTTCATATTCTTTTGTACTTGTTTTCTTGTTAAATTCATTTCTTCCATAATTTGTGTTTGGGTAATAGTCGGATTTTCTGCCAAAATTGCTAAAATCGCTTGTTTTCTTTCAGCTCCTTTTTTCGGCTCCTTTTTGGCTCCTTTTTGGCTCTTCGTGAGAAACAAGCACAAATTTTTCATGCGCAAACAATCTCGTTATAAAATAACTTCTATCCTCATCTGTCTCAAATTCCGGCTTTGGAGAGCCGTTTGCTTCTAAAGCATCAAGAATCTTCTTAAAGCCGGTATTTCTACCTTCTGCCAAATGCAATTCTTTTAGGAAGTCACCAATCCGGCGATTTCTATAGCGGCGGTTTGATACACGGTAGCTTTTTAACCCCTCCATCGTTACAGAGCGATCTGGTCCCGGAAAACTAACAATTTCAATTCTGTCATTTTCAACACGTACCTCAATTGGCTCTCGTTCATCATATGCACGATGATATACAGCGTTCGATAATGCTTCTTCCACCGCTGCATAGGGAAAATTAAAGAAACGGTCTGCTTCCGCTCTATCTGGATGTTTTACAACCTTTTCTGTAATAATCACATTTTTGATATACTGCAACGCATCCCGAAGCAGCTGATGAATTGGTCCTTTAAAAATTTTCTCGATAATATCATTTCCACCAAGCCCACTCGGAAACTGTACTACATCAATCTGGGTATATGGGAAGAACTTGTCCGGCTCCATGCTAAAAAACATCAACCCAACATTTTTAGGTTTCGTGTATTCCGGCAAAGTACTAACAATATTCATATCTTGGCACACTTCAACAAAATCTCCTGTTTTTGATTTCTCATACAGGGAACTTTTCACTTCTTTCAAATAGTTTTGAATAAGTGTAATGTTTAAATCAGATATTTCCGCCTCATGATTGATACGATCATCAAATGGAACTCTGTTTGCAAGATTAAACAAATCACTCCCACTCAATCGTAGCCGTAGGTTTCGGGCTAAGGTCATAGCACACCCTGTTCACATTCGGCACTTCTTTCATAATCCTGTCCGTAATCTTCATAAGTACCGGCCAGTCCACCTGCTCCACCGTAGCCGTCATAGCATCCACCGTATTCACCGCCCGAATAATCACCGGATATTCAAAGCACCTGGCATGGTCGCGCACACCCACTGACTTAAAGTCCGGCACCGCCGTAAAATACTGCCATACCTTCTTATCCAGTCCAGCCAGGGCGAATTCTTCCCTTAAAATTGCGTCCGACTCCCGGACTGCCTCCAAACGCTCCTTTGTAATAGCACCCAGGCATCTCACGCCTAATCCCGGCCCTGGGAATGGCTGACGGAATACCATTTCCTTAGGAAGCCCCAGTTCCACGCCGCATGCTCGTACCTCGTCCTTAAACAGATAATAAAGCGGCTCCACCAAAGAGAATTTCAAATCCTCCGGCAAACCTCCCACATTATGATGGGATTTCACCATCTTGGCCGTCTTCGTGCCGGATTCGATAATATCCGGATAAATCGTTCCCTGTGCCAGGAAATCAATCCCCTCCAGCTTGCGCGCCTCTTCCTCAAACACGCGGATAAACTCCGCACCGATTATCTTCCGCTTCTGCTCCGGGTCAGCCACGCCGGCCAGCTTCCCAAGGAAGCGCTCCTGGGCATCCACGTAAATCAGATTGGCATCCATCTGGTTTTTAAACACCTCAATAACGCTCTCCGACTCCCCTTTCCTCATCAGCCCATGGTTCACATGAACACAAACAAGCTGCTTGCCGATAGCCTTAATCAGTAAAGCTGCCACCACCGAACTGTCCACGCCTCCCGACAGCGCCAAAAGCACCTTCTTATCGCCCACCTTTTCACGCACCAGTTCCACCTGGTCATCAATAAAATTCTTCATATTCCAGTTTGCTTCCGCTTTACAGATATCAAACACAAACTCTTTCAGCTTATCCTCTTTTGGCATCTCATCGAACTTCCACTCACATTTCGATGTAGGATGATCGATGGACATCATAGGATAACCCATATCATACAACTCCGCACTAATTTCCACCGGTGCGCCGTCTACTACCCTGTTTTCCCCTCCAAACAAAATAATCCCTTTTAAGTTCTCCGCCTTTTTCAAATCCTCTGCTGCAATATCATGGGCATATATCTCGCTATACACCCCCAAAGCCCGGATTGCCCTCGCCAATTCCGCATTTTTCGTACTCCCAAGGTCCAAAACCGCTATCATATCCTGTTTCATTTCATTCCTCCTCATCTGGTATTTTACTTCCGCCTAAACTTACATTCCTATTTTATCGTCTTCCCATCCCTTTCGCAATAATTTTCTTTTTAATTATAAAGAGAGGAGTAACAGTTCAGCCCAGGACTTTGCACTTGCTGCAAAGTC
>BLLT01000010.1 GCA_011958945.1 Lachnospiraceae bacterium | reverse complement strand
AGCTGCGCAGATATGGGGATAACTATGAATAGGAAATATATTATTGTAAAACATGAGCAAAAGATATTATCCCTGCTTTTTGAGGATAACCGGCTGCTCCATGTGAATGTGGAAAGGAAGCAGGGCAGCATTCTTGGCAATGTATATGTAGCGAAAGTAAAGCATGTGGCCAAAAACATCCATGCCGCATTTGTAGAAATTGCCCCAGGCTTTACCTGCTTTTTAAATCTGGAGCGGTTGAAAAAACCGTTGCTTATAAACCGCCCTTATGACGGCAGGATTCTCGCCGAGGATGAAATTATCGTTCAGGTTTACAAAGAAGCTGCAAAAACAAAACCTCCTGTCGTCAACTGTTCCATATCCCTGGAAGGGAAATACTGTGTGGTATCGGCGAGAAAACCTGGCATCGCTTATTCCTCCAAACTCTCCGATAAGGTGAAAAAACGGATAGGGGATGCTTTATCCGAAGCACATATTTTAGAGGAATACGCGAAAAAGCAGGGGATTATCATACGTACCAATGCCAGGAACCTTTTGTTGGATTCCACGGACAGTTATCGGGAAAATCCTCAAATATTTGATAATATCGAAAACATGCCAAAGGAAGACTCAGAAGCAATTTCCGGGAATCTTCATTATCTCATCGAAGAAATCCGGCAGCTTTCCCAACAATTGCATCAGATTATGGATATTGCCCCCCATCGCATTTGCTATTCCCTCCTTTATGCTCCGCCGGTTCCATACCTCGCCGCCCTAAGGGATGAACCAGAGGGGCTGTGCGGGGAAATCGTAACCGATGAACCGGAAATCTATGAGGAAATTTTGGCTTACCGCAAGGCAAATCCAGCCTACCGTCTCCCCAAAGTGCGACTCTATCAGGACGATACGCTGCCTCTCTATAAACTTTACAGCGTAGAAACCCGCATACAGGAAGCCTTGAGCAAAAAGGTATGGCTCAAATCCGGTGGTTATCTCGTCATAGAGCCCACGGAGGCTCTTACGGTCATCGATGTGAACACCGGGAAAATGATAGCCGGGCAGGATATGGAACAAACTTACTTGAAGATTAACATGGAAGCGGCACAGGAAATCGCCCTGCAGCTTTCCCTGCGCAATATATCCGGTATCATCATCGTGGATTTCATCAACATGCGCCCGGAAGAGCATAATTTGAAATTAATGTCTTTTTTCGGAAATCTATTAAAAAAAGACCCTGTCAGGACCAAACTGGAAGGGATTACTGCTTTAGGACTTGTGGAAATTACCAGAATGAAAAAGGAGAAGCCTTTATATGAACTGCTCCATAAAGGCAAGAAGGAGAATGTCCATGAAACTGATTAAAATGGAAAAAGTGAAGGACGGGAAATATTTAAAAAACTATGAACTGACTTACCGGAATAAAGCGGGAAAAGAAAAAACCTATGAAATCGTAAGCCGCAAAGAACTTTCAGGGATTGAGGATATCGGGCAAAAAGTAAGCGGCCTTTCCATTGCCGCAGTAAACGGCGATAAGCTTCTGCTATTAAGGGAATTCCGCATGGGGGTCAATAAAATTGTATATAATTTATGCGCCGGCATGCTTGAGGAAGGGGAATCTTTAGAGCAATGTATCCGCAGGGAGCTTTATGAAGAAACCGGGCTTCAAGTAAAAAGAATTATTGATATCCTGCCTGCCTCATATGCGGCGGTGGCCATTTCCGATACGAAAACAAGCATTGTATTCGTGGAAGCGGAAGGGGAATTTGAAGACCATACCTCGGATAATGAATGGATCGAAGCCGGATTTTATACAAAAGAAGAAGTGAGGGAACTTCTAAAGACCGCCGAATTTAGTTCCAGGGCACAGATTATCGCATATTTCTTTGCCCGTGGGGTATTATAATCGAAACAGTTCAGCTTCCGGCTTCCCCTGTTACATATAACCGCCATACCGGGAAAAAAACTCTTGACATCCAGATATATGGATGTTACACTAACGAAGTATGCCGCATAGATAGGCTCAAAGTGTATCTTCATATCCGACGGTACCGCCGACTCTAGCGAGTAAAGCAGGCTTTGTCCTGTATTATTAGGAGGTGCAATATGTACGCAATTATTGCCACAGGGGGAAAACAGTATAAGGTTTCTGAAGGCGATGTCATTCAAGTAGAAAAGCTTGACGCCGAACCCGGAAGTGCTGTGACATTTGACCAGGTCATCGCTATCAGCGATAATGGGCTTAAGGTTGCCGGTGACGTAGCTAATTCTTCTGTATCCGCTACCGTTATGGAGCATGGAAGAGGAAAGAAGGTAATCGTTTACCGTTACAAGAGAAAAACCGGTTACCATAAGAAAAATGGCCACAGGCAAGCATACACTCAGGTTAAAATTGACAAAATCAATTCATAAACATTGTGAATTCACGGGCATTATGAGTTCATAAGCATTGTGAACTGATATTTTAACATTCCAGGTAAATGCTGAAAAATGACAACGATAGTGATTGAAAAATCAAAAGCTGGGGAATATAAGGGGTTTATTTGTAAAGGACATGCCGGTTATGCAATGAAAGGCGGCGATATTGTTTGTGCGTCCATATCCGTTCTAGTGATTAATACCATAAATTCTATGGAAAAGCTGGCAAAAGAAGATATGAACGTAGCCGCCGATGAAAAGGCAGGGCTGATTCGTTGTAAGTTCAACGGGGCATTGTCCGAAAAAGGAAAACTCCTTATGGATTCCATGGTACTTGGCCTGTCGGAGATTGCATCGCAATACGGCAGACAATATCTAGTAATTAAATTCAAGGAGGTGTAATACCATGTTAAATATGAACCTTCAATTTTTCGCTCATAAAAAGGGTGTTGGTTCTACAAAGAACGGCAGGGATTCTGAATCCAAGAGACTCGGTGCGAAAAGGGCTGACGGACAATTCGTAAAAGCAGGAAACATTCTGTACAGACAGCGCGGAACTAAGATTCATCCAGGTATTAATGTAGGCAGAGGCGGAGATGACACTTTGTTTGCTTTAGTAGACGGCGTACTTAGATTCGAAAGAAAAGGCAGAGATAAAAAGCAAGCTTCTGTATATCCTGTAGAACAATAATACGAACGAATCGGCTTCAAACATAACTGGTGTTTGAAGCCGTTTTCCTTATAGCTATTGAAAATTTCTAATTGCGCTTTAACAAAGCTGCGCAGAAAAACGGTGGGAAAACATGTTTGCAGACAGAGCAAAAATATATGTAAAAAGCGGAAAAGGCGGCGATGGGCACGTTTCTTTCCGCAGGGAAAAATATGTGCCTAACGGCGGGCCTGACGGCGGTGACGGCGGTGACGGCGGAAGCGTCATTTTTCAGGTGGACGAAGGCCTCAATACACTGGCCGATTTCAGGCATATACGTAAATATGCTGCCGAAAATGGGGAAAATGGCAACAAAAAGAACTGCCGCGGCAAAAACGGCCAGGATATCGTCATCAGGGTTCCCCATGGAACGGTCATAAAAGAAGGGGAAAGCGGAAAAGTTATCGTGGATATGTCAGGGGATACCCGGCGCGTTGTCCTTTTAAAAGGCGGAAGGGGAGGCTGCGGGAATCAGCATTATGCCACCAGCACCATGCAGGCACCCAAATATGCCCAGCCGGGGCAGGAAGCCAGGGAACTTGAACTGCAGCTGGAACTTAAGGTAATTGCCGATGTGGGTTTGGTAGGATTTCCAAATGTGGGAAAATCTACGCTTCTTTCCCGGGTCAGCAATGCACGCCCTAAGATTGCCAACTATCATTTTACTACGTTAAACCCTAATCTCGGCGTGGTGGATTTAGATGATGCCAAAGGTTTCGTCATGGCCGATATCCCCGGACTCATCGAAGGGGCCTCGGAAGGCATCGGGCTCGGTTATGAATTTTTACGTCATATCGAACGGACAAAAGTCATGATTCATATCGTGGATGCCGCCGCTACTGAAGGCCGTGACCCCATTGCGGATATCTATGCGATTAATAAAGAACTGGAAGCCTATAACCCTGAGATTGCCGCACGTCCTCAGGTAATAGCGGCCAATAAAATTGACATGATGGGCAATGGAATGGACATGGTAGGCAGAAGCGATCCAATAGGACGCATTAAAGAGGAATTTGAGCCAAAAGGTATCAAGGTATTCCCCATTTCTGCCGTCAGCGGACAGGGCATTAGAGAACTTTTGTACACGGTGAGCGGCCTTTTGGCTAATATGGACGATAAGCCGGTGATTTTTGAACAGGAATTCTTCCCCGAATCCATTCGCATTACCGAAGAGCCTCATACTGTATTTTATGATGAAGAAGAAGAAGTGTACGTTGTGGAAGGCCCCCGCATCGAAAAAATGCTGGGGTACACCAACTTGGAATCCGAAAGGGGCTTTACTTTCTTCCAAAATTTCCTAAAAGACACCGGTATTTTGAAAGAATTGGAAGACTTGGGGATACAGGAAGGGGATACCGTCCAAATTTACGGGCTTTCCTTTGATTATTACAAATAAGAAAAGAATGGAGTATTATTTATGACAAGCAAGCAGCGAAGCTATTTAAAAAGCCTGGCCAATAGCCTGGATTCTATTTTCCAGCTGGGCAAGTCCAGCCTTACCCCTGAATTTGTGCAGGCGGTTTCCGAAGCCTTCAATACACGGGAACTGTTGAAAGTCACAGTATTGAAAAATTGTATGGACGACCCGAAGGAAATCGCCGAAACATTGGCCGAGCGCACCCGTTCCCAAGTGGTTCAGGTCATTGGGCGGAAAATTATCCTATATAAAGAAAGCAAGGAAAACAAAAAAATTATCCTGCCATAAGCGCCGTATAATGAACATAAAACGGAAACAGGAAAATGGTCTGATTTGGCAAAATGCACAGTAGTTTCGGAAGGGGAGGACATTTTCGGTGGTAAGCGGAAAGAAAAAAACAGGGATTATGGGCGGTACTTTCAACCCCATCCATATCGGACATCTGCTTTTGGCGGAGAATGCCAAAGAAACTTTTGGGCTGGATGAGATTCTCTTTATTCCCAGCGGCTTTTCCTATATGAAAAGCGAAATGGAAGTGGCACCTAAAAATATGCGGTTGGAAATGACCCGGTTAGCCATTGCGGACAACCCTTCTTTTTTGCTGTCGCCCATAGAGGTGGAGCGGGAAGGCAATTCCTATACTTGTGATACCCTGGAATTGCTCCGCAGGGAAGAACCCGCAGCGGATTTTTATTTTATTGCAGGGGCCGACAGTCTTTTTGCTATGGAAAACTGGAAACAGCCTGAAAAAATATTTCATCACTGCACCGTCCTTGCATCTGTCAGGGAAGGAAGCAGCAACAGCGAATTAATGGATAAAATTTCATACCTTGAAGATAAGTTTCATGCCGATATCAGATTTATTGATATGAAGGAAATAGCAGTTTCCTCCACAGATATCCGAGACAGGATACGAATGGGAAAATCAATCCGTTATATGGTGCCGGACAAGGTGATTGCTTATATAGAAGAGCATCATCTGTACCAATAGAAGATACGAAAAGTTTAGATATTCTGGTGCAAAAAGCTGCGCAGAAATGGGGGTAAACATGGAATCAAAATCGTCAAACCTGAAAAAAATACGGAAGGCTATGGAAAAATCTTTAGATTCCAAACGTTTTGACCATACCCTTGGAGTGGAATATACAGCTGCAGCCCTGGCCATGCGGTATAATGAGGATATTACAAAGGCTCAGACCGCCGGGCTTTTGCATGACTGTGCCAAGTGTATGAGCAACGAAAAACGGCTGTCCATTTGTAAAAAGCACAATATCAGTATAAATAAAATAGAGCGGAAAAACCCTTTTTTGCTCCACGCAAAAGTGGGAAGTTATGTTGCCATGCAAAAATACCATGTGCATGACAGCGACACAATAAATGCTATCCTAAACCATACCACCGGAAGGCCGGACATGTCTTTGCTGGAAAAAATTATCTATGTGGCCGACTATATCGAACCGGGCAGGAAGCAGGCCCCTAACCTGACGGAAATCAGGCAGCTTGCCTTTAGCGACTTAGACGAAGCCTTATTCCGGATTCTGGAAGATACTTTAGTTTATTTAAGGACTGTGGACGGTGATGTGGATCCGATGACACAAAAGACATACGAATTTTATAAGGCGAAAAAAAATACGAACGTCTTATGATGCATTTTACCATAGGGTAAAGAAAGGGAATTGGGATGAACAACAAAGAAATGACAACTCTTGCCATACAGGCATTGGAAGAGAAAAAGGCAGAGGATATTCAAATCATTGATATCAGCGAAATATCAGCAATTGCCGATTATTTTATTATTGCCAACGGAACAAACCGCAGCCAGATACAGGCACTTGCGGACAGTGTGGAAGAAAAATTAGGAAGGGCGGGAGTACAGTTCAAGCAAATGGAAGGGTACGACACCGCCAATTGGATACTCATGGATTTTTTGGATATTGTGGTTCATATTTTCGACAAGGACAACCGGGCTTTTTATGACCTGGAGAGAATCTGGAGGGATGGAAAACAGATTCCGCTGTCCGAATTTGACATTTAACTAGAAGGACTCTTAAACTCATGAAAAAATATATTGGTGACAAGAAATTTTATCTAATGGTTCTTTCCGTGGCGGTTCCCATTATGATCCAGAACGGCATAACCAATTTTGTCAGCCTGTTAGACAACATTATGGTAGGGCAGATAGGCACGGAACAGATGTCAGGGGTAGCAATTGTAAACCAGCTTCTGTTAGTTTTTAACTTATGCATTTTTGGGGGGATATCAGGCGCAGGTATTTTTACCGCACAATATTATGGCTGCAAAGATCGGGAAGGGGTTCGGGATACTTTCCGCATGAAGCTGTTTATCAGCGCTTCTATTACCATTGTCAGCCTGCTTATTTTTACCTTTTGGGGAAGGCAGTTAATTACATTATATCTGCATGAAACGGGGGATTCCGGAAACCTGGAGTTTACCCTGATGTATGCCCGCAAATATTTAAAGGTTATGATGGTGCAAATGGTTCCTTTTGCCATCATCCAGACTTATTCCGGTACATTGCGTGAAACAGGCGAAACAATGCTGCCCATGAAAGCAGGGATTCTTGCCGTATTTGTAAACCTGATTTTAAATTACATACTGATTTTCGGAAAACTGGGCGCGCCGGCTTTGGGCGTGGAAGGCGCCGCCATCGCAACTACGGCATCCCGTTTTGTGGAATTGGGCATTGTTGCCGGATGGACACACAGGCATACGGAGAAGAACGGTTTTATTATAGATGCCTACCGGAGTTTGCACATACCAAAAAGTCTGGTATTGAAAGTACTTATTATGGGTATGCCCTTAATGGTAAATGAAGCCCTTTGGTCCGGCGGACAGGCGGTTTTGATGCAATGTTATTCCATAAGGGGGCTTTCTGTAGTAGCTGCATTTAATATTTCTTCCACCATATCCAATGTATTTAATGTGGTATTTATTGCCTTGGGCAATTCCGTAGGCATTATCATCGGTCAGCTGTTAGGGGCGGGAAAAATGGAAGAGGCAAAGGATACTGTCAGGAAGCTGATGTTCTTTGCTGTAGTGGAATGTGCCCTCATCGGCGCAGTACTATCCCTTTTTGCCCCGCTTTTTCCTATGATATACAACACTTCGGAAAATATCAGGAATCTGGCCACTGATTTTATCATTGTCTCTTCCTTATGTATGCCTATTTACGCATTTATGAACGTTGCTTATTTTACGCTCCGTTCCGGAGGGAAGACCATTATTACGTTTTTCTTTGACAGCGTTTATTCCTGGGTGGTTAATATCCCTTTAGCCTATGTATTATCCCGTTTTACAGGTATGCCTATCATACCTCTTTATTTCATATGCCAGTTTGTAGATATCATAAAATGCATTATAGGCTACATTCTTTTGAAAAAGGGAGTATGGATGAATATGATCGTAAAAAATGACGCCGCATAAACGGCGTCATTTTTCATAGATTGAAAATTTTTAATTTTCAATTTTTTTCCGATTTATTCCTTGGCCGGACTGTCTGTATTCATATAAAATGAAATAAGATACAATCCACAGATACCAACTAACGCATATACGATCCTGGAAAACCAGGACATATTACCAAAAATAAAAGCTACCAGGTCAAAACTGAAAAAACCAATTAACCCCCAGTTTACAGCGCCTATAATCGCAATTGTCAAGGCAGTAAAATCCAATACTTTATGATTCATTTTCCACTCCATTTCTGCACGGCTGTTGTATTTTAGCTTCGTTAAAATTAATCAGCTTCACTGAGATTAGTCTTTAAATATGCCAGGTTTGCAAATGCCGCGCAGACACAAACCTGACATTGATAATTTTCAATTTTCAAGCTTCCTATCATGCCGCCTACGGCGTCATTTCATAATCAGTCCAAAATAAAATGCACCCCATCGCTTTTTATTTTGCCCCAAAAAAGTTATTTCATGCATAATAATAAGCTTTTTTCTAATAAAATGTTTAAAATATCATTGACAAAAAAAAGGAGAAAGAGTAATATAATTCAGAAATGGAGTTCCTAAGCCATTAAAAAAATTTAGGAGGGAAAAGAACGAAAATTTTTCATTTTCAATCCCGGGTTTGTGTCTGCACGGCATCCACAAACTTACTATGAACAATAAAGCCGTGCAGAAATGAGGAAAATTATGAAAAGATTTAACAAAGTTATGAGCCTTGTTATGGTTTCCGCAATGGCTGCATCTTTATTTGTTGGATGCGGAAACGCAGATGCACCGGCAGATAACGCTGCACCTGAAGCCAATAATGAAGCAGCTGCCCCCGAAGCAGCGGAAGCTGAAAACGGCGATGCCGCTTCAGGAACATTTAAAATCGGCGGTATCGGACCTACTACAGGAAGCGCTGCCGTATATGGCCTTGCCGTACAGAATGCGGCACAGCTGGCAGTGGATGAAATCAATGCAGCCGGCGGCATCAACGGGGTATCTATCGAATTCAAATTCGAAGATGATGAATGCGATGCAGAAAAATCCGTAAATGCATACAATACCTTAAAGGACTGGGGGATGCAGATGCTGATGGGAACCGTAACCAGCGGATGCAGCGTGGCAGTAGCGGAAAAGACCTCTGCCGACAATATGTTCCAGCTGACCCCGTCCGGTTCTTCCGTAGATTGTGTAAAATATGACAATGCATTCCGTGTATGTTTCTCCGACCCTAACCAGGGAGCGGCTTCCGCTCAGTATATCGGTGATAATTCGGTGGCTTCCACGGTAGCAGTCATCTATGACAGTTCCGATATTTATTCATCCGGAATTTACGAGAAATTTGTATCCGAAGCAGCGAACCAGCCTTTCGAAATTGTATCCGCGGAAGCTTTCACTGCCGATAATAAGACAGATTTCTCCGTACAGCTTCAGAAAGCAAAAGATGCCGGCGCTGAATTGGTATTTTTACCGATTTATTATACCGAAGCTTCTTTGATCCTTTCCCAGGCATCCACTATGGGCTATGAACCGATTTTCTTCGGGTGCGACGGCCTTGACGGCATTTTGAATGTGGAGAATTTCGATACATCTTTAGCAGAAGGCGTTATGCTTTTAACTCCTTTCGCAGCCGATGCGGAAGACGAACTGACACAGAAATTCGTAACGGCATATAAAGAAAAATTCGGCGATACACCCAATCAGTTCGCGGCAGATGCTTATGATGCTATTTATGCAATCAAAGCTGCCGGAGAAAAGGCTGGGATTACACCGGATATGGATATGTCCGCCATGTGTGAGGCAATGAAACCCGCTATGACGGAAATTACATTGGATGGCCTTACCGGCGTCGGAATGACATGGGATGCTTCCGGCGAACCGAACAAAGCTCCTAAGGCAGTTAAAATTACAGATGGAGTTTATACCGCAATGTAATGCCTCCTGTTACGGAATCCGCCCATTTCAAGTTTTGCTTATAGCAAAAAGGGCGGATTCTTTGTTATATTTATACTTATCCCCCTGTGTACTTTTTACCTTATTCTTTGACTATAAAGGAAATTAATGGTATAATGGCAAGCAGGCCGGCAATCTCCTAACGGAAATTGCTGACATGTGATATAATGATGAAGAGGTGTTTTCTTATGAGTTTTATTTCTTATTTGATTAACGGAATCAGCCTTGGCAGCGTATATGCTATCATCGCCTTAGGATATACAATGGTATACGGTATTGCCAAAATGCTGAATTTTGCCCATGGAGATGTTATCATGGTGGGTAGCTTCGCTGTATTTACCATAGTAAGCACTCTAAGCCTTCCTCCTATTTTAGGAATCCTGGTAGCAGTGGTGGTCTGCACCATATTGGGCATGGCAATTGAACGCGTGGCCTATAAACCGCTCCGTAATGCTGCATCGCCTTTAGCCGTGCTGATTACCGCAATCGGTGTAAGTTATCTGCTCCAGAACGTAGCGCTGCTTATTTTTGGTGCCAATACGAAATCTTTTACATCGGTAGTTACCATCAGCCCGTTGAAATTGGCCGATGGACAGCTGATGATATCGGGGGAGACCATCGTCACCATTATAGCTGGGATTGTAATTATGATTTGCCTTACGCTATTTGTCAATAAATCAAAGGCGGGCCAGGCCATGTTGGCCGTGTCCGAGGATAAAGGGGCGGCGCAGCTGATGGGCATCAACGTAAACGGTACGATAGCCCTTACCTTTGCCATTGGCTCTGCACTGGCAGCAATAGCAGGCGTGCTGCTTTGTTCTGCATACCCTTCCCTGACGCCTTATACAGGAGCCATGCCGGGAATCAAAGCCTTCGTAGCGGCTGTATTCGGCGGAATAGGCTCCATACCCGGTGCCATGATAGGCGGTATTCTATTAGGTATTATAGAAATTCTTGGCAAAGCATATATTTCTTCCCAGATGGCAGATGCCATTGTTTTCGCTGTTTTGATTATTGTCCTGCTTGTAAAACCGACAGGGATTTTAGGGAAAAATATACAAGAAAAGGTTTAAGGTGCCGCTTATGAAAAAATTGAGAATGACAAAAACAGCAAAAAATAATTTTGTGACTTATTTTATCGTGCTGATAGCATATATCGTAGTACAAATGCTTTTAAAAACCGGGCATATGTCCAGCCTGATGGAAGGGCTGCTGGTCCCCCTTTGCATCTATGTTATGCTGGCCATATCCTTAAATTTGACAGTGGGTATCCTGGGGGAACTTAGTTTGGGTCATGCAGGGTTTATGTGCGTAGGAGCCTTTTCCGGTGCATTCTTCTCCAAGTGTATGGACGGGGCTATGCCAAACGGCATACGGTTTCTGGTTGCCCTTTTAATAGGGGCTGCCGTTGCCGGAATTTTTGGCATTTTAATTGGCATTCCGGTACTGCGGCTGAAAGGGGATTATCTGGCTATTGTTACCCTGGCTTTTGGGGAAATTATAAAGAACCTGGTAAACGTTCTTTATATCGGTAAAGATAATAACGGTTTTCATTTTTCCATGAAGGATTCCATCTCCCTGCATTTGGGAGAGGAAGGGCAAGTGATTGTAAACGGGGCACAAGGAATAACCGGAACTCCTCACGATGCCGGCTTTACAGTAGGAATCCTCCTGATTTTCCTTTCCTTGTTTATTATCCTGAACCTGATTAATTCCCGGGATGGCCGTGCCATCATGTCCATACGCGACAACCGCATTGCAGCGGAGTCCACCGGAATTAATATTACAAAATATAAGCTCATGGCCTTTTCCATATCTGCGGCGATTGCCGGGGTGGCAGGGGTGCTTTATGCCCATAATTTATCCACATTGACCGCATTGCCGAAAAACTTCGGCTACAATATGTCCATTATGATTCTGGTCTTTGTAGTCCTTGGCGGCATTGGAAATATAAGGGGTTCCATTATATCAGCCGTTATCCTGACATTGCTTCCGGAACTTTTAAGGGGGCTTAGCGATTACCGCATGCTCATTTATGCGATTGTCCTTATCGCCATGATGCTGTTTAACTGGAGCCCGAAAGCAATCGAGTGGAAGGATAAAATAAAAGAAAAATATTTTTCAAAGGTATCATTCCGAAAAGAAAAGGAGGTTAAATAGGATGTCTTTATTAGAGGTAAGAAATTTAACCATTTCCTTTGGCGGACTTAGGGCTGTTGATGATTTCAATATAGAAATAAAAAAAGGACAGCTATATGGGCTGATTGGCCCCAATGGCGCAGGTAAGACTACCGTATTCAATCTTTTAACCGGTGTTTATAAACCGAATGAGGGGATTATCAAGCTGGAAGATAAAGATATTACAGGATTAAAAACTATTGATATCAATAAAGCAGGGATTGCCCGTACCTTCCAGAATATCCGCCTGTTTAAGGAATTAACCGTGCTGGATAATGTAAAAGTGGGCCTTCACAACCATTATCATTATTCTACCATTGAGGGCATCTTACGCCTTCCGAAATATTATAAGGTGGAAAAAGAAATGGATGAACGGGCGATGGAACTTCTAAAGGTTTTTGAACTGGATGGGGAAGCGGAATATTTAGCTTCCAACCTCCCTTACGGCAAGCAGCGCAAACTGGAAATTGCCCGTGCCCTGGCTACGGACCCGAAACTGCTTCTGCTGGATGAACCGGCAGCCGGTATGAACCCCAACGAAACAGGGGAGTTGATGGATACGATTCGCTTTGTCCGCGATAAGTTCGATATGACCATATTATTGATTGAACATGATATGAAGCTGGTCTCTGGAATTTGTGAAGAACTTACCGTATTGAATTTCGGGCGTATACTGGCACAGGGCCAGACCGGTACGGTTTTGAATGACCCGCAGGTAATCACTGCATATTTAGGAGAATAGGGGGAAATAAGAAATGGCTATGCTGGAAATCAGAGACCTGGAAGTATACTACGGTATGATTCAGGCTATTAAAGGTATTTCCTTCGATGTAAAGGAAGGAGAAGTCATTGCCCTTATCGGCTCAAACGGTGCTGGCAAGACCACCACGCTTCATACAATCACCGGCCTGCTTTCTGCCAAAGCAGGAGTCATCCGGTTCGAAGGAGAAGATATTACAAAAGTTCCGGGATATAAAATTGTTTCCAAGGGGATGGCACATGTTCCGGAAGGGAGAAGAGTATTTGCCCAGCTTTCCGTGCTTCAGAACCTCCGCATGGGGGCTTATACGAGAAAGGATAAAAATGAGATTGAGGAAACGTTAAAAACAGTATATAAGCGTTTTCCCCGTCTGGAGGAACGGCAGAATCAGATGGCCGGTACCTTAAGCGGAGGCGAACAGCAAATGCTGGCTATGGGCAGGGCATTGATGTCACACCCTAAGATTATTCTTATGGATGAGCCTTCCATGGGATTATCCCCTATCTTTGTAAACGAAATATTCGATATTATCAAAGAAGTCAGCGCCAGCGGCACAACAGTGCTTCTTGTAGAGCAGAATGCCAAAAAAGCCCTTTCCATCGCTGACAGGGCCTACGTCCTTGAGACAGGGAGGATAGTGCTGGAAGGCAATGCTAATGACCTTTTGAATGACGATTCGATTAAAAAGGCATATCTTGGCGAGGCATAACAAGCATAAAATATTGCGAATTCCATAATTATGGTTCATAACTATTAATCATTACAAATTTTCGGCATTGGGGAGGATGGAAATGAATAATAAAGTGGTTATTACGATTGCAAGGCAATATGGAAGCGGCGGACGTACGGTTGGGGAAATGCTGTCGAAAGATATGGGTATCCATTACTATGACAAAGAGCTAATCAAACTGGCATCCGAGGAAAGCGGCATAAATGAACGCCTTTTTGTCAATGCGGACGAGAAAATAAAGATGACCAAATTATTTAAAATGGTTAAAAATATCTATACCGGACAGTTAATCCCTCCAGAAAGCGATGATTTTGTCTCCGATAAAAACCTATTTAACTATCAGGCTAAAGTAATAAAGAATCTGGCCGAAGAGGAATCCTGTGTTATTGTGGGGCGCTGTGCCGATTATGTCTTAAAGGACTATGACAATGTCCTAAGCGTATTTGTCCATGCCCCAAAGGACTACTGTATGGAACAGGCTGCAAAGAAAGTCAGCATGCCTTCCAAGGAACTGGAAAAATATATTGCCAAAATCGATAAACGCCGCGCGGATTATTACAAATTCTATACTGGACGGGAATGGACGGATGCTCGGAACTATGATTTATGCCTGGATAGTTCGAAGCTTGGTTTTGAAAGATGCGTGGAAGAAATCAAAGCCTATATCAAAGTACGGTTTCACGATTAACGCGGTATATTAAATGAAATGGTGCGCAGATAAACTGCCAGATAGGAATAAAATATTTGGCAAATTACATCTCCGGCAATATTATCTATGAAAAAGTGATTAAAAAACTTTTCATGAAAAAATACTGCCGGAGATTTTTATAACTTATTTCCTGAGATTATTATGATTAGTGGCACAGGCGGAAGATACCGAATACTTTTCCCAAAACCTGACAGTCATCTACAATAATAGGATCCATCGTGTCATTTTCCGGCTGTAGGCGAATATGGCCGTCTTCTTTATAAAAGGTCTTCACTGTAGCGGAATCCTCCACCAGCGCAACCACAATATCCCCATTGGAGGCAGTATTGCAGCAATTGACAAAAATTTGGTCACCGCTGTATATGCCTACGTTAATCATGGAATCCCCTTTCACTTTGACCGCAAAAGATTCGCCGGAAGGAACGAATTCCGCCGGAATCGGAAAATAGCTTTCAATATTTTCTTCCGCAAGGATAGGCTGACCTGCAGCAACGCGGCCAACTACCGGAAGGCTGACCATTTCTGTCCTGACCGCCCGGAAACTGTCATCGCAGATTTCAATCGCACGGGGTTTCGTAGGGTCTCTGCGGATATAGCCGTTTTTCTCCAGAGTCTCCAAATGGGAGTGAACGGATGAGGTGGACTTTAAATGAACTGCTTCACATATTTCCCGGACCGCCGGCGGATATCCTTTTGTAAGAATAGAGTCTTTAATAAATTCTAATATTTCACTTTGTTTCTTTGAGATTTTCCCATATCCCATATAATTACCTCCTAATGCTTTTATAAGCTCCTGGAATCTAATACTATGTCTGATACCACTTCTTATCTGTATTTGTATAGTATAACATATCCTTTTTCAAATAGCAAACATATATTCCAAATATTTGTTCGCTTTTTCTTTATAATTTACTTGACACCAGAATATTTGTTCGGTATAATTCGAATATGAAGAACGTACGTTTGCAACATTTGTTCGTATTTAAATCAATAGGAAGGATAATAGAAAGGGTATGGTTTTAAAATGAACAGTAGTGAACAAAGAATATGGAATAATCAAATCAGAAGGCAGCGGGAGAGGAAGAGAAACATTATTTTAGCATTTTGCACCTTTTGCCTTATCCTGATATTGTCATTAACGATAAACAGTTTTTTATCCAATGCTAAAACAAACAAAGAAATGACATGTAAATATTACAAAAGCATCATGATAGAAGAAGGCGATACCTTATGGTCCATCGCTTCGCAGAATCTAAATGATGTGAACATCAATATTACGATTTCTGCCTATATAAAAGAAATTATGAAAATGAACGGGCTGCAAAGTGATAGGATAACCGCTGGGATGTATCTCGTTATCCCATATTATTCCAACGACAACCCTTAATCAAAGACCCCGCTGCAAGCAAACGAGATATCAAACTTGCAGCCCTGCAGGGCTGCAGGGCTGCGGGGTATTTGACCCTCGCGGCAGTCGCCAAATGTTAAGCATGCCACTTGGCTTGTTGCCCGCGGGAATAAATGATTTACGGCTCCCGCAGTTTGACGGCATTTGCTGCCCTGCGGCGCCTTTCGTCTTCCAATGCCGCATAATGTTTTTTTGTAGTATTGACATCTTTATGCCCCAGAACATCGGCAACCAAATAAATATCCCCCGTTTCCCGGTATAGGGAAGTGCCATATGTACTCCTCAGTTTATGAGGTGTTATCTTCTTTAAGGTAGTGACCGTTGATGCGTACTTTTTCACCATATTTTCCACAGCCCTTACCGTAATCCGGCGGTTCTGCATGGACAAAAATAATGCATGTTCATGCCCGGACAAGGGAATAATCCGTTTTCTCTGCTCCAGATAATCAAACAGGGCTTTTTCCACTTCCTCCCCAAAATAAACAATGGCTTCATACCCCCCTTTTCTGCGGACTTTTATACCATTATTTTTAAAATCCACATCCTCAATATCCAGGCCGACACATTCCGAGACACGGATGCCCGTTCCCAGAAGAAGGGTAAGCAATGCCGTATCCCTGACTTTCGTCTTATCATGAAACCTTTTTTGGCTTTTTGTCAGCTTGTCTCCATCCTCCACTTCATCCAATAGGAGAGCCACCTCGTCAGCGTCCAGACGGATAATTTCCTTCTGGTGAAGTTTGGGCATAGGAATCAAGGCCGCCGGGTTTTTTTCTATCAGTTCAGACTGAAAAAAATAATTATAAAAGCTTCTTAGCGAAGCGAGTTTACGGGATTTCCCCCGTTCTTCATTGGTAATTTCCCGGTCATCTTTTTGATAATAGGTTACGTATTCCAAATATTCTTCAATATCTTCCCGCCTGATGCTGTCCAGAATAGAAAGAGGGAAATCCTTGATTTCCATCTTTTGGCAATAGCTGTTATTTTTTTTCATATACTCAAAGAAAACCCTTAAATCATAGGCATAGGCCAGCCTTGTCCTGGCAGAAGTATTATTTTCTATTCCGCGGAAGAACTGTTTGCAAAAGGAAGGAAGTTCAGAAAGAACATTCCTCATTTTGATTATATTAAGTTTATTTTGTTCTTCATGGTAATTGTTTTTGTTATCCATTAAACTTTCCAACCTTTCAAATTGCTGTTGCGGATGGCTGTAAACATTCTTTCCTTCACTCCTGGATTTTCCTGATTTAATTGCTTTAACAGCCCCTTTACATATTCCCGTTTTGTATTGCCGTCAGCAGGGCAGGGGCTTTTCACCACTGGAATCCTGTTCTTATTCACAAAACCTACAACATCCACTTCATTCATGTACAATAAAGGCCTTATTACCGTGAGCCCTGTCCGGTCCAGATAAGTAACCGGCGAAAAGGTGTGAAACCGCCCTTCAAATATTAAAGACATAAGCATTGTTTCTACCACATCGTCCTTATGATGGGCATAGGCAACCTTATTGCATCCAAACTTTTTAATAGCATCGTTCAGCGCACCTTTTCTCATCTTTGCACATAAAGAGCAGGGGTTCGTTTCCTTCCTGTCCTCAAATATGATCTGAGCTATATCCGTCTGTACAATATGATATTCTATCCCTAAAGATCCTGTAAGAGCCTTTATTTCCTCTAAATTTAAGTTTTTGAACCCCAGGTCCACTGTTATAGCACAAAGTTCAAAACGGGCCGGATAAAAGCGCTGTAATCCGTGTAAAGCATACAAAAGGGTAAGACTGTCCTTCCCGCCTGATATACCTACAGCAATAGAGTCCCCTTCCTTTATCATACTATAATCATCCGCCGCTTTTCTTACATAGCTAAGCACTTGCTGTAATTTCATATTTAACTCCATTTCTGCCCGGCCTTTTTAACTCCATTTCTGCGCTGCATTTGTGAACCGACATTGCCGGGCTTTGCGCATACCAAGTTGGTGGATACCGTGCAGGCACAAATTTGTTTCTTCTTTAATATTCCGCTTTTAGCAATGGGCTTATCCCATTTGCCAATTTATTATAGCATTTTTAAAGAAGAATTCATATCAAATTCTTTTGTTTTTCATATCCTTGCCCGAAAAATGTGCTATAATAATATATAAATAGTGTATCGGACGAATAATGCTTTGAAAACCGGAAAAGAGAGAGAAGGAGAGTATAAAAACCATGAAATTCCGTATTGACAAAAAATATATCCACTGGGGCGTCACAGCTTTTTTAGTCATCGCCACCAGTATCCTGTTTTACTATCTATTATTTCATAAAGAAAGCATTTCCAGCGGATTTCATACATTTATCACCATTACCATGCCGATACTGGATGGACTGCTTTTATCCTATTTGCTCACCCCCATATTAAACGGTGTGGAAAAAAGATTAATCTCTTTATTTTGCGTAAAATTCCATGTGGAATTTACCTCCCGCAACAAAAAGAGAATCCGCATGTTATCCATATTAATAACAGTAATTATAGTCACCTTTTTAATCTATAGTTTTTTTGCGACCATTATTCCGCAATTAATCCGCAGTATCCAAAGCATTATTCTTCAGTTTCCTGTTTATATCAGCAACCTCACCGTTTGGGTACAAAGGCTTTTAGCGGATAATCCAGACATTGAAGATGCTGTCATCGAAATGATGGACAGATACTCTGTAGAACTCAATAATTTCCTGAATTTAAACCTGCTTCCCAAAATGAACGAGGTCATCCGGGATGTATCATTAAGTTTTTTAGGTTTCTTAAAAACACTTTGGAATCTGATTCTCGGCTTTATCATTTCTATTTATATTTTAGGAAGCAAAGAACTGTTTGCGGGCCAGGCAAAAAAAATAGTATATGCGCTGTTTGAAACAGATGCCGCCAATGCCATCATTTCCGATGTTCGTTTTACCCATAGGACATTCAGCGGTTTCATGGTAGGTAAGGTAATTGATTCCATCATTATTGGAATCATATGTTTCTTTGGGATTAGTATGATGGATATTCCATATGCCATCTTAATCAGCGTTATTGTGGGAATTACAAATATTATCCCCTTTTTTGGCCCCTACTTAGGAGCAATTCCCAGCGCCTTGCTCATCCTGATGGTAAATCCCTTGCAATGCCTGTATTTCATTATATTTATTCTCGTATTGCAACAGTTTGACGGAAATGTCCTGGGTCCCAAGATACTCGGGAATTCTACTGGGCTGTCCAGTTTTTGGGTAATCTTTTCCATTACCCTCTTTGGCGGCCTGTTCGGCATCCTGGGCATGATTGCAGGCGTGCCCATTTTTGCCGTTATTTATGCCGGAATAAAAGCATTCATCAACCAGATGCTGCTTCAAAAAAAGCTTCCTACAGATACTTCGGAATATTTAGATGTGGGATCGATTGAAAAAGGAGAGTTCATTCCCTATGAGGCCAAAAATGCAGCAGCATTTCCAGGATCTGATACCAATTCCGGCCATAAACAGGAAAAAAGCAAGAGCATTATCCACCAGTTCTTCCGTTCCGATAAGGAAGAGACCAATTCTGATGATAAACAAAACAATACTAAATAACATTTCGAAATAACACAATGATGATAATATATGATAGATAATATAAAGAACAATTTAAAGGAGCGTTCCAAATGCGTTTAGTAATCCAAAGAGTCAAAAAAGCCGATGTAAGGGTAGGCCAAGAGACCATAGGAAAGATCGAAAAGGGCCTATTAGTATTTGTCGGCATTTGTAATACGGACACAAAAGAAATTGCCGACAAAATGATAAAGAAACTAATCGGCCTACGTATTTTTGAAGATGAAAATGGGAAAACAAACCTGGATTTAAAATCTGTCAATGGAAATTTGTTAATTATTTCACAATTTACATTATATGCGGATTGCAAAAAAGGAAACCGTCCCTCCTTCATCCGGGCCGGTGATCCAGAAATGGCCAATCAACTATACGAATATATCCTGACCCAATGCAAACTCCAGGTTCCCGCCGCGCAACACGGAGAATTTGGCGCCGACATGAAAGTATCCCTCATCAATGACGGTCCATTTACCGTTTTGCTTGATTCCGCTGATATTATCAGCTGATACTATCAGCGGACATTTGATTAGCTAATAACATCAGCGGGTAATATCAGATATATAAAAATTATAACATTGAAAAATCCAGGAAAGGAACTAAAATCAAATGTTAGCTTTTGGATTAATGATTGCTTTTATATTAGTATATTTTTTAATATACTTACGCCAGACAAAAAGAAGAAAACAAGAAAATTCTCTGTCCCATGTGGAACAATTCCACGACAAATACCGGCAGCATACCCAAGGAAATCAGAAAGAAAATGAATTCCAGCCAGGCCTCCAAACCGACCTGCAGACAACCAGCCATACCAGCCAACCATCAAATAAATTAACCAATTCCGGTTTCCCACAGCCGGCAGCCACCCATTACAAGCGGAAATCCCAACCCCAACGGGACACCTACACCAAATATGTCACCAAATACAACAGCACCGAAGACTACCGCGAAAAATACCCCCCACACACAAAAAACCACCAACAAACACCAACCAAGCCCCCCAGCTTTAACCAATAGTTAACAATAAGAAATCTGGCCATCCCCAAAACGTAGATCCAACGATTCCAGTAGATGGCCAGATTTCTGCCGTTAACTATTCGTTAAAGCTGTCTTTTGCGAATAGTTGTTTCACTCTCCCTTTTCCCCTCCCTAATTCAATATCTCTTTGATTCCCAAATCCTTGCGTATCGCCAAATCAATAAAATTACTCCCAACCTGAACCAACGGGCGTGTTAGATTGAATTTATTAATTAAAACAATCTGGCCGACCATTCCATTGCTTAAACGGACATTGTGACGAATAAAATTATTCGTCACATGGGCAATAAATGTCATAAGCATATTGGAATCATATTTTTGATACCCGTTGTCCTCCAGATATTTCAAAAGCCAAAAAGGGGAACGGGGAGTAATCCCTTCTTCCGCCATAATCATAGTATCATATGTATCCGCTATAGCAATGATACGGGATATCCGATTTACATTTTCTACCTTCAGCGGAAAACCGGTGCCATCCAAACGTTCATGATGGGTCAGCACTGCCTGTTTCACTTTGGTATCTATATTTTTATCCTTAATCAGATTATATCCCAGAACACTATGCCTGCAATACGGTCCGCCTTTCATTTCTGCGTGAAAAGTAAAGCCAGGAGGAAGTTCTGCCTTGTCTGTCAGCTTCAATAAGCCAATATCATGTAACAGTCCCGCTGTTCCCACCAAATCGATCTCTTCTTTTTCCAGGTTCAGCCATCTGGCTAACACCTGCCCCCAAAGTGCCACATTGATAGAATGGGTATATAATCCCTCCGCATTCTTCTTCATGGAAAACAACATATTGCATAAATTCACCTCGTTTTCCGAATTTTCCACAATATTATTTAACATGTTAAGAAGAAGCGGAACATCCAAATCTTTCTCTTTTGTTACAACATCTATTAGATTTTCGGACAACGTTGTTTCTGCAATATGAAAATTCTCCTTGAACTCCTCTATCTGCTGCTGCCTCACCTTTGGAACTGATTCCGGAGAAGGGATATCCTCCGGGCTGGAAGCCGTTGACTGATAATCAACCATTACATAATCTATGAAATGCCTGGCCAGCAAAGCAAGCACATCTTTGCTTACCGGAGTATTATTGGGAATAAGAACTGCCCCACTCCTCGTATAAACATCGCTTTTTATAACCATCCCTCTTCTCAGGCGGTCTGTATGTACTCTAAATGCCATATACTTTAGCCTTTCTCGCCATCAAACAGGAAATTTAATTCTTGCTTTCGAAATCTTCTACAAACTGTGTAATCAATTTTACCGTTCCGTCTACACCAAGGACACTGCTGTTAATACATAAATCATAACTGTCAGCCCGCCCCCATTTCTTAGAAGAATAATAATTATAATAACTCTGGCGTTGTTTATCTTTTTTAATGATCATATCTTTCGCTTTGGCCTCTGTCAGGTCATACCTTTTCATAATACGCCTTATCTTTGTTTCCAAATCCCCATAAATAAACAAGTGGACACAATTGCGGTATTCATTCAGCGCATAATCAGCACATCGCCCTACAATGACGCATGGGCCTTCATCCGCTATTTTTTTTATTGTATCAAACTGAGCCAAAAAAACTTTATGGCTTATGGGCATATCCACAAAGGAAGATGCATTATAGCCGAAAGAATATGTATCCATTACCAGATTGTAAAGAAAAGAATTGGTGGGCCGTTCATCGTGGTTTTGTATCATTTCTTCGCAAAAACCGCTTTCCTTTGCCGCCCTGGTCAGAAGTTCTTTATTGTAACATTTAATCCCGAAATATGCTGCTACTTTCTCCCCGATTTCTCTTCCTGCGGAGCCGAATTGACGCCCGATGGTAATCACTGTATTCATAGTAAACCCTCCTCTACATTTTAGATTTTTCAAACTTTCCACATTTCCCATCCGCTATGCCGTCTTAAAAACATAATTCATCCAAGAAAATGCAAGTTTATACCATATATATATTTATTATATATAAATTGCGTTAAAAATTCAACAAAAGATTATTTATATAAATTTGCCCGACGATATATCTGCCAAACGGATGGAACTACAAAATCTTTAACAGATGTGTAAAATATTCTGGCAGCGGGGCATCTGTTTCAATATAGACCCCTTTTCGCGGATGCTGAAAGCCAAGAATTTTCGCATGAAGGCACTGACCCTCCATATGGAAAGGAGACCGCCTCCCTCCGGCATAGACTTCATCCCCTAACAAAGGATAGCCCATACTGGACATATGAACCCTTATTTGATGTGTCCGCCCTGTTTCTAAGCAGCACTCTATATAAGTGAAGCCAGAAAACCTCTGCAATACCTTATAATGGGTAACTGCAGGTTTCCCGCTCTTTTCATTGACGGCCATTTTCTTCCGCTCTTTGGGATGCCTGCCTATAGGAGCGTCTATCGTTCCTTCCTCATCTTTCAACACCCCGTAGCAAATAGCATGGTATCTGCGGGTAATGGAATGTTCTTTCAGCTGGGCAGCAATACTGTTATGGGAGAAATCATTCTTGCACACAAGAATGGATCCCGTTGTGTCTTTATCAATACGATGCACGATTCCCGGCCGCAGCACACCATTAATGCCCGATAAATTCCCCTGGCAATGATACATAACAGCATTGACCAATGTGTGCCCATAATGGCCGGGCGCCGGATGAACCACCATCCCTTTTGGTTTATTCACCACAAGCACATCTTCATCCTCATAAAGGACATCTAACGGAATATTCTCCGGCAAAATATCGGGTTCCTCCGCCGGGGGAAGCAGAACCTTGATTTCATCCTCGTATTTTAACCGGTAATTTGCTTTCACCTTTTCCTCATTCACCAGAATTTGTTCCTCTTTTAATAGTTTCTGGATGTAAGAACGGGATAAAGAATCCATCAGGCCATATAAAGCCTTATCAATCCGCTCCTCTTCCCACTCCTGCGTAACTTGAAAGCAAAATTCCATCTTTAACCCCATTTCTGCGCAGCCTTTGTGATCCGGCATTTCCGGGGCTTTACGCATGTCAAATTTGTGAATGCCGCGCAGGCACAAACTTGGGATTGAAAATTGGAAATTTTCAATCTTATAACCATGCTCCTTTCAAATTCTGGAGACTCTGCATACAAAAGATTCACATTGCACCAAACCCCAGATTGAAAATTTTTAGCCTTGCCCCTACCTTGTCATATCCTCTTCGCTATAATAGATTTCCTTTATGGCATTTAAAATATCATCGTCCGTAACCGAAGTATCAATTACCGCTTTCCCTACTTTCTTAAGCAGTATAAACTTAATCTGCCCCGCATCCATTTTCTTGTCTGACTTAGTCAGTTCCAGAACCTCCTTAGGACTGATACCGTCAACGGAAATCGGAAGGTTAAATGGAACAAACATATCCCTGATTTCATAATATTCCTCCATGGTCAGCAGTTCATGCTTCCAGGAAATATATGCGGCAGCCACACACCCCAATGCCACGCATTCACCATGATATAGTTCGAAATTTTTGGCCTTTTCTATGGCATGTCCTATGGTATGGCCAAAATTGAGGAGTGCCCTTTCTCCTTTTTCTGTAGGGTCTTTTTCCACCACCAGCTTCTTTATAGTGCTGCTTTTTACCACCATTTCTTCCAATACGGCCGGTTCCCTGTCACATATTTCGTACATATTTTCCAGAAGCCATACATAAAAAATATGGTCTTTGATCAGCCCATGCTTCATAATCTCTGCAAAACCCGAAAAAAACTGCCTGTCCTCCAAGGTTTTTAGCACGGAAACATTCATATATACCAGCTTTGGCATATAAAAAGCGCCTACCATATTTTTATAGCCATCGAAATCCATACCTGTTTTCCCGCCTATGCTGCTGTCCGCCTGCGCCAAAAGGGTGGTCGGTATCTGGACAAAGTCAACTCCCCGCAGATAAGTAGCAGCCACAAATCCTGTCAAATCCCCTACAACACCCCCGCCTAAAGCGATTAAAAGGTCTTTCCTGTCAAAATTTTCCTTTATCAGAAACGCATATATTTCCCTGACCGTATCCAAAGTCTTGTTGGCTTCGCCGGCAGGAAAAGAAAATACCTCCGCTTTTTTGCATTTATCTTTTATCTTGTTTAAGATTTCATGGGCATACAATTTTTCCACATTGGAATCGGTAATAATACAAATTCTTCTCTCCGTTGCCTGCAATGTCTCCAATTCCAAAGGCAGCCCTAGGAAATCCTGGGCAAAAACAATATCATAGCACGGCTTTTTTGCAAAATTGATTGTTAATCTCTGAGCCATAGTAAAAAAACCTCCCTAAAGAAATGTTAAAAAAGTGTCTTCGACGCAGCATCAATTCATGTCCGCCTGATGATGCCCCTTTCCTATAAGGTGAAAAAAGCTTCCCATAGCCGGGAAGTTTTTCGTTGTAATCTGCCGTCTTGGCTAAAGGCGGTAATAGATTTTATTTGTTCACAGAAACATCAAAAGCACCTGACAGCAATTCTTGGAAATCGCCGGAAATATCCACACTCGCAGGTGTAATGATAAATATGTAATGAGATATCTTTTGCAGATTCCCGCTGATTGCAAAGCAGGAGCCAGATGTGAAATCTATAATACGCTGTGCAATATCGACATCCAACCCTTCCAGGTTCAATACTACTGTCCGGTTAGCCAACAAAGTTTCCGTAATTTCCCTGGCATCTTCCACTGTAGTGGGCTTGATGACACAGACTTCCATGCCTGCACCAATCATTTTACGGGGCTGCCTTGTCATAGGTGTTATTTTGGGCGTAGTCTTTTTCAAAGGTTCTTCTGCTGTCGAGGGTTCTTCTTTTACAGATATGCTCTTCTTTGGCTGCCTGGCTTCGGCCGGCTCGTCATAATAGTCATCATCGTAATAATCGTCTTCCTCGTCGTTCAATTTCATATAATTCAAAAACTTGTCCATTACTCCCATTCTTAATATAATCTCCTTATAACCGGCCATCAGACCGTTTCATAATGCCTTTCGCCAAATATGCCTGTTCCCACCCGAACATAGGTAGCCCCTTCTTCCACGGCTACCTCATAATCCCCGGTCATACCCATTGATAAAACATTCATATTAACATTATCAATGTTTTTCCTAGATATGTCAACAGATAATTGATACAAGCTTCTAAAGTATACCCTGTTTTTTTCAGGATTTTCTACATATGGTGCGATTGTCATCAATCCTTCTACTCGAATTGACGGCAAACGGGAAATTTCCTGTACGAGTTCCATGGCCTCTTTGGCGGATGTACCGAACTTTGTTTCTTCCCCGGCAATATTAACTTCAACTAAAATATGTGCAGTAATATTTTTTTTAACCGCTTCCTTATTGATCTCCTCTGCCAATTTCAAGGAGTCTACACCATGAATCAAATAGGCCTTATCAATGATATACTTTACTTTATTCCGTTGAAGATGCCCTATCATATGCCACTTAATATCTTTGGGCATCCGCTCATATTTCTCTACCAATTCCTGCACTTTGTTTTCCCCAAAGTGCCTGCATCCGCAATCATAGGCCTCCATCAGCATAGAGATTGGCTTTGTTTTGCTGACTGCAATCAAAGTGACCCCCTGCCTGTCCCGGCCCGAACGCTTACAGGCGGAATCTATCCTGCTTTCCACTCGATTCATATTTTCCAATATATCTTTCACATTAATAACCATGCCCTTTCCATAGCCTGCAGACTTTGCGCCGCAGGCACAAAGTTGTAACCTCCGAGCCCAGATGAACTAATGAATCAGTTCATCCTCACTTACCGTTGTGGCATCTAAGACAATATAGTCATACACATTTAATCCATATGCCGTATTCGACTCCACAATTGAATATTCATCATTGTTATAGAGAATATTAATCTGTTTAAAATCGGCATAGCCTTTATTTATATTATACACACCTATGAGACTGCCTCTTTTGCTTAGTGCATATTTTTCGGTCGATTCCGGCATAACAATATATTCGCCAATTTGCAGGGAAGCATTGTCCAGATAGTACTCCTCGTCTGTCTCATTATAAATTGTCGCTTCTACAAATTCAGTAGTGGCTTCCCCCTCCTCCGTATATGTTTCACGCAGTACACCGTTTGCGCCGCTGTTCCCTCCCTTTGTAACATAAGCTTTGGGCACAATGAAAAATTCTTTTTCCACGATAGAAGAATTGGGGATTTTCAGCCCGTTTTCATCTTCAAGAATCAATTCAATGTCCACAAAACGGTCATTCGCAAATGTAATCATGGAATTGGTAAATGTAAGCTGGACAAAAGTATCGCCGCTTTCATTGGTAAAAGATTCCACTTTTCCCCAGGATATTTCCTGGTTTTTCAGGAAACGCACCCTTACATACTCGGCTTCCAGCAATTCTTCCGCCCTTTTAGCATCCGTTTGAATCACCAATGACCAGTCTTCATTGGAAGATATTTTATAAACAGGGTCGCCGGCCGCTATCAGGTCGTTGCCAAGCAGCTGGCTCTTCTCATAATTGGTTTTATCAAATACCTCTTTTGTCATCTGCTCTAAAGTAAGTTCCTCATACCCATCTATGGAGTATACTACAATCCCCGCCGAAGATGCCATACACTGCTTAATCAGGCCGGCCAATTCGGAAGACTGCAAAGAATCAATGCTTTCCAGGATACTGTAATTCGAAAGCTTCACTACCGTCCCTTCCATATCATATTTGAAATCATAAACCGTACTGAAATTTCGCCGGTCAAAACTATTGGTAAAGCCAACGATTTCTGATTTCAGTTCCGACAAATCGGTAGGGGAGAGCGAATTCTCACCTGTTGCATTGGTTCCTATATAATCGGCCAGCTTCCCGGATTCATCCACGGTATAAACCAAGTCCCCCACAGCCACCCTGGCCCCTTCTCTGGCGAAATAGTTGATATATCCTGCATCGACGGCATTCACTACTGTTTCATCCCTGATTGCAACCGCCTCATATATATTGTTTGTAGACAAAGAACCCGCCTGTACTTCATACCAGACAACATGCCTGGACGTAAAATATGTAAACACACAAAAAACAATATAGACCAATATTACGGCAAAAATCACAGTTCCAATATTAATATTCAATGGTTTCCTATATTTTACTATTTTATTTTGATTCTGGCTAGCCAATTAAAAACCTCCTTTGGCAATCCCCACCCCGATGCAAATCCCTTTATGAGCCACGTTAGCGGCATTTCCCTATATACGGCTTATGCACATAGAAAAGCCTCGGTGGAAATCCGAGGCTTTTGGCTGCAATGAAACATACCGCAAAAGCTTATGGACATACCATAAAACAGGATATGTTCATACTGTAAAACGGTCATGCGCATTTATCATTAAAGAGACATCATAATCTTTGATTTCATATCTGCCGGCATTTCATCCTCATCCAACGAGATACTGATGAAGAAATCAACCCCAAATACATTTCCTATTTTTTCCAATTTATCGATTACCGAAGTTACATCTTTGCCCTCCAGGCACGCAATTTTCAAGAAACTGTCCAAATACATCTGCTGCAAATCATGATCCTGTGAAAGGATACCGCAAATAAATCCTATAAACTCATCGCTATTGGTAATTAAATAATCCGTTACGTTAATCAAACGCACTTTATTATTCAGTTCAAACATATGCTTTGTGCTTTTATCCAGGTATGTAATATTCCCTGAAGCAGTTTTTACCTCCGCATTTACCTTGTCCAGCAAATGCTTTGTCTTGCCTTTTCCCTTTTTACCTGCTATTAATTGAACCATTGGTGAACCCTCCTAAAGTAAATTCAGTCTGTACAAATAATGGTAGACCTATTTCTATTATAGATGATATTATCCTAAAAAACAACTGCTAATTCTTTATTTCATCCAACAAATCCGTCATTTCGTCATATAGTGTATCGCGGGTTTCGGAGCCCAGAATAACAGAAATATATTGCCCGCCGGAAGAACTGCGGGATAATAGAATCAGGCAGCTTTTCGCAGCTTTTGTGGTACCGGTCTTACCGCCCACTACTGTTATGGTATCCGGCGCTTCCTTTTCCCCATGCAAATAAAGGTTTGATGAATTAACGCTCAGTTCCTTGTCATTCCCTGCGCTGTCCTTATACACAGTGGTATAAGAAGGCGTACTTATGATTTCACTAAACAGATTATACTTAAGCGCCTCATTAAATATCAAATACATGTCATAGGCCGTCACATAGTGGTTTTCCGCTGTCAACCCATGGGGGTTTACGAAATTGCAGTTTGTCGCTCCAAGAGCTTTGGCTTCCTGGTTCATCAGGCTGCAGAAAGCCTCTTCAGAACCGGATATCCCTTCTGCAATCAGTACCGCCACATCATTCGAAGACTGGATGAGCAGGATATGAAGAGCCTGGGTGAGGGTCATCTGATCCCCTTCCTTCAAACCGCAAAGCGTAGCCCCGGGTTCGGTAATCTTTACATTGGCCGATGCGGTCAGCAAATCATCCGGGGAACCATATTTTAACGCTACCAGCGCTGTCATTACCTTAGTAAGGCTTGCGGGGGCCATTCTTTCATGCGCATTTTTTGCATATATTGTTCCGCTCTCATTGACGGAAAACAATGCGGCCGCACCGGCCTGGGACATATCCACGTCCGTTCCTGCCGATACATCCCCATCTGCCACACACAGTTCTTTTGCAAAGGGAACTGCCGTATCCCCCCGTTCTTCCACCGCATCCATACGGTAGCTGCTGACCGGATAATTGGGGGAATAAGCCATTTCGTATGCCTTATTTCCACACCCGGCCATAAGCATGCTGCTTATAAGCACGCTGCCAAGCATGCCCCTCATTCTAAACCGCCTATGGCGAAACGGCCCGCGCCGATAGTCCATCCGTTTCCCGCATTTCGCACAGCATGTGCGCAAAACCATCGGAACTGTTACGTTATTTGTACATTTCACGCCACTCTAAGTCTCCTCTATCCAAAGATTTAATTAATAGTTCCGCAGAGGCAAGATTGGTTGCCAGAGGAATATTATGCATATCGCATAAGCGCATCACTTTATTTACATCCGGTTCATGGGATTTCGGCGCCATAGGATCCCTTAAAAAGATAACTAAATCAATATCATTTTGCTCAATCTGTGCGCCTATTTGCTGCTCTCCTCCCAAATGCCCTGCCAAATACTTGTGGATGCTTAAGTTGGTTACTTCCTCTATCAGCCTTCCTGTTGTTCCTGTTGCAAATAAATCATTTTTATTTAAAATCCCCTTGTATGCGATACAGAAATTCTGCATCAGTTGTTTCTTTGCATCATGTGCAATAAGTGCAATGTTCATATTCCATACCCTCTCTTTACTAATATTTTTTGCATTGTAACCCCACGTTTAAAACAAAGCCTACCCCAATATATAAGCTGACCAAAGATGTCAGCCCGTAGCTGACAAAAGGAAGCGTTACCCCGGTATTGGGCAAAAGTCCTGTATTTACCCCAATATTCAAAAAACCTTGAAACCCAATCAGGCCTGCCATACCTGCGGCAATTATGCTCCCTGCCAAATCTTTTGCCCTTCTTGCCACCCTGAAACATTCCAGGGTAATCAATATAATCAGGACGATCACGGCACATGTGCCGATAAAACCAAATTCTTCCCCAATTACTGCAAAAATAAAATCTGTTTCCGGCTCTGAAATGAAGTTGCCGTTTTTAACGGAACTGATTACATTTGTCTTGTATCCTTTCCCTTGCAGCTGCCCGGAACCAATCGCCATTATGGAATTCAGCTGCTGGTATGCTTCTGTAGTGGAATATTTTTCCGGATAGAGCCATGCATAGATACGCGTTTGCTGGTAAGGCCTTATCAACGTCTGATCCGGCTGAATCACTATACTAAATATAATAATGGCTGCCGGAATCACTACGGCCAGGATTCCTGCCACCAGCTTCCAGCTGATTCCCCCTACAAACATAATTACGCAAAACATAACCATCATAACAATTGTAGTAGACAGATTCGGTTGTTTATAGACCAAAATCAGCGATGGCAGCATAAATAAGCAGCATAACGCAATAATTATGAAAGAATTTATTTTCTCCCTACGTTTCATTATAAACTGTGCATAAAATAGAATCAACATAATTTTCGCAATTTCTGATGGTTGGAACTGAATGCCGAACAAAACAATCCATCTCTGCGCCCCGTTGACCGTTACGCCCAGCGAAGTCCTTACCAGCCCAAGGAGGGCAATGTTGCCGATGTAAAAAATCCAATACAGTTTTAACAGCACGGAATAATCAAAAAGCGATATTACCACCATAAAGAACATCCCGAATATAAACCCTGCTATCTGTGTCTTTTGCAGCGATTCATCGGCGCTGCCTACGGCAAAAATGCCGATTATAGTGAGCGCAACCACTAAAATAATTAATTTGAAATCATAATCCCGTACTCTGTATTGTCTTAACATAGTGCCTGTTATTTCCTTCCTGTTGCTATCATTTGCTCTTTTTGGCCCGTCTTTTGGCACATTTTTAGAATTTGCATTTTTCTATTTATTCAAATCAAGGATTGGAATGCTCGCATAAAGGGACTGCGTTTTCCCCCTGCCCTTTACCCCGGTTTTCGTAATTTGTATTTCCATGCTTTGTGCGTCAATTTTCATATACTTGGAAATGACCTTTGCAATATCCGTCTTTATCATCTCCATCATTTCCGGAGAACAGTTCACCCTGTCGGATATGAGCAATATTTTAAGCCTGTCTTTAGCAATTTCCCTGGAACTTTTTTTTCTGAATATTCTTCCCAAATCCATAGCCGACCTCCTTAATTTTTATGGAATATACCGGTTACCCTTGTCCAAAAAGAAATCGTCTTTTCAAAATCAATAAACGGTATATCCTCCCCGAGCACACGCTGGCAGATGTTCTGATATGCACGGCCTGCCATTGTGCTGCCCCCTACGAGAGGTTCCCCTTGATTGGTTGCAATTACTACATTTTCATCATCGGGCACAATGCCGATAAGCGGAATGGACAAAATATCCACCACATCCGCCGCTGTCATCATTTCACCCCTTTTTACCATATCATACCGAAGCCTGTTGATAATTAAATCGATTTGTTTAAATTCCCTTGCTTCTAAAAGGCCGATGATCCTGTCCGCATCGCGGATAGCAGAAACCTCTGGGGTTGTGACTACAAGCGCGCGGTCAGCCCCTGCAATGGCATTCTGGAATCCCTGCTCAATACCCGCCGGGCAGTCCAGAATTATATAATCGAACTGCTCTTTCAGCTGCTGAACCATTTTAACCATTTGCTGCGGGTTAACTGCCGATTTATCCTTTGTCTGGGCAGAAGGCATTAGATAAAGGCTCTGATGGCGTTTATCTTTAATGAGCGCCTGCTTTACCCGGCATTTGCCTTCTATGACATCTACAAGATTATAAACGATACGATTTTCCAGCCCCATGACTACATCCAGATTCCTAAGGCCGATATCCGTATCTATGAGGACCACTTTCTTCCCCATGGCTGCCAAACCCGTTCCTACATTTGCTGAAGTGGTGGTTTTCCCAACTCCGCCTTTCCCTGACGTGACGACAATTACTTCACTCATAACTTAACCTCCTATATGAATTCAGTTGTTGAATCGTCCCCTAAGCGCCATTATAAAAACCTGCCGTCAGTCTGATGGCCTGATTTTTACAGCGGCAAATCGCTTAGTAATTCTTTGGTAATAGGCTCCATTACAACCTTATTATCTTTTACGTATGCTATTTTCGGCTGTACCTTTGGTTTTATCGACCACTTCATCTGTTTGCCGCATTTATATTTGAAATCACCGATTTGTAACCTTTCCGGTGCCATTTCAAGCGCTGCCACAAAATGCCCTTCGCTGCCGTTTCCTCCGGCATAAGCTTTCCCGAAGAGCCCTCCCAGTATCACAATATCCTTGGTGGATATAATCGCGCTGCCAGGATAAACATCCCCCAGCACGACAATGCTGGATTCCGTCTCCAATATCTGCCCGTCTTTTAACGTTCCCCGGTAAAAATGACCATCATTGTCCTCTTCGCTGTTTCTGTATTCCAGCTGCTGTATCGCTTTAAGGTAATTTTGGTTCTTTTCCTCATCCTTCCCCACCAGGCACACGATATGTAAATCCGAATTTTCACAGATGGCATTCAAAACCATCCGCTCTTCTTCCTCTGTGAGGGTTCTCCCTTCCAGGGAGATTGCCATCTTTGCATTTTTAAAAAAATTGCGCGACTCCCTGAATTTAAAAACCACTTCATCCAAAAGATCAAGGAACGGAATTTCTTCATTCAAATATACGGAAATCCCATTTTGAAAACTTTTAATGATAACCGCGTTTCTCATGATGGAACCATACTCCTTTCCTGCCTGCAGTTAATCCGCATTAAGGCTTCCTTCCACAAGTGTTTTTGCCTCACTTGCAATTTCTTCCTCATCCGCCAGATCATAATAATATTTTACCACATCCTTGGCAATCTGGGCGGAATAATCGGAAGTATACCCGTTGGCCACCCTGACAGCCATCGCTATTTCCGGATTCTCATATGGGGCATAACAAACAAAAAGTGCGTGGTTCGGCCTGTTTTTGCTTTCCTGGGCAGTACCCGTCTTGCCGGCCACATTAACCGTCAAGTCCTGATAATAACTTTTCCCTTCCACCACCCTGCGCATACCGGTATGGATGGCATCCCAATAGGATTCATCCATAGTAATCATATTTCGTACGGTTGCCTCATAATCTTCTATCTGGTCGCCGTTATGGTCGGTCAATTTGTCCAATAATGTTAAATTATAACATGTTCCGCTATTTGCTACTGTTGTAATGTATCGCGCAAGCCCTACGGTGGTGAAGTTGTTTGTGCCCTGCCCAATGGCAGAACGTACTGGGTCAATGTCTGAAATCTGGGGCGTTGACTCTTCAATTTCTATGCCTGAAGTCTCGGTAAGCCCGTACATATCGGCATATTTTTCCAGCTGCCGCAGGCCCACGTCCGTAACATACCTCTCCCCTACCGTTCCCAGGCGGTATCCGACCTCGTAAAAAAAGTTGTTGCAGGAATGCTGGATGCCCCCTGTCACATTTAAAGAGCCATGTCCGCTTCTCCTCCAGCAATGAGGCGGCTGCTGTTCTATTTTATCGAACGTTCCTGTACAAACAACTGCTGTGGAAGTGTCTACCACCCCTTCCATCAGCCCGGCAGTCGCTGACACCATTTTAAACGTAGAACCAGGCGCCGTCTTTTGATAAGTAGCATAATTAATCATAGGGGTGGATAAATCATTGAGGAGGGAAGAAAAATATTCCGCATCCACTCCATTCGCCATACGGTTATTATCATATCCCGGATAGGAAACCAGTGCAAGCACCTCCCCGGAGTTCACATCGGTTAAAACAAGAGAAGCGGAATGGGGGTCCAAAGCCAGCTGGGCAGGCGTAATGTCCAAATCGCGGATGCGTTCCCGCATGAATTCATAGGGGGAAACCAAACCCGCAGCAAACCGGTTAATTTCTTCTTCTTCCATATCTACAATTTCCTGCTCCAACAGGATATAGCACACCTGTCTCCCGGAGATAATATTATCACGTATCATGTATTTGTATATTTTTTTATTGAAATTAGTACTGTTATCAATATTTTCAAAAATATACTTCAAAAGCTGTTCATAAACTTCTTCCGAGTCAGAATACTGGCTGTCCAGATCCAGTTTCGTCACATCAATCCAGTTTTTGGATATAACATAGTTCAAATATTCATACAGGCTGATGACTTCATCATTCGTCCATGCAATATAAGTAGCATCGGACGTATCCACCTGGCTTTCCATAATAATCCCATTGGAATACAGCATAGATGTAATAAAACTCTCATAAACCTGATAATCTATGGTCAAATCCTGATAAGGAGTTTTTGTATCCACAAGTTCCGCCCGCAGCCTTTCCATGACCTCCGCTTTCCTTGCTAAAAAGCTGTCATAAACGGCCTTCTCATTCTCCCCTGCCATAGGATCGGCAAAATGGGCTGTGTTGATGACATTATTGTCAAACAGGGCGAAATAAACATCGTCAATGGGAATCAGTATATTCCCCCCCGAGTTTTCCCCAGGGTCATATTCTTTGATATTGCGTATCTGTGCCAATAATATACTGGCCAATTTTGCTTCCAGTATGTTATATACCGTTTTTTGAAGGTCTTTATCCAAAGTAAGGTATAAATCATTGCCCGCTACCGGATCCACTCTGTTGCTTGTTTCAATTACTTTACCTACATTATCTACAACTACATCTTCTGATCCTTTTGTTCCTTGCAGCTGGGCTTCCATGGACAGTTCAATGCCGGATTTACCCACCGTATCGTTCATGTCATATTTAGGGTTCTCCTCCTTAAAAACAGAAAGTTCCTCCTGTGAAATCTTTCCTGTATACCCAATGACCTGGGAAAAATACACGCTGTCCACATAACGGCGCACTGTATCTTCAGCCACCGAAACACCATCCAGGGTATCGCTGTTTTCCATTACTATGGCCACCGTCTCATCACTTACATTATAAGCTACAGTAGTGGCAATATATTTTTGAAAGCTATTGGCATTCATGGCATAACGTACAGCCAATATTTTTAATATTTCTTCTTTTGTATACCCCATCCCCGGAACAAAAGATTTCCTGTCCTCCGGGTTCTCATAGTTCCCGATGCCGAACCTGTCGCTGGCGCATAAATCATAAACCACTTCTTCGGCCGTCTTTGTGGCGTATTTATAGTCCATTTCATCAATAGACGAAAAGCCATAAACATCTGCAAGGAAACGCTTTAACTGCCTGTCCTCCACCGCAAAAGCATAGTGCCCGTCATCATCGAGAATCACATTGAAATCATTAACGCTGCTGTCACCGTTTTTTTCAATCATTTTAATCAAACGGTAAATGGTATCGTTTAAATTAGCATTTTTGTACCGTCCGGATTCATAAACATCTTCAATGGTTACATTATAAGCCAATTCATTATAAGCCAAAATATTTCCATTCCTGTCATAAATATTCCCTCTGGTACTGGCTAATGACCTGACTTTTGTCGTTTTCAGCTGAAAGTCGTTCAGGTAGCCTTCCCCTTTGACAATCTGCAAATCAAAAACACGGTAAATCATCACCGCACCTAAGGCAAGGGCAATAATAGACAGGACAATCAGGCGTATATTCACCATATTCAGGAAATTTTCTTTCAATTGCTTAAACAAACTTTTTTGCACTCCTTTGTTCGCTATCCTCCAGCCTGTTGTTAATCCAAAGGATAATTGGGTAGAGGATAATAGTTATAAATGTCGTATAAACGATTTCAGGCAGGATAATATGAAGGAAATAATACCCGATATTAAATCTTGTCCTCATTAAAAACAGCAATACATAACATATCAGACCATAGAACAAATCGCTGACAATGATAAGGGCCATCGGCAGCTTCACATCCTCCGGATAAAAAATACGGTTAAACTTACCGTTGGTATACCCTATATACATATAAACTAAGGCGTAAAAGCCCAGAACCTCCCCGAAAAAAATATCAATGAAAAGTCCGCTGAAAAAGCCAATCAGCAGACCACTTTTTTCTCCTCTCATAAATCCAAAGGAGGCCGTCAGTATAATCATCAGATTCGGTACAATGCCCCCAAAAGAAAGGGAATGGAATATGGTGCTCTGCAACAGAAAGCATACAAAAATAAGCAAGCTTACCACTATTTTTCTTTTCAATACAGTCCCCCCTTTCCTGATATTTTCGGCCGCCCGGCCTTTTTAGTCCGCCAAGCCATCACTATTCCTCTATCGACTGCTTTAGCTGTAGGATAACGAGAACTTCTTCCAGATGTTCGAAGTCCACCGCCGGGGTCAGCTGCCCCGATTTTGTGATATTATTAGCATCCACATTTAAAGTGTTGATATAGCCGATTAATATGTTGGGCAAATATTTATCGCTGATATTGGAGGTTACAATTTTATCTCCTACCACCACTTTATCGGCGCTATCCACCAATTTTTCAAAGCGGATGAACCCGCTCCCGTAAAGTTCCAAATCCCCTTCCACCAAAAGATAATCGGAAGTGGCTAACACCTTGCCGCTGACATTGGAGTTATCAGCAATGATGGCCGTTACTTTTGCCCAGTTAGGCCCTGTATCCACCACCCGGCCTACCAGGCCGCTCCCGGCGATAACATTCATATCCACAGCTACGCCGTCTTCTTCCCCTTTGTCAATAACAAAAGAATGGAACCAGTTCCCGGTATCCTTTGCGATAATCCTTGCCCCTATTTTCTCATAACCTTCATATTGGGAATCCAACTGGTACAGTTCCCTTAAATTTGTAAGTTCATATCGATCCTGCTGTAAAATCGTATTTTCTATAGTAAGGTCATCAATCTGGGCCCTCAGCGCTTCGTTTTCCGCAAGCAAAGACCGTATCTGCACCAATTCCTCGGAGCGGTTGGACAGCCATCCCCCCACAGAACTGATGCCATTTTGGAAAGGTATGACCACATAACCTACTACAGTGTTCAAAGACCCGCTGAATATATTCGTATTGAATGTGAGGATAATCGTTCCTGCACATATTATTGTTAAAATAAAAAGGAGATATTTACTGGGTAACGTAAACTTTTCTCCTTTCCTTTTTACTATTGGACTCATTTACCTGTTCCTTCAATCACAGACGCTACCGTTTTATAGTTATCCTCTTTGATGATTTTTGCCAGCCCCAGCGCAACGCTGCTCATGGGATTTTCCGAAACCTGAACCTTTAATCCTGTGCCGCCGCTTAACAGTTCGGATAAATGGTTTACCTGGGATGCCCCTCCGGTGAGGTAGACACCATGCCTGTAAATATCCGCCGCCAGTTCCGGGGGCGTCCGTTCCAAAATCACCTTTACATTATCAATAATCGTATTAAAATGCTCCGTCAAGGAATCATCCACAAGCGCTGTGGGTATCTCCCTTTCCACCGGCAGCCCGGTTACAATATCCCTTCCGTATACCACTGCGGATTTTCCTTCCTTTTCCAAATCTTTTAGGGATATCTTTACATTTTCTGCCGTTTTGCCGCCTACAATCAGGCTGAATTCCCTGCGGATAGCGGCGCGGATAGCATCGTCAAATTTCTGCCCGCCCACTTTAATCAGCCTGCTTAACACAATGCCGCCCAAGGAAAGAATCGAAATTTCCGTGGTATCATAGCCCACGTCTACCACCAATACCCCCTGGGAATTCTTCACGTCAATGTCCATGCCAAGGCCGTCTGCCACCGCTTTTTCCACTACCATCACCGACCTGGCTTTTACATTGGCATCCTTCAGGAGGTTGTAGAAAGCCCTCCTCTCCACATCAGTGACATCCGTCGGAACCGCAATATAGTAATCGGCCGGCTTGATATTATGCCTGCACAAATCGCCGATAAAATATTTAATCAACGTCTCCATATGTTTCATATCCGCAATTACCCCATTGCTTAAAGGGTAGGAAATATGGATAGTCCCCGGAGCCTTCTCATACATCTCAAAGGCAGAGTTGCCATATGCGAATAAAGTATCTTTATTTTCTATGGCTATCATATTCTTTTCAATCGTTATTTTGTCATCATTCCTGTTATAAATCTTAATATTGCTTGTCCCTAAATCAATACCAAATGCATTATTTCCCAAGACGATAAACCCCTTTCTATAGTAACCCGGCTTCCCTGAAGCTCATATATTTGTTATCCCCGATAATAATGTGATCAATCAGCGGGATATCCATCATACCGCCTATTTCTTTGATATCTTCCGTCACGCGTATATCTTCGCTGCTGGGGATAGGATCCCCGCTGGGATGATTGTGCAGAAGCATGATGTGTACCGCTTCTTTTTTTAGTGCCGCAACAAACACTTCCCTTGGCGAAAGCGGGGATGAACTGACGGTACCGATTGATAAAAGTTCTTCCCCAAGAAGCTGTTCTTTACTGTCTAACAAAAGCAGCATTACCCGTTCTTTCTTTTCATGGCGCAATTTCTCCATGTAATAATTCGCTACAGAGGAGGGGTTTAAAAACCGCAGTTCCTTTTTTGCGGTGGTCATAGCCATCCGCATGGATAACTCGGCAAGGCATTTCAGCTTCACCGCTTTTACCTGGCCAATCCCCTTGATTCCCATAAGTTCTTTGAGCGTGACATGATATAAACCGCTTAAGCCATAGGATTTTACAGAAGGGAGGGATAATATTTTATGGCCGATTTCCACCGGCTTCAAATCCTTTGTTCCCGTCCGTATAATAATGGCAAGAAGTTCCGCTTCCGTCAGCGCGGAAGAACCCAGGCGCAGAAATTTCTCATAAGGCATATCATTTTCTGCCGCATAGCTATCTTTATTCATTCTTTCACCTTTCCTGCTTGCTTCTCCGGGCAAGGGAAAGTTTGCATAACATAAAAAGTCTTTAAACTGTTATTGCATAGCTAATATTCATATTATCACACATTACATTTTATGTACATAAATTTCCATTAATTTTTTCCAAACTTTTCTTGCAAAAAGTATATATTATCCCATTTTCAGACAATTTTTAACCTGTCAGGCGATATTACATTGTCATCCAACAGCTGCTGGATGGATTTCAAAATGCCGAATTTTGCATGAAACCAGGTAAGTCCCCCTTGGAAATATACCGCATAGGGAGGTTTCATCGGGCCGTCCGCGGACAGTTCTATGGAAGAACCGGATACAAACGCCCCGGCCGCCATAATCACCTGACTGTCATATCCCGGCATATCCCATGGTTCCGGGGTCACAAAGCTGTCCACCGGAGCTGCGGCCTGAATGCCTTTGCAAAACGCCACCACCCCTTCCGGAGTACCGAAAGTCACCGCCTGAATGATATCGTGCCGTTCCTCTTTCCCATCCGGTATCACGGCAAACCCCAGTCTTTCATAACAGTTTGCGGCAAAAACCGCCCCCTTCAATGCCCCTGCCGTTACCGTAGGAGCCAAAAACAGCCCTTGATAAAAAGAACTCAAAATCCCCAAAGAAGCCCCCACTTCCTTTGCCAGGCCCGGCGAAGTCAGCCGGCTGGCCGCATTTTCGATGCATTCCTTTTTCCCGGCAATATATCCGCCCGTGGGGGCAAGCCCTCCTCCGGGATTTTTTATCAAAGACCCTACCACCATGTCGGCTCCGACATCGGAAGGCTCCGTTTTTTCTACGAACTCCCCATAACAATTATCCACCATGCAGATCACATCCGGCTTGATATTCTTAATAAAAGAAATCAGTTCCCCTATTTTCTCCACAGAAAGGGTGGGCCTTGTCTGATATCCCTTAGAGCGCTGGATGGTTACGAGCTTTGTCTTTTCATTCAAGGCTTTTTCTATGTTTGCATAATCAAAACCGCCATCCGGCAGCAAATCCACCTGGCGATAGGCGATGCCGTATTCCGCCAGAGAGCCTTTCGATGGCCGGATGCCAATCACTTCCTCTAAGGTATCATAGGGTTTCCCTACCGGGGAAAGCAATTCATCCCCCGGCCTTAAATTACTCATCAATGCCAGGGCTAACGCATGGGTTCCGCAGGTAATCTGCGGACGCACCAGGGCATCCTCCGTATGGAAAATATTTGCATAAACCTCTTCCAGGGTATCCCTCCCCAAATCGTTGTATCCATAACCGGTGGTTCCAAGCAGGCAGGCCTCGCTTACTTTGGCGTTCTGCATGGCTTTGATTACTTTTAGCTGGTTATATTCTGCAGTTTGTTCTATTTGGGCAAAGCGGGATTTGAGGCTCTCTATAATTTGTTCCCCGTAAGCATGTACCAGGCCGGATATACCTAAAGATGCATAGAACTTGGCGGTTTCGGATAATTCGCCCGCAGATAACACTGAAACCGATCCTGGGATGCTGGTTTGCAGTTTGTCAGAGCCTTGTATGTTCACTATATCTTTTTCCATTTTAATCCCCAT
>BLLT01000009.1 GCA_011958945.1 Lachnospiraceae bacterium | reverse complement strand
TTCTTGGCGACTTACAACGCTGTGGCGTAATTTTCTATAATACAAAAAAACGTCCTTGATAACATCATTGTTATCAAGGACGAATTATTTTCTTAATCCGCGGTGCCACCTTGTTTCAAAGAAAATTTTCCAGCAAATCCTAATAAAACGGACGCAGCAAATATAATCTGGAAAAGGATTCTTTGCCCTTTGCGAAATACTAACATATTCCCGGCAACTAACGTATGCCTTACGTCGCAGAATACTCGGCCAGAAGCCTTTGACTGCGCCCTCCATGGTCCATTTGACAAACTGCGTTCTGCCGGTTCTCAGCCATCCCGGCTCTCTGTGAGTGCAACATCTGCCGTTATCTCCATTTCAACGGTTTCTATGACTTTATTTAATTTTTATCATATTAGCACTGTGCTGTGCGAATGTCAATACTTTTTTATAAATCCAGCTTATCCATATGAAAAGAAAATTCTTCAATGCTTTTAGCTTTCGCAGCCAATTTTATCCATCCCACTAAAACCAAGGCATTTGTTTGTTCAGCAATTTTTTTCCGTAAACCATCCGATATTTCACCAAAACTTTCCAATAAAGTAAGAACGGATTCCCTTTTTCCTTCTATTTTCCCTTCCATTTTCCCTTCTATTCTTCCTTCTTCCTTTACATCCTCTATCCATCCATCAATTGCCTTACACATCCCTTTTTCCCCCTCTTTCTTTTCCTGTTCGCTTTTTATTAACTCTTTTAAGTTTTTAGAATTAGTCAAATGGCTGAATACATATAAGGTTTCTTTATCCATCTTCCAATACTTCTTATTCTCCTGCACATATTTCCGGAATTCTTCTTTGTTATTCCTTTTCTTGTATAATTCCAAAAATGGGCGTAATTCTGTCTTGAAATATTCAAAATGCTGAAAATAATTCAAATCTAAAAAGTGAAGCGGATATTCTGGTATCAGCTTTCTCAACTGTTTGTTAAAAGACTCCTCTCTGCCAAAATCTATGAGATCATGCAGACTTTTAGGCCCCTGCCATGCCTCCTCCCCCCAATATACTATCATTGTTGCTACCGGCTTCAGCTTATCTTCTTTCCTGAACATATACAGGCGTTCTCCAGCATCTGCATATACTTTTTGACTTTTCCCTTCCTGATATTCCTTATCTGCTTTTTCGTTTGTCTTCCTTATTTCTTTTATCTGGCAATGATAGGCAAGCGCTTCTTCTAATGCAATCCTTACAGGCATACTATAGTCTATGTTTTTTTGGTTTTCCACTACCAAAATGGCAAAATATTGTCCATCCCTGTTTTGTTTCATCACCAAATCCCGCCTTTTTTCCAGAAAAATGTTCCCTCCTTTTAACAACACTGGGCTGATTTCCTCCAGTTCTTCCGGCTTCACCAACTGCTCCCCGCAAAATAATGCGCCATTCCATAAATCCGCATATCTACGCACATCGCCGAGATATGACTTAAGTAAAATATCTTCCTTTCCCATTTAGCCTCCCTTTGCAGGAAACGCATACAAACCGGCTTTTTTCCCTTGATTGAAACTTTCCTGCATATTTAAAAAGTAATTTGAAATAAAAGCACGATTTCGCTGGATGGTTTTTATAACCATTGGAATGATACTTCATTAGAATAAAAAGAATATCAGAAATATATGCTTTGAAAAAGTATACCATAGGAATTTCATTCTGTCCATAGGGGATGCCGGTTTTTCAGGAAAACCGATTAACCAGGCCAATACCCCCGCTGCAAACAGCGGGGCATCATGTATTACGCCTTTTTTGGGGCCCGCCCATTGTACTGCACCAAAATCACCGCCGCAAATACAAGCACGCACCCGGCCAGTTCCTTCGAAGACAGTTCCTGCCCCAATATCACCCAGCCAGCCAGCACAGAAACCACCGATTCCATGCTCAAAATCAAGGATGCCACCGTAGGCTCCACATTTTTCTGTCCGATAATCTGAAGGGTATAAGCCACCCCGCAGGACATCACCCCCGCATATAGAATGGGTACAATGCCGGAAACAAACTGCCCCCATGTTGGCGTTTCCACCGCAAAGGCAGCTGCCGTACAGATAATTCCCGCCGTATAAAACTGGATACATGACAGCGCCACCCCATCAGTCTTCGGGGAAAAAAAATCAATCACAAGAATATGTACCGCAAAAATAATTGCACACAAAAATACAAATGCATCCCCTCTGCTGACAGAAAAGCTTTCATTTATGCAGAGCATATACATCCCCACTGCCGCCACTGCCGCTGCTATCCATACTTTCCCCGGTACTTTTTTACGTAAAAACAGTCCAAAGACGGGAACGATAATGATATAAAGAGTAGTGATAAACCCCGCCTTTCCTACCGTTGTCTCCATAATCCCTATCTGCTGGCACAAAGAAGCTGCACATATAGCCAGGCCGCAGCATATCCCCCCCTTTAATGTCAATGCAGGGGGAAGTTCCTCCGGCGTATTTTTTTTCTTTTTTACCCGTACATAAACCAGGGGCAGAAGCACCGTACCGCCGATGAGGAAACGGATGCCGTTGAAAGTACACGGCCCCATATAGTCCATCCCTACACTTTGCGCCACGAAAGCCACTCCCCATATACAGGCAGCCAAAAATAAAAGCAAACTGCTGCCAAACGATATCTTTTTCATTGCTATGATAACCTTTCCTTTATTTCTGCCACAATATCCCGTATCATCTTATCTTCGCAGTCCAGAATGATGTCCGCATACTGCTCGTAATAGGGCACTCTTTCATTGTATAAATCCAACAAACTCTGCCCTTCCCTTACCGCCACTCCCCGTTCGTTCAAATCCCCCAAGCGCCTTTCGATTGACTGGTAAGACAGCTTCAGGTATACCACCTTTCCCATCACCTTTAGATGCCTCATGGCTTCCTTCCCATAAATCACGCTTCCGCCGGTGGCGATTATGCTCCGCCTTGCTTCCAGTGCGGCATTGATTTCATTCTCCACCTTTAGAAAACCATCCAATCCCTGCTTTTCAATGATTTCATGCAAAAGCAGCCCTGTTTTTTCCTGAATTACAATATCAGAATCCACAAAACGGCAGCCGAGATGCTTGGCCAGCACTACACCCACCGTGCTTTTCCCCGCTCCCGGCATACCGATTAGTACGATGTTGTTTCCAGATGCAGCACCCTTTCCCATTGCCATGTGACTCTTCCATGCTGCAGACTCCCCCATCGCTGTGCAATTCTCCAATGCTGTATTATTCATGGCAGGCAACCACTTCCACTTCACAAAGGGCATCTTTGGGCAGCTGTTTTACCGCCACGCAGCTTCTTGCCGGTTTCCCGGTAAAATACTTTTCATATACCCCGTTAAATGCGGCAAAATCAGCCATATCTGCCAAAAAGCAGGTAGTCTTCACCACGTCTTCGTAATTATAGCCTGCTTCTTCCAGCACGGCCCCTACATTTTTCATCACCTGTTCTGCCTGCTCTACGATGTCCTCCCCTTTGATATTCCCTGTAGCCGGGTCAATGGGAATCTGCCCCGATGCATATAAAACATTGCCTGCAATAATCCCCTGTGAATACGGCCCGATTGCTGCCGGCGCTTTGTCCGTTGATACTTTTTTCCTCATAATTTTACTCCATTTCTGCACCGCTTTATTGTGCATGGTAAGTTTTTGGCTTAGTTTTATTAAACTCTTTCGGCTCCACTGAGACTTTTGGCAACGGGGTATTGCCCCCGCCGAGACAGTATATCCCCTTCACTCCTCGAATTCTGCCATTACATAAAACCCCCGTTCGTTCTCGATTATCTTCGTAACGATCCCCTCCCTGGCCAGCATCCTCTCACGGAACGGATAGTTCCCTGACATGGCCAATGCCGGGTCAATGGTATAATAATAATTGCTGGGAAGCACGCCTTCCGTCACCGTCACGCGCTCCCCTTCTTTTAACAGACCCTGACGCTCCATCTTAAATTCCATCTGTCTCATGCAGTACTCCTGTTCCAGTTGCGCAAATGCCCTTCCCATACCGCAACCATTATATCGTTTCCTATTTTACTAGTACTTTCCATTATTTTCAACCTTTTTTAACAAAAAGGCTGTTATCTTGTGACAGCGAAGCCGGAAGGCTGAACTGTTACGTTACCTTATATACTTATTTCTAATATTCTCATAACATTTCACAACGCCGATACCGGAAAAAACCATGTATCCCGATTATAGGGGAGCATTTCATCCGCCATACACAATATAATGCCCGGTTTCACATCCATACCCAATTTATTCAACACCGCAAAATTTTTGTCTCCATAATTGGGAATTTTCGCTTTCTTTATCTCTATAGGATAAATTTTGTCCAGTGGCGGAAGCTTACATACTACCGGCACGACCTGCAGCAATGCATTTTCTACCATGTCACAGGAATTTTCACAGACTGTTAGTATAAGCCTTGTTTTGCTGTGGTAAATAAGGTTATCCCCTCTGACTGTATACGTACCGCTTCTTATATATGCGATGACTTTTTCCAGACATTTCGCAGACATCTGCTCCACGTTTTCTATGATGACAAATCCACCCGCCGCTTCTTCCAAAAGCCCCGCCCGCTTACAAAGTTCCTTGTTCCCGTTCAAAAAGCAGCTTCCGAAAAGAATTGCATCATCGTCAGGTTTATTATCATTTACTTTGGAATAATTTAGCAGGCAGCATTTGGCCTGCGCGGGAAGTACGGATTCCGCCTTCGCATATTCATACACCAATTGTGAAAAAAAGGTTTTCCCCACCCCATGTTCCCCATATATGAGCATGGGAACTCCCCCAGGGGGATATTTTACGGCAGCCTGGCACTGGGTTGTTAAATAGCGCAAAGTGGTATCATATCCTACCGCCTCCATAAACCCCTTTCTGTCCACCAGTTTTTTATCAAAGAGTTCCGTCAAGTCTTCCAGGGCATAAAACATTTCTGTATCCAGCTGCATCCGAAAACTATCCTCTATTATCTTTTTATCAAGATAGTAAACCGGGCGTGATACAATTTTGATCAATGTTCCCGACTTCACCATCCTGTTCAGATGCTGCGATGCCAGTGTTCTGGAAATATTCAAAGCCTTGCTAATTCCCAGAGTGTCATATTCAATTTTATTCGTTCTGCAGAATTCCCTCGTATATTCTGCTACAAGGTTTCGGATTTCTTTTTCCAGTTCCATACCGCCCATCCCTTTTTTCACCCTTAAAACCATGCCCTTTCCAAAGCCAGAGATTTTATGATTTGCCTTGCCCATTCAAATTTTCAAATCTCCGTCTCCTATTGTGTAGTATACAAAATATATCCTTATTTTGCCGAAGTGTTGCAATTGTTATCATAACATACTCATTATTATCAGATTTTTTTATGAAAAATAAGGGAAAGCCAGATTGTGACATTTTTTTGACACTATTTACAATATAATCCGCCCGTTTACATAAAAAAGAGTTGGCCCGGCGGCCAATCCCTAGTGGCTTACAACATTGTGGCGTAATTTCCTATAATATAAAAAAACTGCCGGAACTTTTATCATTCCGACAGTCTTTTTCTTCACTATTTACTTATTATTTTCTAACACTTTTTCATATGCCAGCCTTGGATAATTATCCTCCGCCACATGTATCACCCCGCAGTAACTAAAACCGCTTTTTTCCAGCAAGTTCTGCATCACCTGATTATCTCCATGAGTATCTGCCCGCAGATGCCCGCATTGCATAAAGGCCCATTCGATACAGAAGGCTCCCACTCCTTTTACCGTTCCGTTCCCTGCCAGCCGGTGTATCACTCCGTAAGGGCTATCCTCCGTCCATTCCCCTTCCTCTATCACAAGATAGGATGGCTCAATATCCTTCCCCTGGCAGAAGAAAAACGTACCCGCAATCCGCCCTTCGTCCATACATACATAACTCTTCCCGTCCGCAATGTCCTTTTCAATCAATTCTTCCGGCGGCCAATTGGTAGGGCCCCATTGATTTGGATTCCCATGCTCCGCCATAAAGCGGCGGGCATATTCATAGATTTCCATAATCTTTTTTACATCTTCTTTCAATGCGTGGCGTATTACCATTTCCTCCCCCCCGTTTTGATCCTATTTGGCCATTACATCCGCGTAATATACCTCTCCGCTTCTTCCCCGGAAAGTTCAAACTTTTCTCTGATTTTCTGCATTATTGTTGCATCCGGAATATTTAGTTCCTTTAATGCGGATACCATGCCTTTAATTCCCTTTTCGATTCCCTTTTCAATCCCCTTTATTTCATTTTCCTTCGCAATCTCTTCAAACAAAGTACACATAGATCCATCTCCTTTTCCAAATGCATCATAATCAATCTTGCTGTTCGTCGCACCTGCCACAGTCATAACCACTTCCCTGTCTGTCTTACGTTCCTCGCTGTATTGTATTGCTTTTTCTCTTGCCTCATCCCTTGTAATTTCCCTATCCAGAATGATTTGCAACAAATTAAATAAATCTATATTGTCCGCATTTTTCAATGATAAATCACTTTTTGCCGCTTCTATAAGCAGCATCTTATAATCATTTACATACCCCTTCATCTCTTCCGGTATATCCAGCATTCCGTGCAAGGAAACTGCACCATCCCATTTCTTTTCTCCATAGTATACTACTACTGTAATCAATGGCGCAAATTTATCCGTTTTTTTCATGTGTGACAGATATTCATCTGCTTCCATCCCCTCCGCTGTCTTATATTTTGATGAATTGTCATCATACTGTTTCTTATAAACACCATAATCATAGCCCATGATTCTCATCGGCATTGCATAATGGATATGCCCCTGATGTTCTATCCCCAGCATTACAAATTCCACCCCATAGACAGTAGAACGCTTCCTTATCTTGATATTATCCCTGGACGACTGGATAGTCTCCGCATACTTTCTATGTTCCAGTATGGAAGACTCCTCCGTATCCCTATCCTCCAGTTCCTCGGGTTTAATTAACTGCTTTCCATCAAAAAGCACTGCATTAAAAAAGTCCGCAAACCGTTCATTATTTCTCCAATAGTTTCTCAATACCGTGTCCGGTTTCAGCTTCTGCATTTTTCTTGCCATTCTTTATCCTTTCCGTTCACCGGGCCGTTTCGTCTTTGCTTCCAGTATACTATTTGGCTCAACATATTTCAAGATAATTAAACTTGCCAGTTATGGCGCGAAATTCCGGTCTATTATCCTGATTGCAAATGTTTTGATTAATACTGGATTCCCTCCATTCAGAAAAACGGGGTATTCTCGTGTTCCCAAATATCATAGGGAAAATATGTACGCATTACCCGCTGCACGGGGCTGTCCACAAAAAAGGGACAGCGGCCTTTCACCGATATCCCTTTAAACTTCCTAAACTCCGGTACTTTCTTTTCCGGTACACTAGAAATCCCTTACCCCTTCAATCACCACTCCATGGGCAATCCCCGGCACAGTTTGTCCTTCATTGAAACTGGTTTTGCTAAGCAGGGCCCCCGTCGGCACAAACAGCACCCTCTTCCATACCCCTTCTTCTATCTTTTTCAGGATATAGGCGGACAATGTCACTGCACTGCAGCCGCAGCCGCTTCCCCCGGCATGGGTATCCTGCTCCTTTGCGTCATAGATTTCAATCCCGCAGTCCATATGCTGTCCGGCAATATCCACGTCCTTTTCCCCGAGCAAATCCAACAGAGCATGCTGGCCCACCGTTCCCAGGTCTCCGGTAATTATTTTATCATAGTCTGACGGCTTTCTCCCAAAATCCTTCAAATGTTGATAAATCAAGTCACAGGCGGCCGGAGCCATGCACGCCCCCATGTTCATAGAATCCTTCAATCCATAATCCATGATTTTCCCGATGGTCAGCCCGGTAATCTTCGCCCGGGACTTTTTTCCCGCCGTGCCGCTTAATACGAAAGCCCCGCTGCCCGTCACCGTCCATGAAGCGGACAGCGGCCGCTGGTTTCCATACCCAAGAGGAAAACGGAATTCCTTCTCCGCACTGGCAAAATGGCTGGACGTCACGCACACTACATGCTCCGCATATCCCCCATGTACCGTCATCGCCCCCATGCTCAAAGACAGCCCGCATGTGGAGCAGGCTCCGTACAGCCCTACCAACGGTATCTCATAGCCAGCCAGCCCGAAACTGCTGGCTATGGACTGCCCCAGCAAATCCCCTGCAAAAAGATAACGAATCTCCTCCTTTTTCAGCCCCGCCTTCCCTAATGCCAGATAAACTGCATCCTTCTGCAAGCTGCTTTCCGCCTCTTCCCAGGAAGCACAGCCGAACATATCATCCTGCCCTATCATATCAAAAAGTTCCGCCAGCGGGCCCTGACCTTCCTTCGTTCCAACCACGCTGGCACTATCCCTGATAAAAACAGGCTGCTTCAATTCTATACTTTGTTTTCCAAGTGTATATGTTTCCCTTTTTTCCTGATTCATACGATACAAAGCTCCTTTCACAATTGCCTACTTCCCACTCTTTGTATAGTATTTCCTCTTTTTTATTTCACAATTCCATGCTCCAGCAAAAACTGTTTCCAAATTTCATAATATTTCGCTTTCAAATGCACCTCATCAACGGTATATTCCGCATTCAGACTGCCTTCCGCATCACATACCACTTCATTCACATCTATATAAAAAATATCTCTGTTATCCGCCAGCCCTGCAATCGCCCGGTTTTTATCTTCAATATTGGTATTGTTAAAAATTTCGTCTTCCGCATCCTTTGCGCCGGTCACCTTCATAATTCCCTGGACATAAATTATGGCATCCGGCTGCAGTTCCCGGATTCTGGCTACCACCTTTTCATATTCCTCCATAAACGTATCCGTAGTTCCCGTTCCCAGTTCGTTGATTCCCAGCATAAGGTATATCTTGCCATAGCTTTTCTGCATCAGCGCTTCTTCAACGGTAATCTTTTTTCCCGTCTCTTCATCCTTTGCCACCGGCGTTGTAAACACATCATATATGGTAAGGGAAATTTTCGCATAAAAATCCGCCCTCTCCTCTATCCCCCCATATTCGAACAGGCCTACCGTCCTGGAGTCGCCAATAAATGCCGCATCATTAAAATAGTCTTCCGTTACAGCCTGAAAACTGTAGGTTCTGCCATCCTCTGCCGTCTTCGTTTCTGTTGTGCCCTGCCCGTTGGAATCCTTTGGTTCTCCTGCTTCCACGGAGTTTCCTGCTGCGCTCTCTTCCCCCTCTTCCACAGGGTTTCCCGCTGCACCTTCTTTCGCCGCTGCGGCCAAGTCTCCTGCTGCGGCCTCTTCCCCCGCTTCCACAGGGTTTCCTTCTGCTCCCCCTTTGACCGCTTCTCCAGTTTTCCCTTCGACACCCTCATTCGCCGTTTCGGCAAAGTCTCCCGCTGCGCCCTGGCCGCCTAAATCAATTTCGCCATTTTCCAAGGCAGACACACTTCCTTCCCCTTCACCGCCTTGCGGCAAGGCTTCCGCTGCTTCCCCTTCGGAAGGCATCCCAATCATCTGCCCTCTATTCCCCCACTCATAAAACAAACCGCCTGGAAACTCATCTGCTCCCATTCCTATCGCTTCCGCCGCTTCCCACGGCATTGTTCCCTTGCTTATCCCTTCCATCATAAGGGTTAGATACGGCCGTTCCGTCACATGAAATTCGTACTCCCTATATATCGAAAACCGACCGACTATCCCTATCAGCGAAAACAGCAGCCCGCTTGCCGCCAACACAAGAAGAACCGGGCATTTTTTTATAAATTCCTTCATTATATTCTTCACTCTCCACTAAAACTTCAAATAAGCAAACGGATTATTCTCCATACTGACCACACAATAAACGGAAAGCCAGAAAATGGCTGCACTCAACAGTACCACCGCCGGATGTCTCCGATGCTTTTTGAAGAAACCGGAAACCGCCGGAACACACCAGACCACCCCGGCCAAAAGATAATACCAGTACATCCCCAGATATTTTATGAAATCCCTGGGATTTACTGCAATCCCTCCCTCGTTAAAAGGAAACATCCGCTCCAGATATATTCCCAGCTCCCTTAAATCCGTCACCGCAAAAATTACCCATGTGACAGGAATCATGGCCAACACAAAAAAACGGCCAATCAATGGGAATTTCCCAAATAGTTTCCCCAGCGCCAGCCTTTCTATGGCAATCAGGGCAAACAGCACCAATCCCCACAGGATAAAGTTCAGACTTCCTCCATGCCATAGCCCTGTTAACAGCCAAACTGCCAGCAGATTCCGCATCGTTACCCCCATGCCTTCCCTGCTGCCCCCCAGCGGAATATACACATAATCCCTGAAAAAACTGCCCAGTGTTATATGCCATCGCCTCCAGAACTCACTGATACTCTTAGAAGCATAAGGATGGCGGAAATTCTCTATAAAAGGGTATCCCAACATCAGACACAGCCCCGATGCCATCAGCGAATACCCCCAAAAATCAAAATACAATTCCATAGAATACCCCGCCGCCCCCAGCCATGCCAAAGGGGTAGATATACTCTCATAGCCAATCATATGGATATCTTTCCACAAAATCGCCAGCCGGTCCGCCAGCAGCACTTTCGTTCCCAGGCCTGCTATAAAATACTGCAGCCCTTCTTCCACCTTTTCCCATGAGTACTCCCGCTCTTCCTCCCCGAATCCCCCTTCATGGAAGCGCATAATAGGCCCTGACACCAGCTGCGGAAACATCACAAAATAAACCGCAGTCTGCCGAAACCCCGGTTTCTGTACCATCTCCCCACGATAAACGTCAATCTGGAAGGATATCATTTTAAAAAGGAAAAAACTAAGCCCCAACGGAAGAACCGCGCTGCCCAAAAAAGCCCCCAGCAGCTTAAAAGCTGCCAACAGCCCAATATCCATCACAAGTGCCGCAATCACCCTGTCCTTCCTACACTTACGCCCTCTGCGCGTATCCTTGCAGGAATATATTTTCTTTGCGAAAAAATAATTCAGCCACACTGCCACAAACAGCAAGGGAACATAATATAACTCTCCTACCGCATAAAAAATAAAGCTTCCAAGAAGCAGCGCCCATTCCCTGTATTTCTTTGGTGTTATATAATAAACGGCTAAAAACGCCGGGAAAAAACGAAAAATAAATTCCAAACCGGAAAATATCACCATGTCTACCAATCCTGTCTTTTGTACTCTCCACAATAAGGTAACAGTTCAGCAAAACCTGAACTGTTACCTTATTGTACCATTCCGGTATTTCAATCTCAATAGGGAATTTGACATTGTAAGTAATATTTGTTACAGTGTAAATACATAATATGTTCGAAGTGAGGAAAAGATTGAAAATTAAAAAAATTCAATCCCAAGTTTGTGTCCGCACGGTATCCACAAGCTTACCACACACAATGCCGTGCAGAAATGAGGAAATTATGGTACTCCTCCCATCTTTTAACGACAGCTTCCCATCATCCAAAACCCCCGAAGAAATCTGTTCCGTTTTGCAAGCGGTCACATCACCGCCAAAGCTGCGTTTATTCCAACCCTGCAATGAAGAATTTATCGGGAAAGTGACACCTTCACGCTTTCGGGTGGTCAGCAATATTTCCTACCGCAATTCCTTTCTCCCCTGTATCCATGGTTCTATCCATCCGGCCGGAAACGGCTCTGAGATTAAAATAAAAATGCGCCTCCACCCTGCCGTGGCTGTCTTCTGCTCCATTTGGCTGGGATTCATGGCCTTCTTTTTCCTGTGCGGACTGCTGTTTGCTTTTGCGGACGGCTTTCTCCAGGCATTGCCGCTGCTCGGTCCATCACTTGGCATGTTCACCTTTGCCCAGGTCCTTATCAGGCTCGGCTTTCTCATTCCCGCCAGAAAGGCACGGCAGAGACTCCGGGAATTATTGAGTTAATTATCGTTCCTATTTCCAGTTTTTACTCCATTTCTGCGCGGCCTTTGTGCCCCGGCATTTCTAGGGCTTTACGCATGTCCAGTTTGTGGATGCCACATAGGCACAAACTTGGCATTGAAATTTTCAATCTTCTATTTTCTAATTTCTGTCAGCCTAAAGCTAATTCCCACCCAAAATAATTTCCAATCAAAGAATTCCCATCATCTTTCCAATCCAATACCCCACCCCCAATACCCAGCTGGTAAAAACGCCATATAAAATTACCGGCCCGGCAATGGTGAATATTTTACATCCTACCCCGAATACCTGCCCTTCCTTTTTGAATTCAATGGCCGGGGCTGCCACAGAATTGGCAAACCCGGTAATCGGCACCAGAGCCCCTGCACCGCCGAATTTTACGATTGACGGATACAGATTAAACCCTGTCAGCAATATGCTGCCAAGAATCAAAAGCAAGGAACACCAGCTCCCCGCCGTCTCCTTATCAAGCCCCAGCGTATTTGTACAATAGTTTAAAATAAACTGCCCAACCGTACATATAATACCGCCCACCAAGAATGCCTTTGCCATCTGAAGCCAAAGGTTATGGGTCGGCGTCATCTCCTTTACATATTCCTGATACTCCTGCTTCATTTGCTCATCCATATTGTTTCCTCCCTTTGCTCTTTCGCTATTTCCCAAAGCATCTTTGCCGAGTCGCCACCCTTGTTGTATGCAACAGGGCATTCCTAATTGCTTTTTTATAGTATCTGGACTTTCGGGAAAAATATTCGAAAGCCATCATGAAAATAGTTGTAAAAGCACTTGACAAAACATGCCATACTTTTATAAATTATAATTCGATAATAAAAACTGTATGGACTTTGCAATGCAAAGGGTCTCAGCATAGCCGATCAGCATGATAAAATTATCATGATAAAATTATCATGATAAAACTATCATGATAAATGTATCATGATAAAGGTAAAATACAAAAGACAGGAAGAAATGAGGAAAAAATGGAAAAACCAAAGATGACATGGATTGATTCACTTAAGGGAATTGCTATTTGCGGAATCGTAATGGTTCACAGCGATACCCTCGGCCTGCCATGGCTGCTTGAAAAAATAGGGGATGCCGGAAAATGCGGAGTACAGCTTTTCTTTCTGCTTTCCTCCTACCTCACTTTTGTTTCCCTGGAACATTATTTCAATACCAAAACATCCTCCCGGGCAATATCTTTTCATCATCTAATCCCCTGGTGGGCCGGCAAATTCATAAGACTAATACCCTTATATTACCTCGCCCTGTTCATCTATGCCCTGTTTTTGGGTGGCAGCAGTTATTGGCTTGGTACACAAGAACATATCACTGCCCAAAATGTTCTGGCCCACCTGTTCTTCCTCCATGGACTGTTTCCCCATTATGCCGACAGTATTATTGGAGTAGAATGGTATTTGGGCACTCTGGCAATTTTTTATCTGTTGGCGCCTTACTTATATAAAATTATTAATTCCCTGGAGAAATCAGCGGCTTTTTTCCTCCTCTCCGCGTTCCTGTGCCGTATACTCAGCCATTTTATCTACCGAATTTTCCCGGAGGGTAAAGATTCTTATATTTACAGCGCTTACGCGGGCACATTCAATTTTTTTGCCCAGTTCCCCGTACTGATTGCGGGAATTATGCTTTACTTCCTATTTCAAGGCCAATTGCTGGAAAAAATAACCAGACCTAAACTTATTTCCTATGTTTTGTTAGTGTTTGCATCGGTTATGATTGCCGGACAAGCCTTTGGCCAAAATTCCCTGTTTCTTATCAGTTCCGAGACCTTATTCGGCTTGTGGTTTTTCCTGATTGCGATAAGCCAGAAAATATGCCCTCTCATCTGGACGGATAATAAGCTATGGGGGCTTTTGGGAAAATATTCCTACCCTATCTATCTGTTCCATTTCTTTATACTGGCCATATATGATAAAATGAATATTCCCGCCACAGGGAGTGCTCTGCTGGATTGGTGCATAAAATATGTTGCCGCCCTATTGGCTTCTTTAGCGGTTTCCGTTATCCTGACAAAAGGATTTGACAGGCCTATGGTGGAACGATTAAAGAGGATGCTATAGAATCTTTTCCATATCTTTAAACTTCAGCCAAGGTTAGCGAATTATCCTGTAGTCACCTCTAACTCCCCTAAAATTAGAATTATAAAATAAAAATAAATTCAATAGCACGCTATTGACAGTGTGCTATTGTTTTGGTATGCTTACATACTATAGCCGACATTTACCGGAAATATAGGTATAAGGTATCGGCCAAACCAAGTCACAGGAAACTGACAAATCCCTAAAATACACGCTAACTTCCATCCTTTCAAAGGGGCGTGGTTCTAAGCAGTATCCGCAAACTTGCAAAACTCAAATAGATTTGAGCGCAAACTGCAGCGCAGAAACGGAGCAAAACATGGAAAGCAGGAAATTTCACAATGGGGAACTGATTAAACGGCTCAATGACAAAGTGGAAAAAGCTATTAATAACCAACTATTAACCTATGATCTTACGTCCACCCAGTTCAAAATGCTGGTGATGCTGCATCTAATCCCTGACCACACTGCTATGCTTAAGGAACTGGAAAAATATTTCGGGGTGGCCCAGTCCACTGCTGCCGGCATTATTGCCCGGCTGGAAAAGAAAAACCTGGTGGCTTCCTTCTCTGATGAAAATGATAAGCGGGTCAAACACGTACGGCTTACCCACGATGGCCTTCAAATATGCTTAAGCGTCAGGGAAACTATAGTGGAAACGGAACGTAAACTATTTTCCGGGTTAACGCCCGAAGAACAGAACGAACTCAACCGTCTGTTGTATAAAGTTTACCATTCCATAAAATAAACTTAATCAGAAAGGTATGGTGATTTTTATGTTACAAACGCTTTATCGGCAAATAGGGGAATATAAGAAGGACTCCATCCTTACCCCAATCTTTACGGCCCTGGAAGTTTTTATGGAAATATTAATCCCATTTGTTACCGCATCCATCATCGACAAAGGCATTGAAGCCGGCAATATGCAGATGGTTTGCTTATATGGAGCCGTTATGCTTATACTCGCTTTTTTCAGTTTGTTTTTCGGAATTCAGGCCGGGCGTTATGCAGCCTCTGCCTCTTCCGGATTCGCCTGTAATCTGCGTGAAAGCATGTATGCCAATATTCAGACTTTTTCCTTCTCCAATATTGATAAATATAGTACGGCCGGGCTGGTTACACGTATGACCACCGATGTAACCAACCTGCAGAATTCTTACCAAATGATTTTACGGATTGCCGTCCGCGCGCCGCTGATGCTGATATGCAGCATGTTTATGTGCATTGTAATCAGCCGTAAGCTAAGCTTAGTCTTTTTGTGCGCCCTCTTTTTTCTTGCCATTGTCCTCTTTACTATTATGCGTAAAGCAATGCCGGTTTTTGACCAGGTATTCGGAAAATATGATGATCTGAATGCCAGTGTACAGGAAAATGTTTCGGGCATACGGGTCGTAAAAGCCTTTGTACGGGAAGATTTTGAAAAAGAGAAGTTTGCAAAAGCTTCCGAAAATTTGTACCGCCTTTTTGTGAAAGCAGAATCCATGCTGGCCTTTAACAACCCTGTCATGATGCTTTCCATTTACGGATGTATCATTGTCTTATCCTGGCTGGGGGCTCATTATATTACGGACGGGCTTTTAACAACTGGCAGCCTGACTTCACTTTTCAGCTATATTATGAGTATGATGATGTCTTTAATGATGCTTTCCATGATTTTTGTCATGGTTACTTTAAGTGCTGCCAGCGCACGGAGAATTGCACAGGTGCTGGATGAAAAGGCCGATTTATCCAATCCGGACAGTGCGGTAAAAGACATTGCCGATGGAAGCATTGATTTTAATGAAGTCAGTTTTTCTTATCGAAACGGCAGCGGTGAAGATACTCTTTGTCACATTGATTTACATATTGATGCTGGTGAAACTATCGGCATCATAGGCGGCACGGGCTGTGGGAAATCCAGCTTTGTCAGCCTGATCAGCCGTCTTTATGATGTAACGGAAGGTTCTGTCTGTGTGGGCGGCCAGGATGTCCGTTCTTATGATATGGAAGCGCTGCGGGAGCAAGTAGCCGTCGTTCTTCAGAAAAATGTGCTGTTTTCCGGCACAATCCTGGATAATTTGCGCTGGGGCAAAGAAGATGCCACGGAAGAAGAATGCATGGAAGCCTGCAGGCTGGCATGCGCAGATGAATTTATCCAGAGTTTGCCCGATAAATATAATACCTGGATCGAGCAGGGGGGCAGCAATGTATCCGGCGGGCAGAAACAGCGCCTCTGCATTGCACGGGCTTTGCTGAAAAATCCTAAAATACTGATTTTGGATGATTCCACCAGTGCTGTGGATACTGCTACGGACGCCAGGATTCGGCAGGCTTTTTCCACCAGGATACCGGGCACTACAAAGCTGATTATTTCCCAGCGTATTTCCAGCGTACAGGACGCGGACCGCATTTTGGTCCTGGAGGACGGTAAAGTGAACGGCTTTGATACCCATGAGAAACTGCTTGCATCCAATGCCATTTATCAGGAAATTTATGATGTGCAGATGAAGAGCGGGGGAGATTTTGACCATAACACAGAAGAATGAGGCATTGGGATAACAGTAATGAGGTTCAATAGGCAATTGCGAAATTCTAAGCTGTGAGAATATTCTGACAATATATTTTGTTCAAAGCCAAACATGCCAACCATTGCAGCAAGCCCCAAAACAGAAAACACTCGGGCAAAGGCCCTCCTGTTTCCTACGGTCTTGCTTCCATGGCATGAAAAGGCTTTTCACCAAAATATACTGTCAGAATATTCAGCAAGTTTATCGGTTTCGCAATTACCTAATGAGATTCAACTTAGAAAGGAGTCTATACTATGATGCATCAAAAAAATAGAGCGCGTATGGGAAAGCCTGATGCCGGGCAGACGGTTTCCTTGAAACGGATGATTGGATATATTTTGAAAAATTACAAGTTTTCTTGTGTTGCTGTGGTTGGGGGGATTTTTATTTCGGTACTGACTACCCTATGTGCCACTTTATTTATGCAGCGGTTGATTGATGATTATATTTTACCGCTGACGCAGATGGCTGTTCCGGATTATGGGCCTTTGGCGCAGGCCTTGATTTCTTTGGGCGGCGTTTTGTGTGTGGGTATCTTTTGTGCCTATGGGTACAACCGGATTATGGTGAATGTGAGCCAGGGTACGATGAAGAGAATACGGAATGAGTTGTTTTCTAATATGGAATCGCTGCCCATCAAGTATTTTGATACCCATGCCCATGGCGATATCATGTCGGTTTATACCAATGATGTTGATACCTTGCGGCAGCTGATTGGCCAGAGTTTTCCTCAGGTTGCTAATTCCAGCATTACGCTTGTTTCTACATTTATCAGCATGGTAGTGCTGAATATCCCCCTTACTGCGGTTTCTCTTTTCATGGTTGCTATCATGCTTTATACTACCTCTCAAATGGGCGGGAGGGCTTCCAAGTATTTTATGCAGCAGCAGAGCGATTTAGGCAAGGTCAATGGTTATATTGAAGAGATGATGGAAGGTCAGAAGGTAGTGAAGGTATTCTGCCATGAGGAAAAAAGTCTGGAACAGTTCCGGCAGCTGAACCGTCAGCTTAGGGAGAGCGCCAACAATGCCAATAAAATCGCTAATATTACTATGCCGGTCAATGCCAATCTGGGGAATATCAGCTATGTGCTCTGTGCTGTGGCCGGAGCTTTCCTGGCCCTGTCCGGTTTTTCCGGCCTTACTCTCGGCACTTTGGTCGCTTTCTTAAATCTGAGCAAAAGCTTCACTATGCCCGTGACCCAGATTAGCCAGCAGATTAACAGTATCGTTATGGCAGGCGCCGGGGCTGCCCGCGTGTTTCACATGATGGATGAATCACCTGAAAATGATGAAGGATATGTGGAATTGGTCAATGTAAGGGAAAGTGCAGACGGCTCTTTAACGGAAACAAAGGAAAAAACCTATCAATGGGCCTGGAAGCATCCCCATAAAGCGGAGGGAACTACTACTTATGTGAAACTGGAAGGGGATGTTACCTTCGATGGTGTGGATTTTGGCTATGATGAAAATAAGATGGTCCTGAAAGATATCAAAATGTTCGCCACCCCCGGCCAGAAAATTGCCTTTGTCGGCAGTACTGGGGCCGGAAAAACTACAATTACCAACCTGATCAATCGTTTCTACGATATTCAGGACGGAAAAATCCGCTATGACGGAATCAATATCAATAAAATCAAAAAGCCCGATTTGCGCCATAGCCTGGGTATTGTGCTTCAGGATACCCATCTGTTTACCGGTACTGTAATGGAAAACATACGTTATGGCCGTCTGGATGCTGCGGATAATGAATGCATCGCCGCCGCAAAGCTGGCAAATGCACACGGTTTCATCAAACGCCTGCCCAACGGCTATCAGACAATGCTCACCGGAGATGGCTCCAACCTAAGCCAGGGGCAGCGCCAGCTGTTAGCTATCGCCCGTGCAGCAGTAGCCGACCCTCCGGTGCTGATTCTGGATGAAGCCACCTCCTCCATCGATACCCGCACCGAAGCCCTGGTACAAAAGGGTATGGATGCGCTGATGGCCGGCCGTACTTCCTTTGTCATCGCCCACAGGCTGTCTACTGTCCGCAATTCCGATTGCATCATGGTCATGGAGCAGGGGCGCATCATCGAACGGGGCACTCACGACGAACTGATTGAGGAAAAGGGGAAATACTACGAACTTTATACGGGAAATACCAGCCTCAATTCCCCAGCCTGCGCATCATCTGCTCCGGATGTTCCGCATACTCCAGAGCCGTTGCCTTTGTAATACGCCCTTCCTGATAAAGGGCCAGCACAGACTGATCCATGGAAACCATGCCTTCCGCACCCCCTGCGGCAATAGCATTATCTATCTGGTGGTCCTTCCCTTCCCTTACCATGCTGCGGATGGCATTATTCATATGCATAATCTCATAGGCGGGCACCAGTTCCCCGTCTTTATCCGGAAGCAGCTGCTGGGAGACTACCGTATGCAGTACCATGCCCAGCTGGGCGCGCACCTGCTGCTGTTGCCCGCTGGGGAATGTATCCACAATACGGTCAATGGTATTCACCGCCCCCTTCGTATGAAGGGTCGCTATGAGCAGATGGCCCGTTTCCGCTGCCGTCATAGCCGTTCGGATGGTCTCATGGTCGCGCATTTCCCCCAGCAAGATCACATCGGGAGCCTGACGCAGGCAGGCCCGCAATGCGGTCAGGTAGTTTTCGGAATCTATAGCCACCTCGCGCTGGCTCACGATACTTTTCTGATTTCTATGCAAAAACTCAATAGGGTCCTCCAAAGTGACAATGTGGCAGCCCCTTGTACGGTTAATCCTGTCAATAATACAAGCCTGTGTGGTGGATTTGCCGCTTCCTGCCGTTCCGGTTACGAGAACCATCCCATGGCTCACATCTGCCAAATCCAGAACATGGCTGGGGATATGAAGCGACTGCCAGTTTGGGATTTCAAATACCACCACCCGCACTACTGCGGCCATAGATCCTCTTTGCCGGTATGTATTCACCCTGAACCTGGCCAAACCAGGCACGGAAAAGGAAAAGTCATCATCCCCTTTATCCCTGTATTCTGCCATAGGGCGCTTTGCACGGGCATACAGCTCCGTAATCAGCTGTTCCGTTTCCTGGGGGTACACAGCGCCTTCGCTGATAGGCTGCATACATTTTTCTACTTTTTCGCACACCCGGCTTCCCGCCACAATAAATAAATCGGAAGCATTATCCTTCACTGCCTTTTCCAAATAATCTATCAATTCAGCCATATCTATAACCATACCTTTCTGCGTAATATGTAACATGTTCTCCGGAGCGTATTGGAATCATCTGACAAAAAAACGGCTTTCCAACATACTTTAAAACGGCGATGATCCATCCCATAGGTTCAGGCCATCATCTTCCAAATCCTCCCAGGATTCCGTGCCTTCTTCCCCCTGCGTCCAGGCAGGAACCAATTGCCATCTTAAAATATCATAATTCTGCCCATCCAGGCTTATTTCCACTTCTATTTTTTGTGTCTCGCCGACCGGACATGTGTAGAAGTATACCCCGTTGCTTTCCGTCACCCCCTCCGGCACTTCTCCGGCGCGCAATCGGGCTAAAATAACCTGAGCCTCACAGTCGGCGGCATAATAATCCGCTACATTTTTTGCCGAGGCATCAGCCAGACGGCTGTCCGCCTGGACCGTAGCCAGGCCCAGAAGGGCAAATATGGTCAGGCACAGCACCGCAAATACTACCAGCAGTGAAACACCCCCTACCGCAGGCGGCGAAAACCTTTCCTTTTTATTCATGGAAACCCACCTCCTGCCACGCAACTTCTATTTCGAAAAGAAGCTTCCCTTCTTCCTCCCTGCCTTCTGTATCTTTCACCTGTATCAATGCCTTACATAAACCGGGCACTTCCGTCAAAAGACCCTGCGCCGTCAAATGATACCTTCCCTCTTCTGCCGTCTCCAGCCATTCCGCATCATAATACAAATCCAGCCCGTTCTCCCCGTATTGGGCGCCCAGCCTGTCTGCGGCTTTTGACAGCGCATGTTCCATACTGCCGCCGCTATGCCGGATAACCTCCGCCGCATTCTGTGCCGCAACTACTGCATAGCTGCGGCTTTCCCCCTGCATGGATATTCCATCCGCTTTCACAAAAGCCTGTAAACATAATGCCGCCGCCAATGCAAATACCAGCAGCATTATCATCTGTTCTATTAAGACCAATGGCGCTTTACTCCTCATCGCTGCTCCTCCCCCTGAGAGACAATAGCAGGCTGCTCCGCTTTCCCCCGATATCTATGCATGTAACCGACAGTAGTCCATCCTTTAAAGACATTTCCAGCCCCCCGGCTTCCATTACTCTCTGTCCGGCTTCCGGCCCTAACGGGAAACCGTCCTCCGTATACAGTTCCATAATATATCCGTCATAAAAATAAACCCGTGTAGCCCAGCCTTTTCCATCTAACAGTACCAAGGCGTCTTCCCCGCCAAAATCCTCTACGGACACGCTGCCCGCCCCTGCGGCTTGACGCACCCTGGTCGCCATATACTGCACATAAGTACGCCGGTTATACGCATCCTTATCCCGTTCTGTAAGCCTTCTGTATGCATCTGCGCCCGTAAGCAGCACCCCCAGTACGCAAACCGCGAACACACCGAACAGCAATAAAGCGATTAACCCGTTGAAACGATATTCCGTCAATCTCCTTTTCATTCCAGTAATCACGCCCTTTCCACAACCTTAAAATTTTTGTGCTGCATCCACATTTCCCATCATACAATCCGTATGTGAAACCGAGGAATGATTCCCACCATTCTCAATTCTCCAATACTGTAATAGATGGCATCAAATTTTCGGCAAAAGCGTCATAATAGACCGTATATCGTTCTTCATTCACCTGTATGCCGTAATAATCTTTTAAATACTCCAAACTGGGCGGATAAATCCCCTCCGCTGCATAGCAGGCCACACAGCCCCTGCGCAAAGCTTCTTCCAGCTGTCTAATGTCCTCCGCCTCCTGTCCGTCCTGCAAACCATCTAACGCCGCTGCAAACCAAAGCAGCACCGCTCCCGCAGCGCAAGGAACCAACAACCCCTTTAACAAATTCCAGACATTCCTTTTTCTTCTCACGCTAACCTCCAGTTAACCGATAGTGGACATTATATGCATTAATGGCAGCATAACAGACAGCAGGATGAGTCCTACCAGCATAGAGCATACCAGCACCAGCGCCGGTTCCACCCTGCCTACCATTTCTTCCAATGACGCTTCGCTCTCTTCCGCCATATCCCGGGCAATCTTCTCCATAGAAACATCACCGGAGCCGCTGCGCTGTCCCAATTCCAGCAAACGGCACGATGCAGCCGGCAAAAGCCCGCTCTCTTTTAATGCCTTCCCCTGGTTTTCTCCTTTTTCCAGCCTGTCCCGGCAATCCATGCACCGCTTTTTGGCATCCGGTACATCCTCTACCAGCCCTGCTGCCAAAGCGACCGCCTCTTCCAGAGATAGGCCGCTGGACATTCCCATGGACAAAGCCTGTGCCAGCCTGGCTGTATTCATCCGCCCGGCGATACCTTTATCCCCCCACAGCTTCCTCCACCATGACAGAATTTTCTCCCGGAAAGCCCCTGATACTGCAAAAACACCAAAAAACAGGACAAAGGCCGCAAGAAGCACCCATAGCACCGGCATAATCCTGTCCAAAAGCCGCCCCAAAGACAGGAGGCTTCCCGCCATCCCCGTCAGACGCCCCCCAAGAGAGCGATACACATCTTCAAAAATAGGCAATACCTTTATAAGTAAAACCGCAATCACCACTAACATCAGCATCAGCATCACTGCCGGATACAGCAGTGCACTCCGCACACGCCGATCCAGCCTTGTCCTGTATTCATAATATCCGGAAAGGGCACGGAGCGCTTCTTCTGTACGCCCTGCCTGTTCGCCTACTTCCACTAACCCGGCAACATAAACCGGAAAACGCCCGGTGCTTCGCAAAGCGGCTGAAAGCGCAGCCCCCTCATCCACTTCTTTTGCTATGCCCGTCAACAGTTCTTCATACTCCTGGCTGCTTTCCTCCAATAGCAGAGCCAGTGCATCCCCCACCCCGATTCCTGCGTGGAGGAGCAGCGACAATTCTAAGCATATGGAAGAAATATCTTCGTGTGAAATCATTTTTTTCATTTTGCGCCCCATACCTTTCATCTATTTTATAAAAATTCCGTTTTCCCTAACCTCTATGCCAATTGCGCTTCCTATCCTTTTATGGCAATTCTGCCTCTTTCTCCCTACATTCCCTATTTCAATAGGTAATTGCGAAACCGATAAACTTGCTGAATATTCTCACAGCTTAGAGTTTCGCAATTGCCTACCTATTTCAATACTGATATTTCGCCGTATAATTGCTCCCATCCCCAATATACTCCATAATGGCCGCATTGCTGGAATTGGCGGAAGCGAAGGTAGGGTCCATGCGATGCCATGTTTCCCCATCAAAATATATCACATCGTCCAGCCATCCCGACTCCTCCGTCCAAACGCTAATCCATGCATGGTAAGCCGTACCCGCATAACCTACCACCAGTTTGCACGGAATCCCCTGGCTGCGCAGCATGCCTGCCATAAGGGCGGCATAATCGAAACAAATTCCCTTCTTTGATGTCAGCACACTATCCAATGCCGGAAGATAACCGCTCTTCACAGTAGATGCCTTCTGCGTATCATATGTTAAATGCCCCACTACAAAGCTATAAATCTTTTCCACCTTTTCCAGCGTTCCCTGGACATCCCCGGTCAATTCTTCCGCTTTTGCAACCGTTTTAGTCGCCTCACTGTAATCCACATACTGATTTGGCCTCAAAAACGGTGCCAGTTCACTGCTCAATTTTACCTGAAAGGAAGCTGCCAGCACCGTTGCATATTTTGAACCGTCCACATTTTCATACACTGTTACTTTATAACTCCCATCCCCATCGGATAAGGGAAAGGTCACCCAATTTTTCGCTTTAATATCATAGGTATATGTAGCAGAAGGCCCGGTTACCTGTACCTTCAGCCGTTTATCAGTCTCTGCAGTATAATTCACCATCACATACCCATCGCTTGTATTAGAATAATCTACCACAGCTTTTTCATTCTCTTCTACTTCTTTACCTGCCGCCGCTGTCAGCGGAACCGCCCCATCTTTCAGTTCCACCGTTTTCGCATATTCCCCTACATATGCATTCACCGTGCCAGCCTGGCTAACCCATAGCAATACTACCAGCAGTGAAACCTTCATCCACTTCTTTGTCTTCATCTTTATAGTCATACTCCTTCACCTGTTGCATGTATTCTTCAAACCTCTCCTCTTTCCTCAAATCGGATTTTGGGATGTTCCTTTGTATAGCATTCCTCTTAATCCCCGTCCGGATTGCCAAACATTGTTCCATCCCTTATATGATGCCCATATGTGATCGTATTCCCAGCCCCTGATATCCACTCTTCGTTGGTTTATACAACATTTTTGCACAAAATTCTGCCCTATCCTTACTATAAAGGATAGGGCAAGGTTATGTCAAGAAAATACACTTTCCCCCCACGGAAATCCATTGGGCAGGGCAGGCCGCCCACCGCATCGCCTCACAAAACTGATTTTCGTGCTTTTTCTCCGCGGGATTAATTGTCAGGAGACGATGCATGGGCAATACAAGGGCCGGCTTTTGATACCCAAGCTAATTCCTGGACCTCCATAACAGAATACCATTCCAAATGATCCAAGGCATTACCATAATGCATACCAACAGCCCGCTCCACCAATTATCGGTCCTGGGCACGATGATGAATGCCGCTATCAACACAAAAATGAAATACCTGTTAATCATCCGGTAAATTTTCCTTTTTATTGGCGACACTCCTGCTTTTTCTGCCAGTTCCGGATGGGTCATCCTACAGCGGATAACTGCCCCCATGCGGCTAAATACCCGATCTGCTGTATATTCTATCCCATCAATTTCAAAAATCGGGTACATCCCCGGCTCTGTAATCACCAAATTTAACCCCTTCTCCTTTGCGTACTCCAAAAGGGCTTCCGAAAACTCCTCCGAAGTCTTAGCCATGGAATTAGGCACGAAATTGAATTCCTTCAATGACTCTTCCCTGCTTACCGCTTTATAATCATTCACAATCGCCATAAATAAACCTCCCTTTCTTTCCTCCTCTTCCATCTCTTTCAGCACTTTCCCCGTATCCAACTCTTCCAGGCTGATACCGCCCAGTTTCTGGCAGACATGGATACAGGCTTCCAACTGGCTTTGTTTTTCCCGCAGCACATCCAGATGTTCTTTTACTGCCACATCCAGTTCTACTTCCTTTTGAAGGATCCTATGGATATCTTCGATGGACATGTCCAGCTTTCTAAGTATTTTCACCACTTCAAGAGTCTTGACATCCTCTTCCACATATTCCCGGTAATTATTCCCTTCGTTCCTTACCGGGTTCAGAAGACCTTTCCTCTCATAAAAACGGATGTTCTGCTTCGTTATTCCTGTGCGCCGTTCCAGTTCTTTGATATTCATCCTAAAATCCTTTCCCTTTCTATTGCTTTCCGAAAGCTTATATTGAATATATAGGATATACTAAGTATAAGGTCAAGTAATTTTTTAAAAAATAAGATTCGGGTGTCAAAATAAGAAAAAAAATGAACAGTTCAGCCTGCAATGTCATTTAGTTAACGATGGCGGGCGCCGTGCTAACTTAATGACATTGAAGGCTGAACTTTTACAAAAAATAGGAAACACGAAGATCGGAAATACAGACGGCTGCCATCCCAATATCCTGCTCTTCATGTTCCCTATTATCTTCTTTATATTATTTTCTTTATATTATCTTCTTAACCAACTTTATACCCTGTCCCCCATACTACTTTCAGGTAATGGGGTTCTTTGGGGTTGCGTTCTATTTTTTCCCTAATATGCCTGATATGTACCGCAATCGTATTATCCGCACCGATGGCCTGCATATTCCAAATGGATTCATAAATCTGATTGATGGAAAATACCTTTCCCCTTTCCTGCACCAGCAGACGGAGAATCTTATATTCAATGGGCGTAAGGCTGACTTCCTTCCCCGACACCGTCACTTTCCTAAGCACGTCATTCATCACCAAATCATCCACCCTGTAAATCCTGTCTATATTATTGCGCATATTCACCAACTGGATATACCGCCTAAACTGACTGTTAATCCTGGCCATGAATTCCAGAGGATGAAACGGATAAATCACATAATCATCTGCCCCGGCATTCAGCGCCGCTATTTTCATCTGTTCCCTGTCATTGGCCGAGAGTACAATAATCGGCATCCTGTCCGTATTCCTGATTTCCTTTAAACGCTCCACCCCGTCATTTTGGGGAAAATCAATGTCCATCACTACCAGATGGATATCTTTTTGCCCCACCCTTCGAATGACATCCTCCAGCCTGCTGACCACATATACCTGATAGCCTTCCTGTGCCAGAAAAATCTTTAATACTTCCATATTTGTTTCGCTCTGATTATAAATCAACACATTTTTCATTTGGTTTCCTCCTCTCGCAAAACCTGATCCCTTCATTCATATTCCCTTAAATCAATACTCTCTATTATTTCCTTTGCTTCCGCTTCCGTATATCCCATTAAATCAATATAGGCTTCATAAGTTCCTACGGAAACCGCCCCGTGGATCTGAAGTTCTTCCTCTTCGCTTCCCTTCACCGAATCCACTAATGTGTACGTATGCCCCTGGGCAGTAGTATATGTCCTTTCATTGCAGACACCTCCCGGAAATACCTTGGAGGATGCATGGCCTTGGGTCTGCGCATAATCGGTGCGTTCTACCCAAATCACTTTTCCATCCACATCATACCGCGCCATCGCCCAGTCGCCGCAAATAGTAATATCCACATTTCCTGCAGCTTTAGCCACTATTATAGACGGCTGCGGAAAAATAATATCTTCATTTTCTTCAAATTCTTTCCATGATGTATAATTTTTTACCGGTATTTCTTCTATATCCTGCGCCATCTCTTTTTCCGGTGCGTCAGTTCCTTCTTCCACGCCCCCCGATGTGCCGGCTTCCGTCATAGACATGGCCACCTCTTTCCCGCCCTTCTGCATGGGATTTTCTTGCATATCTTCCGGCTGCCCTATTTTTTGGCTTGCCTTGTCTTCAACGCTGCTCTCCTGCATGGGGGGTATTTCCCCTCTCAAATCTTCCTCCCCTGGGAATGCAGCCTGCATATCCGCTCCCGGTTCATTTTGAATCCTGGCAATCTCCGGGCTATTGCCCCCATCTTCGGCCCCTAACCCTATTTCTTCCGAAATAATATGCGCCTCGGTCTTCTCTGCTTCGTTTCTGGCCATTGTAGCGGCATCTGCGGATTCAAATCCCCATTGGTTTACTTTTATTACATTTTCAATATATTCCGCCGCCTTGGCTGTTCCGAAGCCGCACAGAAAAATGACGCATGCGGCTGAAAATGCCGTAGTCATTGTCCTCTTCATCCTTCTGACAACAAAACGGTTGTGCCGTCTTTCGTCCATACATTGAGAAGCATCTATATGGAATTCATTTGTACTCAGCATATCATTGACAGCCGACCGATAACATTCTTTAAAGTCATTCATACTGATACTCCTCCTTCAGATTTTTTCTGAGCAGTTCCCTGCCCCTTGTCAGCTGTGAAGTCACCGTAGATGCCTTCCGCTTCGTCACTTCACTTATTTCCTTTATACTCATCTGCTGGAAATAAAACAGATGTATCACCTCCCGGTATCTCCTGGGCAGTTTCCACACTGCTTCCATAATTTCCCGGTTTCTTTCCTTTATTAGAATGTCTTCCAGGATATTATCCTTGATATTACCCTGGATATTTTTCCCGATATTATCATAAATGCTGTCATAAATATTGCTGTGGACATCCTCCAATAGCAGGCCGCCCGCCCTTTTCCCGTCATCCTCCTTCCCGCCGGGCGTCATCACATCCGAATGCCTGTACCATGCAGAACGCCATATCTTCCGGCAGCCATTCAGTGTCACCTTGATTAGCCATGCTTTCTCATGCTCCGGCGTTTCAAACCCTTTTTGGGCTTTCACAAACTGATAAAAAGTCTCCTGTACCACATCCTCTGCATCCTGGCTGTTTTTTAACTGCAAATATGCAATTCGATACAGCATATTGCTGTAGGAGTCAATTTTCTTCTGCAGCTTTTCCATATCTATCGTTTTCGAAACAGACACTTCTGCCCTTCTGCCGCTCTTCTTCTCCATCATATGTACTGTCTCTCATTTTCGTAATTATTTATTGTCTCTATATAGTAATATCCCATAGAAACCAAAAATACTGCAAAAAAAATATTATTTTTTTCTTATTTTTGCGCACAACTTTTTTGCAATGCGCCAAAAACCGTCTGTGGGCAGGGCTTTTAGCCCCGGCTTCTTTTTGATCAGGGTGTTAAAAACCGTGCAAAATGGGGTTGAAGCAAATATCCGCTTTATTATTAGACGCACAAAGCGGGGAAAAAGTTTCAAAATTATAAAAAAGAGTTGGCCCAGCGGCCAACTCCAAAGAATGCTTCACATTCTTTCCTGGCGACTTACAACGCTGCAAGTTTGATACCCCGTTGCTTGCAGCGGGGTATTTGATTGACTTTCAAAGTCAATCAGTAAGGATATCAAAGTATGTCCGCACAGCCCATTACTCTGCCTATTCTGCATTCAACACGCCCACCGTTTCCTAATCCTTTCCCACTGCCAATAAAACATCCATCCCAGCGCTGCTCCAAAACAGTTTAGCAGGATATCATCCACATCAAAGGCTCCGAAAGCGCTGAATAACTGAAACACTTCAATCCCCAGTACGAAAAAGAAGGCATTGCAAAACAAAACCGGAAATTTCGCGGCTTTTTTATAGACATAGGGAAGGAGGAATCCAAATGGGATAAACACTACCACATTTCCCACTAGATTCTCAAAACTGTTCAGCATATAGGAATAGTCGATATACATTTTTATCGTTTTAAACAACGTAAAATTAGCGGTATCCAAGCCCTCCAAAATAACGCCTTTTTCCCACGTGTCCATAATCGCTTTCAGGTCTTCCCACGGGTACTTAAATATAATAACTTTTATTACTACTGCAATATATATAAAAAACACAATTTTTATGCGTTTTGATTTATTCACGAATAACGAACCTCCACCAAAGCTAATCCCTTGGCAGGCACCAGATGACCCGCTTCCTGCCTCGTTCCCGACATAAGAAGCTTTTCTATCTGTACCTCATCTGTTTTGTGCATCCCCGCCTCCAGCAGGGTTCCCATCATAATACGTACCATATGGAACAAAAAACCGTTCCCGCTAAATGTAAAGAGAATCTCATCGCCTTCTCTTTCTATTATAATCGAATTAACCGTCCGAACCGTGGATTTCCGGCTCTTTTTGCTCGAAGTAAATGCCTTATAGTCATGAGTGCCGCACAGTACTTTTGCCGCCCTCCGCATAGCCTCCATATCCAGGTCCTCCTCCACTACGTGGGCATATCTTCTATCAAATATATGTGGCACGGCGCTGTTTATCACCCTGTACTGATAAGTTTTTCCTTTTGCGTTCAGCCTGCTGTGAAAACGCCCTGGCATTTCCGCAATATCAATCACCGCAATATCCTCGGGCAGATATCGGTTCATATAATCCATGATTTCCGAAAGGCTCATCTTCGTATCAATATGAAAATTAGCCACCTGCCCATAGGCATGAACTCCCGCATCAGTTCTCCCTGATCCGTCCACCTCCACTTTCTGGCCGCACATTTTCGTAAGCAGCGCCTCCAGCCTGCCCTGAATCGTATTTTTGGTGCTCTCCTGTCTCTGCCAGCCCTGGTATTTTGTTCCTTCATATTGAAGTATTACTTTTATATTGCGCAATTATGCAACCTCCCATGGATTTTCACGCCCTTCGGCAAAAAGCCTGCATCCCATCAGCGAATCCCTTACCACCGTTTTGACACATTCATCGGTATAAAACGCCATATGGTGAGTTACCGTTACATTCGGGAATCCCCTGAGCACCGCCAGTTCCCTGTTGTTTAACACGTCCGATTTCCTGTCGTAATAGTAAAGTTCAAATTCATTTTCTACCACATCCAGCCCGGCAGCGCCTACTTTTCCCGATTCAATCCCTGCAATCAATGCCTGGGAATCAATGAGCCCGCCCCTGGCCGTATTCACGATTACCACCCCATCCTTCATCTGTGCAATCGTGTCCTTGCCAATCATATGAAAACTGTCCTCCGTAAGGGGGGCATGCAAGGTGATAATGTCCGCCTGCTTCCATATTTCTTCCAGTGTAACATATTCTGCAGCCTTTTTCACCTCTTCATTTTCAAATAAATCATATGCTAACATCCTGCAGCCAAACCCCGATAGATTATGGATTACCGTCCTCCCTATCCTCCCAGTGCCAATGACCCCTACAGTCATATCCTTCAGTTCACGCCCCTGAATCCCCTGCAGCGTATAGTCCTGAATATTGGTGCGCTCTATAATCCTTTTCATCTTACGTATGGACATCAAAATCAGCATCACGGCATAATCCGCTACCCCATGGGGGCCATAAGGGGCATTTGCCACCGTAATCCCCAGTTTTTTTGCTGCTTCCCTGTCGATATGGTCATAGCCGATAGTACGGGTCACCACATAGCGCACGCCCCGCTCCTTCAATGCCCCGAGCAGTTCCTCCGTCATCTTGGAGGTCAGAATGTCAATACATTCGCTCCCTTCCGCCAGCGCTGCATTTTCCATACATGGCGCATCCGGGCACAAGACCAGTTCTATACCCAATTCTTTTCCATACTGTATAAATAATTCCTTTTCATCGAATTCCCTGCAGCTATATACCGTTACTTTCATCTCCGTACCTCCTAATCCTCCCCCTATTTTTGCATAACCCTTTTGCACAAAAATTGATTTTGTTCTGCCAAGCCTGCGGCTGCTTCGCAGACACAATCTTGGGATAAAAAGTTTTAATCCTCAATCTTCTCCCTTTGCAGACTTTCATATTCCTTGATTACCGATAAGTCCTTTTCATCCAGGCGACGGAAATTATTAACCCCCGCCCAAAGGATTTTTATGCTGTTTTTGGTTGTATCGAATAACCCTTCTTCATACATATTCATAAGAATAATGCCGATGGGCACCGCAATAATCATACCGAATACCCCCGCCGCCTTATATCCGATAAACAGCAGGAATAGTGTGGGAATCGGCGGAACGCCAATGGAGTCGCCTACAATTTTAGGCTGGATAATCTGCCGCGCCAGCTGCCCGCCGCACCAGATAATCAAAAGTCCCACCGCCATTTTATAATCTGCGCTCAATATCTTGATGACTGCCCATGGCATCAACACCGTACCCGTTCCAAAAACAGGCAAAAAATCCAGGAAGGCAATACCTATTGCAATCAGAAAAGCATAATCCACCTTCAATATCCAAAGCCCCAGCACAAGAAGCAAATACATCCAAACCTCAATTTTAAATTGAGCTTTAAAATATCCTCCAACTGCACGGCGAAAACTCCGTGCCATTATGTTCCACCGATAAGTAATGGTTTCCGGCATATGGCTTTTTACATGAACATTCAGATACTCCCTTTCTGCCACGAAAAAATAAGCGGATAAAAGGCACATAATGATTCCGATTATAATAGTGGGAAGATTTTTGGCAAAATTGCCCACCGCCTCAATAGTAGGCGAACCTACACGGCTTACGATGTCTCCTACAAAACCTTCCATTTGCTCCCCGATTCCCACAATGCTCTCGCGCATCTCTTTCGGGAAACGGCTGTACAAAATATCCAGATTTTGACCTATGGTACGAAAATCCTCCTCCAAAGAATTCCATATTTGGGGCAGTTCATTCACCAGCCCTACTGTCTCCTGCACTATTTTGCTGCCAAGCAAATACCCTGCCAGCACTACTAAAGAAATAACGGCCACCACTACGAATACGGTTCCGGCCTTTCTCCTGATTTTCAGCTTTTTTTCAAAAAATTGTACCAGCGGATTGGCTATTAATGCTATGATCCAGCCGATAACAAAAGGCATGAAGAACAGAATCATTCTCGGAAGAAGGAATACCATGAGAAGCAAGATCAGTATTGCAATTCCCAGGTTCATCAGGGCTTTTATATATGTTCTGGATAGTTGTTTCATTTGGTAATCAGGACTCCCTTCGTTGATGTTTTGGGTGGTCAAAGGTTTGTTGATTCTTTTCATGGCACATAGTATCTGAATATTTTGCCGAGGCTATTGGCCTTCCCCTTCCAAAAGCGTATCCAGGAGGGCGTAGATTTCTTCCCGGCCCTGTTTGGTAAGGGATGAGTATGGGATAAGTATGCTGTCCCCATCCATATTCAGCGCTGTCCTTATCATTTTTATATTCTTTTGTACCTGGGTTTTTTTTAGCTTATCCAGTTTGGTAGCGATGATAATGGGGTGGAAGCCGTAGTGCAGCATCCACTCATACATTGTTTTATCGTTGGCAGAGGGCTCGTGGCGGATATCAATGAGGAGGAAAATAGCACGCAGCATCTTTGTTCCGTGGAGGTAGCGCTCTACCATCTTTCCCCATTGTTCCTTTACTTTTACATTAGCCGTAGTATAGCCGTATCCGGGCAGGTCCACAAAATAACATTGGTCATTGATGTTGTAAAAGTTTATTGTCTGTGTCTTTCCCGGCTGCGCGCTGGTTCTCGCCAATGATTTTCGGTTCATCAGGCCGTTAATCAGAGAGGACTTGCCCACGTTGCTTTTTCCTGCAAATGCAAATTCTATCAGTTCGTTCTCTGGCATCTTGCTGGTAATCCCGCAGACTGTCTCCAGATTCACATTCTTAATTACCATATATAATTCCTTTCTTCACCATGTTTCATTTAGGCATTCACGAATTTCATACCCTTGGCAGAGTATTCTCCCGGCCTGGGCTTTCACTCTTTTCCGTCCCTTTTCTTTTGCTTCTTTGCCCCAATGAAAGCTTCTTTATGAATCTCTCCGGCCAGGGCATGGGGGAGTACTTCTTCCATGCTCTCCACAAAATAAATGGAAAGCCCGGCTTTGATTTCCCCTTCTATCTCTTCGATATCTTTTTTATTTTTTTCCGGTACAAGCACTGTTTTGATCCCTGCGGTCCTGGCAGCCAGAATCTTTTCCTTCAGCCCGCCGATAGGAAGCACTCTGCCCCGTAAAGTAATTTCCCCTGTCATCGCTACATCCGCCTTTACCGGCGTATTGGTTATGGCCGAGAAAAGGGCGGTAGCCATGGTAATCCCTGCGCTGGGGCCGTCCTTAGGCACAGCGCCTTCCGGGATATGTATATGAAAATCATTTTCCCTGAATGTTTTCTGGGAAATTCCATACTTATTGCTGATAGAGCGAACGTAACTCAAACCGGTAATTGCCGACTCCTTCATCACATCGCCCATCTGACCGGTTAGGTCAACCTCTCCTTTCCCAGGCATTACGTTCACCTCTATCTGTAAGGTTTCCCCGCCTACGCTAGTCCAGGCCAGGCCTCTTACAATCCCTATTTCGTCTTTTTCATTGACCCGATTAGTACTATACTTTTCCTTGCCCAAATACTTCCCCAGATTGGAAGCACTCACTTTAATACCCTGCTTTTTCTTCTGTAGGATTTCTTTTGCTGCCTTTCTGCAAATGCTGCCGATTTGCCTCTCCAAATCGCGGACACCGGCTTCCCTCGTATAGCACTCTATCATTTTCTTCAATGCGCTGTCACTAATGGAAAGCTGGCCGCCTTCCAGGCCGTTCCTGCGCAGTTGTTTGGCCACCAGATGCTCTTTGGCAATATGGTATTTCTCGTTGGCCGTATAACTGTTCACCTCTATGAGTTCCATGCGGTCCAACAGCGGCCTGGGGATGGTTGCCACCGAATTCGCTGTGGCGACGAACAATACTTCCGATAAGTCCACCGGAATCTCTACGTAATGATCCCTGAACTTATTATTCTGTTCCCCGTCCAGTACTTCCAGTAAAGCGGAGGAAGTATCCCCTTTATAATCGCTGCTCACCTTGTCGATTTCATCCAGCAGCATCAACGGGTTTTTCACACCGGCCTGTTTTAGCCCGGCAATAATCCGTCCCGGCATAGCCCCTACATAGGTCTTCCTATGCCCCCTGATTTCCGCCTCATCCCGTACACCGCCCAGGCTGATACGCACGTATTTCTTATTCATAGCCTCCGCCACGCTTTTCGCTATGGAGGTCTTCCCCGTTCCGGGAGGGCCCACCAGACAGATAATCGGTGCCTGCCCCTGTTTTGTCAGACAGCGTACCGCCAATGCCTCCAGTACCCTTTCCTTCACTTGCTTCAGGCCATAATGATCCCGTTCCAGGATATTTTCGGCTTGGCTAATATCCGTATTGTCCTTCGTATACTTATCCCAGGGCAGCTCCAGCAACGTTTCTATATACCCCCGCTCCACCGCACTCTCCGAACTGTTCTGGGATAATCTACGGTAACGGGCGATTTCCTTGCTGATTTTTTCCTTCACTTCTTTGCCGGCCTTCAGCTTTTTTAAATCTGCTTCGAATTGCTCCGCATCGGAATAGGAATTCTCCTCCCCCAGTTCTTCCCTGATAAACTGGAGCTGCTCCCTCAAAAGATATTCCTTCTGATTCTTTTCTACTTTCCCCCTTATTTTCTCGGAAAGTTCCGTACGGATTTTTGCAACCTCTATTTCGTTGCTCAATATTCCGGCTAGCATCTCATAACGCTCTTCCAGGTCTATCGCCGAAAGCACATTCTGCTTGTTTTCATACTGCAATGGCATATTAATCGTTATCTGATCCAAAACCCAGCCCAGTTCACCAACATCCTGAATATGTCGTTCCACTGCCGCCCCTGTCTTCGGGTAAAATGCCGCATAGCCTGCAAATAATTCCTTAATCTGACGCACCATCGCCTCTTCTTGTACGGTTCCCCTCAAATTGGCCGGCTCATCGATTTCCTTCACTTCCCCTTCCAGATACACTTGATTTTCCGTAAGTCCTAAAAGTTTGCCCCTGGAAATCCCTTCTACCATGACCCGTACAATATTGTTCGGCATTTTAATAACCTGCTTTACAAGAGCCACCGTTCCTATATGATAAACCCCTTCAAAATCCGGGTCCTTATCTTCCGTCTCTTTCTGCGTCACTAAAAAAATCCTCTGGTTCACCACCATGGCCTGCTCTACAGCCGCAATTGATTTTTTACGGCTCAAATCAAAATGAATAATCGTACGGGGTAAAATCACCATCCCCCGCAGCGCCACTGTAGGAATACATATCTTCTCACTCGCTCTTATTGATACTTCCATCCTGTCCATTTCCTCTTCCCTGTTTATTCCCGTTTCTTTATTCTATATTACTTTTTGTGCTAATTGCCAGGCTTCCCCCACAGCCAGGGCTTTTGACATCCGAATCCTATTATATAAAAAAATAGTATAAAAAAGAGTTGGCCCAGCGGTCAATTCCTAGTGACTGACAACGCTGTGGCATAATTTCCTAATTATATAAAAGAAACGCCGCCTTTCCACGGCGACGCCTCATTTCTCGTTACTATTTAGCCGGGCGCATCGCTTCCCGATGGATAAGCAAAGGTTCACTCGTTCCCTCTACCGCCCCTTTTGTTACCACGCATTTGGTAATGGATTCATCGGAAGGTATCCGGTACATCACATCCATCATTGCGTTTTCCATAACGGAACGAAGCCCTCTCGCCCCAGTTTTGCGTTCCAACGCCTTATCCGCAATCATTTCCACCGCGTCTTCTTCAAAGTCCAGTTTCACCCCATCAAACTCAAACAGCTTCTTATACTGCTTCACCAGGGCATTTCTCGGCTCCTTCAAAATTCTCACCAGGGCATCTTTATCCAGCCCTTCCAAAGTCACATTAATCGGAACACGCCCTACAAATTCCGGAATCAGCCCAAACTTTACCAAATCCTGAGGAGTCACTTCCTTTAACAGGTCGTCAATCTTCTTCGTATGCTTCGAAGTAACCTCTGCGTTAAAGCCAATCGCACTTCTGTCCAAACGGGATTCCACAATTTTTTCCAGTCCGTCAAATGCCCCTCCGCAAATAAACAAAATATTGGTCGTATCAATCTGGATAAGTTCCTGATGAGGATGCTTTCTCCCTCCCTGGGGCGGCACACTGGCTACTGTACCTTCCACGATTTTCAAGAGAGCCTGCTGCACGCCTTCGCCGGAAACATCACGGGTAATGGATACGTTTTCGCTTTTCTTCGTAATCTTATCGATTTCATCAATATAGACAATTCCATACTGAGCACGTTCAACATCATAATCAGCCGCCTGTATTAATTTTAATAAAATGTTCTCCACATCTTCGCCTACATAGCCTGCCTCTGTCAAAGTGGTGGCATCTGCAATTGCAAAAGGCACATTGATGATTTTCGCCAAAGTCTGTGCCAGAAAAGTTTTTCCGGAGCCTGTAGGCCCCACCAAAATAATATTGCTTTTCTGAAGTTCTACCCCGTCATCATCATCCTTCGGTGCCAAAACTCTTTTATAATGATTGTAAACGGAAACGGCGAGCACCTTTTTTGCCGCTTCCTGTCCAATTACATAATCATCCAGAAAATCTTTGATTTCTACCGGTTTTAATAAATTGATATCAAATTCATCTTCTACCGGCTCTTCCTCGTATTCCTCTTCAATAATGTCCGCACATATTTCCACGCATTCATCGCAGATGTAGACTCCCGCAGGACCAGCGATTAATTTTTTCACCTGTTCCTGCCTTTTATTGCAGAACGAGCATCTGATATCGTCAGAATTCTTTCCCGCCATGTTAATAACCATGCCCTTTCCATAACCCGCCTAGTGCACTGGCACGTTCACATTTCAGTACACTAGTTCCGCTCTTTTACATTGCTTTTCGTTTACTTCCCAAAGCTGGCATGATTTTCAATAATCCTGTCAATCAGCCCATACTTTAATGCTTCCTCGGCGGTCTTCCAGTTATCCCTTTCCGTATCCGCCATAATCACTTCAAAATCCTGCCCAGTATTCTGTGCCATGATTCTCGCCATCTTTTCTTTGGTGGCCAGAATATGCTTTGCCGTTATTTCAATTTCCGTTGCCTGGCCCTGAGCCCCTCCGGCAGGCTGATGAATCATAATCTCCGCGTTGGGAAGGGCAAACCGCTTGCCCTTTGCTCCCCCTGCAAGAAGAAAAGCGCCCATACTTGCAGCCATACCGATACAAACGGTGGATACATCACATTTAACAAAATTCATAGTATCATAAATGGCCATCCCCGCCGTAATTACGCCGCCCGGGCTGTTGATATACAGATGAATATCCTTTTCCGGATCTTCCGATTCCAGAAAAAGCAGCTGCGCTACCACAATACTGGCAGAAGTATCATTTACTTCCTCGCCCAAAAATATAATCCTGTCTTTCAAAAGCCTTGAATAAATGTCATAGGATCTTTCGCCCCTGCTCGTCTGTTCAATGACATAAGGCACTAAACTCATGCTCGTTCCTCCTTGCAAACCTCCGGTTTCTATACTTCGTCCATTTCCGCTGAACTCATCATAGTCCTTTGCATCCGATTTTGCAACTAAACGGACGCTAAATTAAGAGAATTTTTATTTTTTCATAATATATTATTTCTCTTTTGCGTTTTCTACAACAAAATCTACCGCTTTCTGGATAGCCAGGTCCTTCATAACCTGTTTCTTTTCTTTTTCACCCAGCATTTCCCTTACTTTTTCTGCTTCCATCTGATAGATTTCCGCCATTCTCTCCGTTTCTTTTACATATTCCTCTTCAGAAACTTCGATGCCTTCCTTTGCTGCTACCGCCTCCAATACAAGCCTGGATTTAATCCTCTTTTCAGCCTGGGGCTTGATCTGCTCTACCAGTGTATCGTAGCTGCTTCCGGTAATCTGGAAATACTGTTCCAGATTAATCCCCTGCATCTGAATCCTCTGGCCAAAATCATCCGCCATATGTCTTTGCTCTGTCTCCAGCATGGGGTCAGGGATTTCTATATCGGAATCATTTATAATTGCATCAATAACTGCATCTTCCTTTGCTCGTTTTGCTTCCTGCGCTTTCCTCTCCGACAGATTCTTCTTTATGTCCTCTTTATATTCCGCCAGAGTTTCGAACTCGGATACTTCGCTGGCAAATTCGTCATCCAGTTCCGGAAGTTCCTTTTCCTTAATTTCTTTTACCGTACATTTAAACAGCGCTGCTTTTCCTTTCAGTTCCTCTGCCTGATAATTCTCCGGGAAAGTAACGTTCACTTCCACTTCTTTGCCGATTTCCGCACCTACAAGCTGCTCTTCGAACCCTGGGATAAATGCGCCGGAACCGATGGTCAGCGGGTAGTCCTCACCCTTGCCGCCTTCGAAAGCCACGCCATCCACAAAACCTTCAAAGTCGATCACAGTCATATCGCCGTCCTTTACAGGCCTGTCTTCCACTGCGATGTTTCTGGCATTGTTCTCACGTTCCCTGTCCACCTGTGCATTTACTTCCTCTTCGGTTACTTCCGTATCTATTTTATCAATTTTCACCCCTTTATATTTGCCTAAGCCAATTTCCGGCTTGGTAGCAACTTCTGCGGTAAAAATAAGCGGTTTCCCGGCTTCTACCTGAATCACTTCAATCTTCGGGGAAGAAACGATTTCCTCCTCACACTCCTCCAGGGCATCCTCATATGCATCGGGAAGCAAATCATTTACTGCGTCTTCGTAGAATACTTCCTTGCCATACATTCTCTCTATCATCTTGCGCGGCACTTTGCCTTTCCTGAATCCGGGAACACTGATATTTTTCTTGCTTCTCTGGTATACGCTTTCAATCGCTTTTTCCAGTTCTTCAGCAGATACCTCAATTGTCAGCTTTGCCATGTTTTTCTCTAATTTTTCCACCTGTAAGCTCATTTTATTAATTTCCTCCTTAATATTGGGTGTTATCGCTGGTTTTATCTCCCTCCCGCACTTCTTGCTGCCCTGTATCGCATAAGCACGGCACTTAGCGCATTGTTTGCGGGAATAAAGTACATAATTGCAGTCATTGTAGGATTATAGCACATCGGCAAAGGAAATTCCAGTATTTCTTTAAAAGATTTGCGGATTTGCGGATGAACTGTTTTTCAATCCAACACCTCCGCTGCAGGCAGCAGGTTATTGGCCCTCTCGGCAGCCGCCAAATATCCGCCCAAGTGCGGCTGCTTGGCTCGTTTCCTGCAGGAATAAAACCACTTCTTTTCCCCATCAGAAACGAAATCCCTTTCAAGCCGTACGGTCATTGGCTTGGAAGGGATTCCTGAATCTTCGACATATAAAAAAGAATGATGTAAGATTAATTCACTGATTAGTATTCATCATAGGAGAGCAGTTCTACCTCCCACGCTGCCAGCCATTCCCTCGTCTCCCGGGCACACAGCATTTCTACTTCCTTCGTGCGGTTCAGCGTCAGGCTCGAACTGCGCAGGAGATAGGCATCCACATACCCCGGATGGCAGACAAACACATTCGGTATATCCTTACGGGCATCCGCCACAGCGTCCTTCAGGCACTGGAAGGGGTCATAATCCGGCTTCATGCTGCCCATTGCACAGCATGCCACCGGTTTTCCGCCAAAGGAGCCGACATTTGATACCGGCGTCATATCGCTATAGCGCAAATGATGGCGCTCTGCCACAATGGCCAAACCCTTATAAAGATTTTCGCTCATTACGGCATGCGCCTCAAAATAGCCGGGCTGCAAGCCTGTTAACTCCACAAAACGGCGATACTGCGCTTCAATCTCCCATACCGCCTCATCCAGTACAACGAAATCTTCCCCCTTTGCCCAAGCCTCTCTGTAAGTCCGGCTGCTCTTAAATGTACCGTCCTCCTTTAGCAGGCTTGGAATCCTATCCGGTTCCGCACAAGGTTTTCCAAGGCAGACATTCGTATGCTGCCCCATGCAGACACCAGTGCCTTCCAGCAGCCCAATGCCGTGTGCTGCCGATGGCATATTTGGCATAATGCCCACGCTCCTTACAAGCCCCTCCTTTACCGTTTTGGCAATGCCATAATTTACCGCCTCACAGTAGCCCACGTCATCCGCACGTATTATCATCCGAATCATCCCAAAAACCTTCCTTCCATATATATTTCAAACCGTTCTTTCCCGCCCCGCTGTATTGGCCGGGCAGATTCGCCGCATCAGCCGAGCAAATCCTGTTCCGTAAATCCAATAAAATAAGTAAGCGCCGCCGATACGCCCAAGGCAATCACCGCACCGACACATCCATGAATCATATTAGCCGTTCCGCCCCCTACATAGCCCAACACCGACAAAAAGTTAGTCGCCCCCATCACATAGGTCCCTACGTGCATCAGCCCCGCATACAAGCCGCCGCAGAAGCCGCCGATAGCCATTGCTATAAAGGGCTTTTTAAACTTGAAGCCGATTCCGTACAGCACAGGCTCGGTGACACCGCCCAAAATGCCTGAAACAAAATACCCCAATGCCAGCGTCTTCTCCTCCTTGTCGCGGAGGCGCAGAAAAGCGCCCAGCGCCATGCCAAAAGCGGCCCAGGTGGCATAGCCCCCTGCCGTAAGCACGAAATTATCCACCCCATTTGTCATCATAGAGGAAATACCGAACACAATCAACACCGTATGCATGCCGGACATAACCAAAAACTCCCAAACCGCTGCCACCACGGCTATCGCCAGAAAACCTCCCACATTGCCGAAAGCCAGGAGTCCGTTGCCGATAAAATCGCCCGCCACGGAGCCGATGGGTGCCAAAAGGCACAGTTCAACAGGCACAATTACTACCATTGTCAGGAACGGAACGAAAATCGTTGAGAGGATATCCGGAATAACCTTGCGGAAAAACCGGTCCACATAACTCATCACCCACACCGTCAGCACAATGGGGAGAACACTCTGGGAATAATTGTTGACAATACATGGAATGCCGTACACGCTAAACGATGCCCCTGCATCGGCAAGGTCTACAAAGCCCGGCACAATAAGCAGGCAGGCTGCCAGCATGCCCATCACGGGATTCAGGTTCAGCTTCTTGGAAGCCGTATACCCCAGATAAACAGGCAGGAAATAAAAAAATGCGTTATACACAAAGTCGCAAAGCATATAAAAGCTGCTTTCCGCCGTAACCAGCCCCAGCATATCCGGGCCTATCGCTACCTGTATCGTACGGAACAGAGCAGCCGCCATCATTGCCGGAATCATCGGTGTCATGCAGGCTGCCATATAATTCAGGATATTGCTCCCAGCTCTCTTTAGCGTCAGCTTCTCCTTGGGGCCATCCAGATTCTCATCTATTGCGTCCTGCTGTGCAATTCCCGCCTCCGCACAGAGCGCCGCATATACCTTCGGAACATTCTGTCCTATGACCACCTGGAACTGGCCGCCGGACACAACCACCCCCAGTACACCTTTCAGTTCTTTCATCGCTTCCTGATCCGGAATTGCCATGTCTTTCAGATTAAAACGAAGCCGTGTCATGCAATGTGTTACAAATGTAACATTGTTTTTCCCTCCAACGGCCTCCAATACCGTTTTTGCAATTTGTTCATTACTCAGCGCCATTTCTCTTTTCTCCTTTCTATATTATATAAAAAGAATTGGCCCAGCGGCCAAT
>BLLT01000008.1 GCA_011958945.1 Lachnospiraceae bacterium | reverse complement strand
TTGTATATTAAAATTATAACACATACCCCTAAATTTTTACAACCTCAAACAAAGCTTCAAATTTTATTCGAATTTTTATCTGCACAACCCCTCAGCTTTCGGCTTTCTAATTCTATTTTGCTCATTTTGGTGCAATTTCAACCATTTTATATTTTCCCCAAAATTTCTCCAAATCCATTGCAAAAAATCCCGCTTCCACTGCTTTTCATAAATCCATTCAGTGAAGCGGGATTCTCTCCCAGACAATTTCTTTATTCTAATTTTATCCATATAAAGATAAGAGCAGATAAGCCACGCGGCATTCGCCAAGATGCTAAGCACGGCACTTGGCTCGTTGCCCGCAGGAATAAAATATCGGAATAATTTAGAAAAACCCATCCGTCTCCGGAATTACAATATCCGGCCCAGCATCATATTTTTCCAATAAATCATCAATATCCCCCGTATAAGTAAATCCGCAGTAAGCATTGGATACGCTTTCCCCTTCCCCGGAATATTTCGGCACTGAGGGGAGGGTATCCACGTATAGGCGGACCCACACCGTCCTCTCACGGGGCTGTTCTGGCGAAATGTCGCTCACCGCCGGCCCATATGGCGTATAATCAATCCCGGCAGCCTGGGCAATGGTAGCCTGCAGTTCGCTCAAACTAATGGGCGCGCTGCTCACCAACATCTCATCATGGGTTTCATTGGCATTTTTCATGAAAAATACTACCTGGGAATCCCTCGGGCCGCCATGATCCGATGTCACGATAATCGTGGCGTCATCATAAACCCCCAGTTCCTTTAACTGATTAAAATATTCCTCCACAAGCACCATACACCCCTTTGCGGTTTCTTCCAAGGTAGATTCCTCTTTCAATTGACAGTTTTCGTCAATATTATAATTATGGGCTCCCGACAGATGCTGGAAAATATAATAATTCGACTCATCGTCCGCCTTTAGGCGCTCCTCCGTCAAATGACCGTAATAGCGGTGGTTCTCATGGCTTACGCCCCGGCTTTTGGACACCATGATTTCCGAATATTCATCCACATTCGTATAAAGGTATGGCTTTACCGCGTATGGAAACATACGGTAGCCAGACATTTTAATCATAGTCTTAGTAAGCAGGCCATAATCCACATTAAAATCCTGGCCTTCATTGGTAACATTAGAGAACAATTGTTTTAAAATCTCCGGGCTATTCATCCCGCAAATCATATTGCTGTCCGGGGTATAAATATTGCACACATAATCCTGATCCCGCAATGCCTGATAAAACCCCTGTGCCTTTTCATCCTGCCATATCTTTGATGTCCACTCATTGACCGGGATAGAAGGGTCCACCTCCGAGCCGGATAAAATATGGGCAATGGACGGATAAGTGCCGAAATATGTGCAGTCCGTATTGTTATAGTAAGTAAAATCATTCATACAATCCAGCAAATCGGGATATTTTTCCATAGCCGGCTCTACGTATTGATTGCTGAAATAATCCAGCACAATTACAATAATATTTTTATTGGCCGATACCATAAACTGGCTTTCCCCGGAAAGATACCACTCGCCTTCCTCATATTTATATGCCGCATCCTCCGCTGACAGCATTAGGGAAACCCACGCCACCGACTGGATACCGATTAGAAAAACCGCCCCAAAGCAAACCAGGCTCTGCCAGATTTTTTCCTTCCAAAAGGAAAAAGCAGTCACCAGCGCCACTATCACCAGCCATATAATGCCATTGACTGCCGCCTGCCCGCTCTCTACCTGATAACCTTCCGGGTTCATTCCCAGCAAATCCAAGCCTTCATTGATAAACATAACCTGCGCATAGCCGGCTATCGATAATCCAAACAGGACAGACCACAGAATTTTCCTGGCTGCTGCCGGAAGAAAAGCCGAAATAAGACCCGCCAAAACCGCGCCAACAAGCGCAATCCCGGATAAAATCCACACGAATTCGCCATACACAAACTTAAACTCCGCCACATTTACGAAATAAATTTCTGCAGGCCCAAAAATCATCAGCATAAATGTAAACAAAAAGCATATCAGAAAACCTATTCCAATATTCTTTATTCTTTCTTTTGTAAATATTTTCTCTTTCATATCAATAACCATGCCCTTTCCTCAATCTGCAAGCTTTCCCTGCAAAGCTGCACCAGGGTCTATCGCCAGCAGTTCCTCCACCGTATCGATTTCCACAATCTGCCCTTCTTCCACGGGCTCCACCCTCAGCCGCAGTTCCTGCAAATTCGCATCCACCACTTCATCCCAGAACAGATCGGAACTTTCCTCCTGCCCATAGGCTTCCACGATTTTATCCCGAAGGACCAGGCTGTCCGACTTCGTAAAATAAGAGATGCCCACCATATTGTAGGTGTCCTGCCCGCCCTTTTTCACCCTGGAAATATAATCATCCTCCAATTCGAATACCCAATCATCGGAATTGCCCATCACCATTTTCCCGAAATAACAGGACTCATCCAGGTTTTTCATAAAAATCGACGAATCCGAAATCAGCAGATCCGCCTCGCAGATGAAACAATCTGCCGTGCCCAGCACATCTTTTGCCGCATATATAGAAGAAATATTATTCTTTTCCAAGTAATCGTTATTGTCCACCAGCTTTATCTGCGGGTACTTCTTGGGCAGAACGGCGAAACTCTCCTTCAAATAACCGACCACCACATAGATATCCCCCACGCCGGCCGCCAAAAGGCCGTCAATCACCGTTTCAATCAAAGGTTTCCCAAATACCTTTACCAAAGGTTTGGGAATCGTTTCCGTAATAGGGCGCATCCTGCTTCCGATTCCTGCCGCCATAATTATGCCGATTTTCCTATCCATACGTTACCGCCATTCTCCTTCCCTACAGAGAATGTCATTAGGTAATTGCGAAACCAAGAACCCCGGCTGAATATTCTCCCAACCAAATGTTTCACACTTTTCCACCCGAACACTCCCGTACATAATACATCGTCCGTCAAATATCATCAATCAACGTAATAATTTCTTTAAAGGGCATCAACCTGTCATCCACCTCCAGCGCCCTATGGTTCTTCAATATTTCCATAGCCGTATTCTGCATTGCCGGAAAAGCGCTGCGTGTCAGTTGATTTGCGTAAATCACAATATTCACCCCATGTTGTTTTAATTCCGTCTCCGTTACACTGTTAAAAGATGTGGGAACTACAACAATCGGAGTATCCGGGTCTTCCTTCCGGAAAGCATCGCAGAATGCAAAAATCTCATCCGGCGACTTCTTCCTGGAATGAATCATAATACCATCCGCCCCCGCCTTTACATAAGCCAAAGCCCTCTCTAAGGCGTCTTCCTGCCCTTTTTCCAAAATCAAGCTTTCAATCCGGGCAATGATCATAAATTCCTCAGTTCTCTGGGCATTTTTCCCCGCACTGATTTTTTCACAAAAATTTTCGATAGAATCCTGTGTCTGAGCCACCTCTGTGCCGAACAGCGAATTCTTTTTAAGCCCTGTTTTGTCCTCTATAATAACCGCCGACACTCCCATGCGTTCCAGTGTACGGATATTATAAATAAAATGTTCTACCAGCCCACCGGTATCCCCGTCCAGAATAATAGGCTTAGTAGTCACCTCCATAACATCGTCTATCGTACGTATCCTGGACGACATATCCACCAGTTCAATATCCGGCTTTCCCTTCGCCGTAGAATCACAAAGGCTGGACAGCCACATGGCATCAAACTGGTCGAATTCCCCGTTGTGCTCCACGATTGTCTTCTCCGCAATCAGGCCTGTCAGGCCGCTGTGGGTTTCTATGGCTTTCACAATAGGGCACAACTTCAAAAGCTGGCGAAGCCTTTTCCTCCTAAATTCCGGCATAGCCAACTTTTCCTTCATATTATCATCGATTTTTTTCACGTTTTCATTATAAGTATAGCCCACCTCAATCAGCTTTCCGCCATACCGGTTCAGGTTCTTTATCACATTGATTCTAATGGCGCTTTCCGGGCCTTTGCACCAGTTGTCGCCATGAATGACATAGTCGGGCTTTAATCTCCCAATGATGGTATCGTACATAATTTCATCCTGCACGGTCACCTCCGACACCAAGCCTGTCTCTTCCACTATTTTCTTCCGTTCCTCCATGGAAATGGTGGGAAAACGGTTATACTTTATCATTGCCCTATCGCTGAGGATTCCAACGATCACATCTCCATATTTATTGGCCTCCTTCAAAATATTAAGATGCCCCTCATGTATAATGTCCGTGCAAAAGCATGCATATACTTTACTCATTTTTCACTCCATTTCTGCGCCGCAAGTATAGCCCAGCATTGCCGAAGTTTGCCCATGGCAAGTTTTTGGATACAACGCAGGCGCAAACCTGCTTCACAGGTTAATCTTCATAGCAAATCGGAATTTCTACATTCAAGTTCCTTAATGCCTCTTCAAATACCCGGAAAAAGTCTTCAATATCCTTCGCCGTAATAGCGCCCAGGGCACATAAGCGGAAGGTGCTCTGAGAAGCTATCTTTCCCGGATATATAGTAAATCCTCTCTCATAACAATAATCATGAACTTTTTCAAAATCCCAGTTAGCATCGTCCGGGTATCTGACGGCCACCACAAGGCCTGCCTGCCATTCCCTCTTTATAATATCATGAAAACCCAGCTTTTCAAGCCCTTCATGAATGGCATGAAAGACGCTTAAATGCCGCTGCCATTTCGCCTCTTCCCCTTCTTCAAAATATTCGTCAATTGCCTGCCTTGCGGCATATATAGTCTGAACGGGAGGAGTAAAATGCATTTCTCCGGTGGTTTCGAAGAAATGATACTGCAAATACAGATTGCAGTAATAAGAGCGCTTCGGATATCCCGCCGACTTCTCAATCATTTCCCTGTTCCCGACAATAAATGACAGGCCGGTCATTGCCATAAGCCCTTTTTGCGCGGAAGCCATGCAAAAATCAATATTATCTTCTTCTATATGAATGGGCCTCATAGCGTAGGTAGATGTAGTATCCACGGTAAATACCGCATCATATTTATGAACCAGCGCTCCGATTTCCCGGATGGGGTTCAAAATACCCGTTCCCGTCTCATTGTGTGTCGTATGAACCAACCCAATATCGGGGTTTTCTTTCAATACCCTTTCCACCAAATCCAAATCCGGCAGTTCATCCATGGGAAACTGCAGATTCATAAAAGGCAGCTGATAATATTCACATATCTCCACAGCCCGGGCACTGTATGCACCATTATTTATCACTAATATCTTCTTTCCTTCCGGCAGGAGGGAATTCAGGCATATATCAATATTGATAGTTCCGGAGCCGCAGAAAAGAACCGATGTATACTTCTCCAAATCCCCATGGACGATACGGACCAAATCCTCCCTCATCTGCTTCATCATGGAGGCAAATTCCTTTTCCCTTGGGCAGATATCGGGCACTACCTGAGCCATCTTTACTGTATCGGTGGTTGTTGCAGGGCCAGGATTTAACAGGACATTTCTTTTGATATACCCCTGTTGTCCTTTGCCCCCATTTATGTGTTCTGTCTGCATACAAATATCCATATCCTTTCCGCAGCCAAGGCTTTTGATACCAGAATCCTATAAGGAAAAAACTGCCATCAGTCGTCCTCTTCTTTATGCTTTTCCTCAAAGTAATGCAGCCTTTCTATAATATAATCACCGCCGGCCTGGCTGCTGGCACCGATGTTGTAGATATATTTTTCCCGAATCGCCTTCAGGCTGTCACTGGAAAATTGGCTGCTGCTTAACAGTTCATGAACCACCTCCGGCAATGCCTTCAGATTGTCCAAATCAATACTTTTGCCAATTTCGCTGCGAAGTTCCACATCAATCGGTGTAATGCCTAATTCCTTATAATCTTCATTCATCACCTTCATAGGCGTATTGATAAACAAAGCCGGCTTCAAGGTGGCAAAAGAATATTCAAACGCAATACTCGACCAGTCCGTAATTACCAAATCCGCTTCGTATACGGTATTGTTGGAGGAAAAATCCGTCTGCAGTTCCATATCGCTGCGGGAATCCATTTGGTATTTCTGGCGCAGTTGCTCCAGCCTGCCGGCTTCGTGGCGAACGAACTGGGGATGGGGCCTGACAATAATATTATATCCCAGCCCATCCAGGGAATCCAGGATTTCTTCGATGCAGGAGGAAAGAATATTATCCTTCTGCCATGAAGGTGCAATCAGTATTTCCTTTGCCGTTTTGTTACGCTTTTCCATCTTTTCATATGACTGAATCATATTGTCGATGACGCCTGAACCCCATGGTATAATATTCTTTTTGGGCAGATGGTACATCTCTTCCCTTTTACGAAGTTCCTCCGTACACAAATATCCGGAAGAAAAAATCGTATCGAAATGGTCCAGCGCATCTTTGTGGAACGTAAGGTTAGGGCTGTTCACATCATGGGGAACATAAATATATTCGTTGTCCTTACGCACCAGAGACCTTTTAATATGGAAGTTTTCCAAATCGGGCGTTGTCATCACTACAATATCCGCTTCCACCTTCATCATAAGGACGATTAACTTGTGCTCTCCGATGTAAAATGGACGAAACCTGTCGCTTGCCATCTGAAAAACCCTATCCTCCGGGTCGCTGGTCACATAGTTAATAACCACATCTGTATTTTCCAGCAGATATTCGATAATATTCTGAAAATATTTGTAAAACCCATTTTTTTCGGAATAAAACATTATCTGCATCTCATAGTCCTTAAAAAAACGTTTATAATCAGCCTTCTCCCGCTTCCGGTAAGGATCTTTTTCAAATAATTTCTTGGCAGAAGATTTATAAAAAGCAGAACTTTCCTCCAGTTCCTTCCTGCTCTTTTCCAATGCATCATAGTCAATATATTTCCTGGGATTCATAAGGATATTCAGCAAATACAGCTGGGCAACAGAAAGAAGGTTGCTGCATGTCCAATAGATGCCAACCCCCGTTTTTACAAAAAAGCCTAAGTATAAAGATAAACCGATGGACAATATCATAGTGCCATATTGATTTATCTTGCTCTGCTCCGATTGAAGCACATTGATATGATTCTGTATAAAGCACATAAACCAGGCCGAAAGGGCGGCTATAAGAGGAATTAAAAATGTAATCCCCCCGGTTTCTGCCGGTATGGAAGATAAATCCATCCCCAACGCCATGGTATCCAAAGTTCCTGCTCCTGACCGGAAAATATGCCTGGCCGGGTCATTTATCACATTGATAACCCCCATCAGCAAAACCAGCTGGAGGATTAAGGGAATCAGGTCAGCTAACGGCTGATAGTGCTCCCTTTTGTATAATTCATATTGCTCTTCCGATATCTTTTCGCTGTTTCCAAAATACTTTGCTTTAATAAAATTAATTTCCGGCTGTAATTTCACCATCTTAATCGAATTTTTCTGCACCATAAGAGAAACCGGAAACAATACAATCTTCGTTAAAAAGGTGAAAAATAAAATCGCCCAAAAATAATCCTGCAAAAAATTATAGCTGAAATACATCAGCCATCCCAAGGCATCGCCAATCAAATTAATTATACTATTCATTGGATTCCTTTTCCTTATTGCTCTGCTTCTTGCTGTGCTTTTTCTTCATTTTGCGGAAAAACTTCGCTATCTTATGCCTGTAAACGGTGCATGCCGCACCTACCGCTATACATACGCCTGCTACAGCCTGTATTACATAGGTAACTGCTGACGGGTCAATATATGCATGCGCATAATTGCTAAACAGGAAAAAGAAGCAGGTAAAAAAATACATAAATTTAAGGACTGCAAGTCCCTTTTTTCTTTTCATAGTCTTCCTCCTTTTCGTGGAAAATAATCTCTTGTTACTGTTCACGGTTTCCGCCGCCCATAGCAACGGCATCTTCGCATGAGGCAAAAAATTGTCCTTGACAAAGGATACAGTTTATTCTATAACCAAACAATTTAAAAGTCAAGCATCCCGAGATCGGGCGTCCACAAAAAGTAATTTTCAGGTGCAGCCGGGAAACACATCACCCAACTGCACCTGAAAATTGATTTCCGTGGATTGATCCGCCCATACCATTAGGATGCCCGCCACGTCCGCATATTTTTCACCCAATTTCTGCGCTGCATTTTGCGCATGTCAAGTTTATGGATGCCGCACAGACACAAACTTGAGATTGAAAATTTTCAATTTTCAATCTTCACCTCATCAGCCCAAAAATTTTTCCAATGTCATCATTAGTTTGCATACATCAATCGGTTTTGCAGCATGCCCATTCATTCCGCTTTCCAATGCCTCCTGCTTATCTTTGTCGGATACATTGGCTGTGAGCGCAATAATCGGAATATTGGCCAATTCCTCGTTTTCCATTCCTCTGATTGCCCTTGCTGCCTCATAGCCGTTCATCAGCGGCATCTGGATGTCCATTAGAATTAAGTCATAATATCCCGGCTGGCTGTCCGCCATCATCTGTACGGCCACTGTGCCATCTTCCGCCTCCTCTACTTCCAGCCCATACTCCTTAAGGATTTCCATCGCAATCTCACGGTTCAGTTCATTATCCTCTACCAGAAGGATTCTTTTCCCATGAAATCCCTGTCCTTCTTCTCCGCTCTCTTGTGTCAGTTCCTCATGCAGCGATTCTTTCTCCTGGACTTTCAGCCTTACCCTGACCGTATACTCCGTTCCCTTCTCAGGCGCTGTATCCACCTCTATGGTTCCGCCCATAATGTCAATAATCCTTTTGGCGATTGGCATGCCCAGCCCTGTTCCCTGCGTCTTGCTGACCGTAGAAGTCCTCTCCCTCTCAAAAGGCTCAAAGACATGTTTTACAAACTCAGGCGACATACCGATTCCGGTATCCTTTACCTTAAATTCATAAGAGCCATATCCTTCCTGTCCGCCTTCTTCCTGAACAGCAGTTATTGAAATTTCGCCCTCTTCCGGCGTAAATTTAATCGCATTGCTTAAAAGATTCAGCAAAACCAGGCTTAAACGGGATTTATCACAAAAAATGTCCATATCCGTCACACGGGATATGTTCATAGATAACTTTTGCCGCTTTTCCTGCACCTGGCTTTGCACCGTAATCTCCAAATCATGAAAAATATCGGAAAGACTGCAGTTTTCCGGTTCCAGATGTATTTTTCCGCTTTCTATGCTGCTCATGTAGAGGATATCATTCAGCAGGCTAAGCAGATGCCCGCTGGATGTTTTTATTTTGCCCAAATAATCGTGCACCCGCTCCTTATCGCCCTCATTCTGCAAAGCCAGTTCTGCAAATCCAATAATCGCATTCATCGGGGTGCGTATATCATGAGACATATTAAAGAGGAATAAGCTTTTGGACTTGCTGCGTTCCTCTGCATGCACTTTTTCCAGCCGCATAGCTTCGGTTTTACGTCTTTCCGCAAGATAAATGCAAAACAGCCCTCCCAGCATTACCAGAATCAACACCATTTGAATCCTGCTGTTGCGGACAATCGTGCTGCGGACAATCTCCACATCCTCGCTAATCGTACTATAATGCATGACCGTAACGCTATACCACTGCGTATTCTCAATCGGCGCATAATAGGTATAGTGCAGCAAGTCCTCTAAATTATATTTAATCATGCCGCTCTTTCCCTTTTGAATGTCCTCTTCCATCCAATCTAACGCCGACTCTTCTTCAAATTCGGCCTGGGTAGATAAAGCAGAGAATACGTTGCTGTCTTCTTTTAAATGAGTGTGGGGCACCCTTGTAACATAGTCCCCCTCCACTGTTATTACGCTCGAAAAAGTAAGGACCTCTTCATCCTGCAAAAACAATTTTTCAACCAATGCATCCGTATTAAGCCCAGCAATACTGCCAATCAATTCTTTCCCGCCAAACATGAGCCCGGTGGACGGGAGCGAAATAAATATCATTTTTCCGGTTTCCTCATTACCGCCAACGGAGATAGAGGAATCTTGAAAGTATTCCTTCAAAGAATTTCCGTTTTTGTCCAACAGCCATTGTATTGCGGCAGAAGCTGCGCCATCCGTGACATAAGCCGTACTGTCCTCATCCACTACTGCAAAAAAATCGAACTGATTATCCCCCTCCACTTTGGCAATATAATCCTGCAGTGAATTGAAATCCTTTAATTCTTCCTCCCCCATCCCCTTCATAGCCGCATGAAGTTCCCGCTCCCATTCATTGAGGTTGGCCTGCATCAGGCGGCTTGTCTGCTCCGAAAGTTCCTTCAGATAAAACTCGCTTACATTATAAACAGATTCCCCCGAAGCGGTCTGAGACGTTTCAATCAGCCACCATGTGGAAACTACTACAGCTATAATTATAAACAACGCCGCTGCCATAAGCCTTAAGGGCAGCTTCCCCTTAACGCGTTCTCTCGTTTTCCCTTCCATTCCATCTTCCATGAGTTCCTTCACCCCTCCCAGGAAAAAGCCAGTTCTCTCACTTTTTATTATAAATCATAATACATCTTAAATTCCGCCGGGTTAGGTATCTGTTCCATTTTCTTCAGTTCTTCCCGTTTACGTTCTACCCATATATCAATAAGGCGCTGCGGGAATACTCCGCCTGCCGTCAGATAATCATGGTCTTTCTCCAGGGCATCCAAGGCTTCTCCCAATGACTTAGGCAGCCCTTTAATTTTTTTCTTTTCCTCATCCGATAAAGTATAAAGGTTGAAATCATACGGCCCCCATCCATTTTCTTCGGGGTCAATCCGGTTTTTAATACCGTCCAGCCCTGCCATTAATATGGCTGCATAGGCATAGTAGGGATTCGCAGTGGCATCGGGGTTGCGTAGTTCAAACCGCTTCGCCTCCGGTGATTTGGCATAGGCCGGAATCCTGATTACCGCGCTCCGGTTGGATGTGGCATAACCGATGGTCACCGGCGCCTCATATCCCGGAACCAACCGCTTAAAAGAATTGGTGGAAGGGTTGGTGAATGCACATAGAGATGCAATATGCTTTAACAGCCCTCCGATAAAATAATGGGCCGTCCGGCTCAAACCGGAATAGCCGTTCTCATCGTAGAACAAAGGCTTTCCATCTTTCGTAAGCAGCATATGCACATGAAGCCCGCTGCCCGCCTCCTGATAAATCGGCTTAGGCAGGAAAGTTGCCGTCTTGCCCTCCCTGGCCGCCATATTTTTAATTATATATTTAATAATCATCGTATTATCGGCCATCGCCGGCATATCCGCCAGTTCCACTTCTATTTCCATCTGGCCCGGGCCTCCCACTTCATGGTGATGATATTTTACTTTAATCCCCCAGTCTTCCATCATCATGCACATGCGGCTGCGCAAATCATATCCCACATCCTGGGGCGACGCTACATGATAGCCCCCCTTGTAAGGAACTTCATAACCATTATTCCCTTCCCTGTCCAGGCTGCAATTCCAATCGGCCTGCTTTGTGTCAATCCGATACCCGCATTGCCAGGGAGCCACCTCATACCGTGCACTGTCGAACAAATAAAATTCGAATTCCGGCCCGATAATCATCTTATCCGCAATACCGCTCTCTTTCATATATTCTACCGCACGCAGGCTTACATTTTTGGGGTATTGGTCAAAGGGTTTGTTCTCCCCTTTCCCTATGATACATACATTTCCGCACATTGTCAGCGTTGGCACAGCCGCAAACGGGTCCACATAGGCCGTATCCGCATCCGGCAAAAATACCATGTCGCTCTTTTCAATAGGCGCATATCCATAATTGGAGCCGTCAAACCCGATTCCGTAAATAAATGTGTTCTCATCAAACCGCTCCACCGGAATCGTAATGTGCCTCCAACGCCCATCAATATCTGTCATTTTGAAGTCAATCATGCGAATCTGCTTTTCTTCACATAATTTTTTAATTTCCTGAATTTTGTCCATAATAACCCCATTCCTTTCCTGTTCTTTTTTGATATCCCCACGTTTTATACGTTTTTATTATATAGCGCTACTATTATAACATATATTAACGGACTTATGTACTGTTCTTTTCGTTTTGGATGCGCTTCCAAATATGCTGTTTATTTGCATAATTTAAATTAATGCATGTATATATGCATTATTTATTGCCGTCATAGAAAAAATATATTATACTCTAAATATTCGGAGGTAATTATATGCTTTTTTCCTTTTCAAACCATACATATGCTGCTATAATAGGAGACATCAAAGATTCCAGAAAGTTAGACACCAGGAAGCAAATCCAGAAAAATTTGAATCATATCCTCAATCAGCTAAATACAGAATACTCTTTCGATATCTCCGCAAAATTTACAATAACGTTAGGTGACGAATTTCAGGGATTGCTGCATAACTGTACTAATTTACTCCATATCATCGAAACGATACAAAGGGAAATGTATCCTGTTAAATTGCGGTTTGGAATAGGAGTTGGTGAAATAACTACCGATATCAATCCAGAACTGGCAATAGGTGCAGATGGTCCCAGTTATTATTATGCCCGAAAAGCAATCCACGAATTAAGGAATAATGAGAAAAAAAATAAAATGCCTTCTGCAGACATTCGTATTTCAACAGCTAATCCTGAACATCCCTTGACAAGTATGTTTAATACAACTTTATCATTACTTACCGTAATACGTGATAATTGGACCAAAAGGCAGCGAGAAATCATATGGGAATATGATAAATTTGGCGGCAGCCAAGAAGACTGTGCAAACAGGCTGCACATTTCCCAGTCATCCGTACAAAGAGCCCTTATGAACGGCAATTATTACTCGTACAAAAGCGCGATGAACAACCTTAATAATATACTGAAAGAAATTGGAGAGTTACATGTTTAAGAAATTATTTTTATTACTTGATTTATCTTAAACGCCCTGATATTTCAGCAATTATCCATTGCCATCCCCTTTATGCTTCCGCCATATGCGCTGCCGGGCAGGGCATTCCGCCCATTCTGGAGGAAATGACACAGCTGCTTGGCGGCGAAATACCTATCACCTCCCGGTATATCCGTGCTGGACATCATCTCGCCCTGGCAGAAGAAACCGTCCGCGCCCTCGGGAACAAGAATGCAGTTTTAATCGTCAATCACGCCCCTGTCTGCTGCGGCCGCACTTTGGATGAAGCCCGTACCTGCTGCCTTGTCACCGAAAAGGCTGCCGCATGTTATCTTGCCATTAAAGGCCATTTGCCCGTAAAGACAATCTCTCAGGAGGATGTCATGGCAGAACGGAATCGCTTTTTGCACCAGTATGGACATGAAAATTAACGTATTAAAAAAGGAACTGTTGCAAAAGGACGCATACACACAGTATATGGTATGGATAATTGAGATACTTTGACCATATATTGTGGAATTACCGGCTCTTGCAACAGCCCCCATCTCTCATAATGGCTATATGGCAGCAAGTCAATGCTCCATAATCACCAAAGCCTGATAAGGCCGTAAAACCAATTTCTTACTATTTATTTCTATCCCCATATAATTGTTCAGCAAAATCCCTTCGCTAAATAACTCGTCAATCGTTTTGCCATCAGGATGTGCTTCCGCCAGGTTCTCCTGGTTCAAAGCATTTTCCCGGTTCAGCAGGTTGACAATTACCAAAATTTCCTTTCCGTCACTGGCCCGCCGGTAAGCAATAATCCCCTGCCCTGCTTCAGGCATTGGATAAAACCCTCCATTCCCCATAATGTCGGCCAGCGCTTCATCCCTACGCAGTGCAATCAATTTTTTATAATAGGAAAGAAGAGAGCCCGGATCCTCCCTCTGCCTTTCCACATTTACCTCCCGATAGCCATCCTGTACCTTCAACCATGGTTTTCCATCCGTAAACCCTGCATTTTTCCCATCATTCCATTGCATAGGCGTCCGGGCATTATCACGCCCCCAATGGTTGAAATACTCCAGGAGACCCTTTTCATCTTCCCCCTGTTCCAGACGTTCCTTCCATGTAATCTTTGCCCTAGTGTCCGCCAGTTCGTCCACACTGTTCCAGACAGCATTCACCATACCAATTTCCTGCCCCTCATAAATATATGGGGTTCCATAGAGGAAAAAATAAAGCGTTGCCAGTGCCGAAGCGCTATGATAACCCCTGTCGGCCTTTTCCAGATATCTGTTCAGGCAGCGCGCCTGATCATGGTTTTCAAGAAATATGCCGCACCACCCGTTCCGGCTCATAAATTGCTGGTTATCCAAAATCCTTTTTTTCAGCCGTTCTATTGCATCCACAGAGGATTTGTCCGCCTCCCCCTCCATACTTTCCCAGGAAAAATCAAAAATCATTGAAAAAAATCCATCTTCCCCTGTATATTTCTTAAAGTCCTCATTTCCAACCCCTGGCGCCTCCGCTACCGTGAAACAATCATGTTTATCAAAAGTTTCTCTTTTCAGTTCTGCCAAAAAATCATCAATCCCTGGATAATTTTCAAAATTTTCCACGGGATAACGCTCCCCGTCCAACGTTTCCACCGATGCAAAGGACAGATCTTTCTTAATAAAAGTAATCGCGTCTACGCGAAAACCGGCAATCCCTTTTCCAAGCCACCAATTGATTATTTTATATACTTCCCTGCGCAGCCGGGGGTTCTCCCAATTTAAGTCCGGCTGCTTTGGTGAAAAAGTGTGATAATACCATCTGCCATCGGGAAGCTGGCTCCACACACTCCCCCCAAAGTTTGAGCGCCAGTTGTTCGGTTCCTTACCGTCTTCTGTTCTTTTGAAATAAAAATACCCTGCTTCTTCACAGCCCTCATCCCTGACAGCGCGCCGAAACCATTCGTGTTCATCCGAACAGTGATTAATTACCAAATCCAGGATAATCCGGATTCCATATTCCTTTGCCTCTTTAATCAGCCTATCCATATCCTCGTCCTGGCCGAATACGGAATCCACCCGATAATAATCCGAAATGTCATATCCGTTATCATCCATGGGGGATTGAAACATCGGGCTAAGCCATATCACATCAATCCCCAGTTCCTGCAAATAAGGAAGCCTTTCTATAACCCCCTTCAAATCGCCAATCCCATCCCCGTTGCTGTCCTGGAAACTTCGAAGATAAATCTGGTAAACCACTGCATTTCTCCACCAATGACCTTTCCCTGCCATTTTCACTCTCCCTCTTTTACTTAATTGCCCCGTCCGTTATTCCTTTTACAATATATTTCTGACAGAACAGATAAAATACAATAATCGGAACCATACACATAATCAGCCCGGATGAAGCCAGATCCCACCTCTTTGCAAACTGCCCGAAAAACAAGTATGTCTTTAGAGGCAAAGTCTGCCATCCTGCCTTGTTAATGATTAAGGATGGAAGCAGATAGTCATTCCATATCCACATGACATTCAGCACCGCCTCCGTAACCAGTATCGTCCGCATCAAAGGAACTACGATAATGAAGAAAAGCTGCCCCCCGTTACATCCGTCAATAGTTGCCGCTTCTTCCAGTTCTTCCGGAATATTTTTTATAAATCCATGGAACATGACAATCGCCATACTCGTTCCAAAGCCCATATACATAAAGACCAGCCCTGCCGGATTCATTATGTGAATCCGGCTGGCAAACCCAACCAACGGGAGCATTACACATTGGAACGGTATCAACATTGCTGCGGCAAACAAAATAAAAATAAACTTGCTCGCTTTCGTTTTATAACGCACCAATACCCATGCTGCCATTGCGGAAATCAGAAGGATTAAAAATGTACTGACCACCGTAATCAAAAAAGAATTGACAAAGGAACGGACATAGTCCAGCGCTTCAAAAGCGTTGGGATAATTTTCATTTGTAAAAGTTGCTGCATTCGGGAATCCAATAACATCTGTGAAGATCCCCTTCGTATTCTTAAAAGAATTTAATACAAGAATGTAAATCGGGAACAGGAACAAACACCCCAAGAACAGCCCTGTCACCCCATATACTATGCCTTGAACCCTTTTTTTCATGCTTTTTCTCTGTTTTACAGCCACAGCCTTCATTACATCTCAACCTCCTTCTTTTTCGTGATCACCAACTGGGTTACCCCAATCGCCGCCACCAGAATCATGAAGACGATAGCCTTTGCCTGGGCAAAACCGAATTCGTTCGCGCCAAATGCTGAGTTATATATGTTTAGCGCCAGCATTTCTGTGGATTTGTAGGGTCCGCCTTGGGTCAGTGCCAGGTTCTGGTCAAACATTTTGAAGGAACTGGATATGGACAAAAACAACCCTATTGTAAACGCCGGCATCATCAACGGCAGGATAACGCCTTTCATCATAGACCATCCGCTTGCCCCGTCAATCCGTGCCGCTTCTTTCACCGACTCCGGTATCTGCTGTATCTGCGCAATATAAACTATCATCATATATCCTGACAACTGCCATACCGTAAGGATCAGCAGACCGGCAAACCCTGTTTCCGGATTGGAAAGCCAGCCGCTTAAAAAAGTCCAGCCGGTAGCTTTTGACACAGCCTCAAAAATAGATATGAGGATAAACTGCCAAGTAAACCCTAATAACAGCCCGCCAATCAAATTCGGCATGAAAAAAACACCCCGCAGCAACGTTGCCCCTTTGAACGGCTGGGTTACCAGCAGTGCCAGCAAGAACCCAACCAGGTTTACCAGCACTACTGCACATATCGAGAATGCAGCTGTAAATCCGAATGCATGCAGGAATGAACCGTCCCTTGCAAAAATATCTATAAAATTCCGGATGCCTACAAACCGTATCTCACTCCCGACAATTCCGTTCCAATTAGTAAATGCATAGAAAAAACCAATCAGCATGGGAATCAAAACGACAACGGTAAAAGACACCAATGCCGGCATTAAAAATATCCAAAATCTCCACTTACTTTTTTTCATGCCATTCACCATCCTGCCCTTATTTCTGTGATGCGCGCATGCTTTCCCATTGCTCAATGCTGCTCTGTGTTACCTCTTCCCAAGTTGCCTGTCCTGCCAGATATTTCTGCACCATTACACCTACTGCCTGCTGCCCCCAGGTATTCGGTGCACCGCTATATACCCATCCATCCATGGTATTTCCCTCGCTGTTAGCATCCATAATCCTCTGAGCCAACGGATCCGTTGCTTTTAAATCCCCAAAGTTATCATATGGCGGAACGAACTTGCAATCCTCTACTACAATTTTTTGCCCCTCAGGATCGCTGTAGAACCAGTTAATGAAATCCTTTGCCGCTGCTTTCTGTGCATCGCTTGCTTTATTGCAGATCGCCCAGTATCCGGAAACACCAACAAAGTATTTACCATCCGAATACCCGGGTACCGAATACGGAAGCATATCCAGTTTCTCCAGCACTTCCGGATCAGTCGTTGCCACTGCAGGAGCTACCCAGTTGCCCTGTTTAATAGCCGCTACACGTTCAATTGCCAGGCCGCCTTCCAGGGATGTGGTGTAATCCACTGAATTCAGGTTTGCTGTATTGTCCGCATTGGTCGTATAGCTTGCCTGGAAATCTACCATGGTTTTATAATCTTCAAAACCTGTACCGGGAAGCGTATCCGCATTGTATGCTTCCAATGCAGAAGAAAAGTCATGGGTCAATGCTACATTCGCATCATGGTCGCCCGCAATCCAGAGTTCCTTCGTCGGATATTCCATAACCGCTTCCAGGAACGGATATTTTTCCTGCATCTCACCGGCTTCAATCTTCGATTTTAATGTATCGAAGCCAGCCTTCATTCCTTCATAGGTCATCATGGAATCGAAATCCACGCCAGCGTCCTCAAACATTTGACGGTTTACAACAAAACCATACCCTTCCATATAAAGGGGTACTGCAAGCACCTTGCCATCCTCTGTCGTAAAAATATCCGTTGTCCCTTCCAGTGCGTGCTCCAAAATCGGCTGATCCGACAAGTCTTCCAAGATATCCCCATAATCCTTTAAATCCTGAAACCCGCCTACGGAAAAAATGGTTGGCGGATCCGACTGCATCTTCGCTTTCAGGGAAGCACCAAAATCATTGCCTGTCACTGCTTCCAGATTGATTGTCACTTCCGGGTGAAGCGTTTGATATGCCTCAATTGCTTTTTTGTACCCTTCATTCGCTTCAATCTTACTTTGATAGATTGTAATCGTCACTTTTTCTCCTGCCGGGACGCTTTCTTCTGTGCCCCTGGCATCCGCACTGCTGTCCTCTTCAGCGCTTTCAGCAGCCGTGCTGCTCTCTGTACCGTCCGCATTGCTTTTTGCGGCATCGCTGTTTCCTTGTGCTCCACAGCCTGCCAGCAGGGTTAATGCTGTTATCATTGCCATCCCAAATGCTACTGCTCTTTTCATTTCCCTCTTCCTCCTTCTCGTGTGTGGAACTGTTCCATATGCGGCTAAAAAAATTTACCTATCGGCTTATTGTTTTTTCAATGTATGGAACTGTTTCATGTCATTAATATATATTCTTCTTGTGCATCAGTCAATACTTTTTATGTATTTTACTTAAAATCATTATTTTCAACAAATTTAATTTCTATATTTTGTACAATTTGCTTAGATGATTTCCTGTAAAAAGGGAAACTGCCCAATCCGTCAGTTTCCCTTTCTACACATCCATTTCTTCATTCCCAATTCCAATCTTCTATATATATTGTTTTCTGCTTTCTTTTCACCTATTTTACAGCGTTTCACCAGGTTTAAAATGTACCGGCACATATATCTCCCTTTTTATCAGCGGCTGATGGTTTATCAATTTCAAAAGTACTTCTACCGCACTTTTCGCAATCTCCTCCATATCCTGTACGATGGCCGACAGCGTACGGTAATTATAATCCGTCACATAGGTTCCGTCATAGGAAAGGATCTTCAAGTCTTTCGGCACATGTATCCCCTGTTCCCGGGAAGCCTTGAGGAATGCCGCCGCACACAGGTCATTTACCATAATCCCGTCCAGATCCTTGTGTATTCTAAGGATTCTTCTCGACCACTCCATAGCTTTCTCATAATGGACTACTTCATCCCAGGCAATGCTTTCCGTGATTATTTCCGTACCGCTTCTTTTCATCCGATGGCTAAACTCTTTGCCTGCTTTTGCAGAAGAAATAGTTTTTTCTTCCAGGTTCGACAGTTGGAGGACCTTTCGGCATCCGGATTCCAGCATTTTCTCCGCTGCAATCCTCCCGCCCTGTTCATGGTCAGATGTGACCAGCGGTATCCCCGGGATGATGCGATCCAAGGATATCATCGGCTTTTCCATTCCTGTGTAATATTCATCCGGAAGAAAGGCAGCCCCAATGATCATACCGTCAAAGAGATTCCTTTCCAGCGTATCCAGATACTCCCGTTCAATTAAAGGATTCCCTCCCGTATTGCACAGCATCATATTATATCCATGCCTATGGAGTTCCTTTTCCAGGCAGCTCCATAATACCGAGAAATACGGATGTATTAGTTCCGGCGCCAATACGCCTACAATCCCTGTCTTCTTCCTGTAAAGATTCCTGATCCACTGATTAGGCACATAATCCAGTTCAGACACTGCCTGCCGTATTTTTTCTTTCGTTTCTTCCGCCACATACCCACTCCCGTTCAATGCTCTTGATACTGTACTGGGTGCGACCTGAGCCAGCTTCGCGACCTCCCTGATACTCGCCATACCATTTACCCTCCTGTACAAAGACCTTATAATTTTTACATTATATCAAATCATGGGCTTGTTTCCAACCGTTATCACACACATTCTTCAAAAGCCCTAATGCAGTCTCCGCCCCTGTCCAGAACAGCATAAAATATAGAATCAAAATATTTTTGCATCCCTGCTTCCAGCAATTCCTTCCACCAAATCGCCACCATTCTGGGGTCATTGCGGAACACGCCGCAGCCATATGCCCCAAGCACTAGATTTTTCGCCCCCTGCCTTGCAAAGATAGCCAGTGCAAGTTCCATCCTTCGGCGCATAACCTTCTGTGCCATACCTATATCTTCGCCCTTGATCCGCACCTGTCCCATATTTACCGCAGGCAAAGTCAGCACCGAGGCTCTCACCGGTTTGTCTACCAGTTTAAACCTCCCATCCCTAAAAAAAGTCACATCCGGGGAGTAAATACCATAATCAGTATACATCATGGAACTTTGCTCCCTGTTTCTTTTGTAATATTCTTCATTGGCCAGCAAGGTTCGATATAATGTACTGGATGCCGCAAGGCTTTCTTCCTGTGCCATAGCCCCATTGATAAATCCTCCTCCCGGATTTTTGGCACTGGCAAAATTCAGTACCCCAATTTCTGTTTTTCCCCTTTCCACCAGTTTGCGAATCGCTTCTACCGTAGAAATATTTTCTACTACAGAAGTACTTTTTGCCTTGAAACCAGCCTTACCAATTGAACCGCTTTCATTCGCCGCATCCACTGGACTAATTCCACAGCCTTTCGGACATCCGCCGACTCCGTCCGCTTCGCTTACCCCATATGCATTTAAAATCTTTTCCCCCTCTTTCGGTGTTATCAATATACTGCCGCGGATGCTCTCTTCCATATCTTCTTCAATAGCAATCCGTTTCCCTTCATATTCATAATACCCCTGTTCCATAATCTTCAATGTTTCCCTTGCAATCGCTTTCCTATCCATCGAAGTTCTCACATCCTTTCCAATCTTAACTGATACAGGCTTGTCTATTATTCTCTTTTTGTTATTATCAATATAATAATATCTATTTGATTTAAATTATAAGGGCTGACAAAAATTTTGTCAACCCAGTTTTTCGTTGCGTTTTCTACAAGCAATAATAATTGGCGTATTCTTCAATTACGCACTGATGTTCCTTGCTCTTTTTATCATAATTGATACCAACTAAAAGAATATTTCCCTCATAATTTTTCAATGAATTAATATAATTATTCTTTTTAATCTGAGCAATAGCTCCCTCCGATGCACTGTTCCATTTCAGTTCTACAATCAGCGCTGGTTTATCACAATGCCTGTGCGGTACAAACACGATATCTGCAAATCCTTTTCCTGTCGGTAATTCCCTGATTAATGTGTAGTCCTTTTTAGCACTATAATATGCAATTGTTATGGCACAGCTCAATGATAATTCATTATGGTATGCCAATATAGAGGTATTTTCCATGTGAACTCTGCCCATTCCTTGTGCAACAGTTTCAGCATCTCCCCGGAGAGTAGCATTTAGCATTTCCTCCGACTCCTTAATCGCCAACATAATTTCTTCCCAGCCACCGTCTTCCACCGCATTCTCAAATTCTCCTGCTACTTCCTGATTAGGGATAAACACTTCCCCTTCCCTTGCATCATAGGCCAAGTAACCCAGATGGACCAGCAAAGTCATAACATCATCTTTACTTTTTAAGCTTGTCATATCATTTTGGAATTTGTTAGTATTAATTTTACACCGTCCGCCTCCCAGCATGGTGATAATCGCTTCTTTTAAGCCATCGAAGTCCATTTCAATATAACGCCTTAATGACTCATAAGTTTCCGTTTGTGTCCAATAACTCCCAAACTGTCCTCTAAGTGCCGCATCAAGGACAGATTTTGGATTATATATATGGAGATTATTCCTGAACACATAACCATCATACCACTGCCTGGCTTCTTCAAAATCCAAATTATATTTATTATATATCTGATAAACTTCCTCTTGTGTAAAACCAACATATGACTCCAGCGGCATGGGATTTATCATCGTAAATTCATCAAAATTATTTAGAGCCGACTGTGTGCCATATTTTTTTATAGGAAGGATTCCTGTTATATATGCAAGGCAAATGGATGACTCCGCCAGAATTCCTTTAAATATACCCCGCAAAAAATTAATATAATTTTCCTGAAGCCTTGTATCATTCTTTTCTTCCCGAAACAGACAATCCCATTCATCAATGATTATTACAAACTGCTCCCCAATTCGGGAATGAATTCTGAACAAAACTTCCGAAAGCGAAATATCATCCGGTTTCACTATATCCAGATATTGCCGGGCCAGTTCTTTGATTACTTCGTTTTGTATATAAGACACTGTTTGTTCTACATTTCCTTTATCTCTGGAAACACTCAAAAACCATTGCACATCAAGATAAATTAGCGGATGCTTATTTAATTCCTTCTCAAAAGCAGGAGAGTTGGCAATTTTGAGATTTTTAAACAGTTCAAAAGAATCACAGCCCTGGCTATAATAAGCTGCTAACATTTTCGCCGCCATTGATTTGCCAAACCGCCGCGGACGGCTGACACACATAAAACGCTGCTCGGTTCCAAGCACATGATTAGTACATTCAATCAATTCCGTTTTATCCACATATATACTGGAAGATAAAGAAGAAGCAAATCCTGTATTCCCTGGGTTTAAAAGCATTCCCAAGCCAATCCCCCCTTTCTTATCATATCATTCATTTCTTAAAGCAAATATTATAGCTTAATCTTATCATACCGCTCCTTGTTTATCAAGAATGCCCTCTACAGCCCCTTCATTCTTCTACATACTCTTTCGCCTGAAATTGCATATATTTTGTCTGACAACATTTTGGATAAACTGGCTCCTGTAATGGATATTCCATTCACATAGGAGATGTAAGGTTTGCAAAATCGGTTTTGCCTGACACTTAAGTCAATACTTGCAATCTTCTCTCCCATTTCATTGACAATTCTGAATCCTGCAGATTTTCTTTCGCCAAATATTCTGTTGGCTTGGACATCTAATGAAAAATCTACTTTCTTAACTGCGTTTCTCAGCGCTATTTCCATTTCTTCCATAGTTGGAAATACACCAATCCAATCTCCATCTATATCTCCGGTTACTCTTTCAACTCTTGATGGATTATTTTCCCTGATTACTAGATTAAGAACCATCGCTCCTTTAAACACAATCGGCACACCCGCATTTGATAGTTCTTCCATCACTCTGTATAAAAATTCCATCAACTCCAACTGCATCACCTACTCTTCATAATATTCCACTGCCCACGTCTTATATTTTTCAAAACTTGGCTGCAAATGTTTCGGCACCTTGAGTCCATCAAAGCTTTCATGATGCTCATCATAATAATTTGCCAGGCTCTCCGTAATAATCTGCCCATCCCCATTTCGCTCTAAAAGGTCAATAATGGTCTGATTTACTGTGGTACATATCAATCCATTCCGTTCTTCGCACACAAGTTCTTTCAACGAGGGAACTAAAATTTGTTCTGTTCCTTCAATATTTTGCTTTTTGCTAACAAATATCTGAGCCAGCGCCCTATATCCACCATTGGTCAAACCCAAAAAATCCGCCGCAGTATCGAAAGCCAGTACACATTCCACAAAGGAAAGAAATCTTATCATCAATCAATTACCACGAAAATCGGTAACAATTCCTAGCAATTCACCCCTTACTCTTCCGATACCCCTCCACCATCTTCTCAATGCTTTCCCTGGAAAGGGGATAATTGAATTCCTTCACAATCCTATCCACCGTATACCCCTTATCCACCAGGTGGCGGATAGCCCCTCCATAGGCAAAATCTTTCGTAAAGTTCGACAATGCTTCATTAAAATAACCGTTCTCCATCTCTGTCCCCCCTCTTCGTTTACAGACTCTCGTTTTTCCCGCCATTTTTCCTTTTACGATCCCACCAATAGGCACATATCAAAAGAAAAACCGCCGATAATAAATTCCCCAGGCCATTGGAAAGAAAATTACTGAAAAAATCCTCAATCCCTTCATAAGCACCCGCCAGCCGGTTGGTAAAATAATTGCCCGGGATGGCCAAAAATGCGATTACAGCCCATACGACAAACCAGTTGCAATGGAAAAGAATCCGGAAAAATACCCCCATCCACACCACCACCAGCCAAAAGGCGGTTATCGGCAAACCGATTTCCCAGAACCATACTTCCCCTATTCCCATGAATTCATACAACACAATCTGTACCGTTCCCACCAGTCCGATGATACAGACGCTTAAAGCCGCCAATGCCTTCTCGAATTTATATTTCCCGGAAACAATAAATACATATGCGGGCAAATATGCTGTTGCAATCCCCATACACACTATATAAAACCAAGAAAGCCCTTTTTCTGTAGCCAAGTTTACAATAAAGCATGTCAGCACTGCAATCAATGCCGCCGCCCCCATAACCCAATAAAATAACCTCATCCTCTTTTTGGATTCTCTTAGGAATTTTTTGAACTCCTTTACCTCCGGCGCTGTCTCCGCCTGAACAGGCAGCTTCATCTTCTCCATCACCGCCCTGCATTCCCCACAGCTTTCTATATGTTCCTCCATAGACCTGTTAGTGATATCGCTGGTCATCTGGTCGATATACATGGGGAGCAAATCCCTTACCGTATCGCATACTAACCGTTGTTCCATTTTTCCATCCATTTCTGCACGGCTTTATTGCCCAAGTTTGTGGATGCCGTGCTGACACAAACTTGTTCTCCCTTTCATCAGCTTCTGTTTACCCCTGTAAAAAGTAACTCTTGCCCAATTCTCCGTTTTTCCCATAATGCTCCCGATTTCCGCAAAGCTAAGTTCGCCGGTCAGCCTAAGGTACATCACTTCTCTGGTTGTGATATCCAGGTGATGCAGCATCCGGAACAGTTCTACCTTTTCCACATTGAGCAGATAATTATTCTCAATGCTGCTAAAAGCCCCTGTGTCTTCCGTATCCTCTTCTATGGCTTCCGCCATTGGTATTTCCCTGCGTTTTTTCTCCAGTTCCTTATACCAGAGCCTTTTCCCTATCTGGCAGAGCCAGACGGAAATTTTGCATTCGCCCCTGAATTTGTCCATCCCTTTCATCGCCTGATAAAAGGTCTCCTGGGTTAACTCCTCCGCCAAATCGGCATTATGGGTTAAGCAGAACAGGTATTTATAAACCGCCTTCACGTTCTCTTCATACAATTGCTTTCCCTTCTGCTTATCCACCGTTTCCCATCTCACCTCTCTCCCTATGGAACTATTCATCCTTCAATAGATTCCGGATTTTTTCCCCTTTCATAATATAAGTGCCGCAAAAGTTCTTTTCGTTACAAACAAATATGCCAAAAAGGACAAAATGTTTATACGCAAATTGTCCTTTCCCCAAAAAATTATTTCTCCACTCACTTCCAATGCAGCCTGTGCAGCTCCCCTTCCCGCTGCAGGCTGCCAAAACCGTTCTGCCGCAGCGCTTCATACAGTACAATGGCCACGGAATTGGATAAATTCAAAGACCTTATTTTATCTAACATAGGAATGCGGATGCATGTTTCCTCATAATCCACCAATATCTCCTCCGGAATCCCTGCGCTTTCCTTGCCGAACATAATATAATCATCTTCCCCGAACTTCACATCCGTATACACTTGTTTTGCCTTCGTAGTGGCCATCCATATTTTCGCCCCTGGATTCTTCTCCAAAAATTCACCGAAGTTGATATACCGCCGCACATCCAAATGCTCCCAGTAATCCATCCCCGCCCTTTTAATTTCCTTTTCGTTCAGCCGAAACCCAAGGGGCTCTATCAAATGCAGAGCGCTTCTCGTAGCAACGCATGTCCTTCCTATATTTCCAGTGTTCGCCGGTATTTCCGGCTGATGCAGTACAATATGCATATTTGCCCCCATTTCCGCGCGGCTTTTGCGCTCTGTTTCATTTGACTTTATCATACCACACATTTAATTGTTTACAAATAAAATTTAATTCCCATTGGTTATACAAAATTAAGATTATTACTCCTTCTTTTTACTCTTCTCCATGGTATAATGTTGAAACAGAAGAAAATGTTTCAACTATTGATTCCATGTGCGCAAAGGTGCACGAGACTATGGTATAATAAATACGAAAATAGAAATGACACATAATTCTAAAAATACATGCAAAACTGAAGTAGGAGGATTCCAAATGTACAATATGCCAAAAAAACTTACATCCCGCCATAAATTCATCTTGCCTCTGTCACTCCTGTTAGCCGCCAGCCTTCTGCTGGCCGCCTGCGGAAACAGCGCTGCAGGCAATGATGCCGCCGGAGGCAATGCCGGCAATACAGCGGGCAGCACCAATTCAAACGGAACTTCAACGGAAACCGGAAACGAGGCTACAGACGCCGCGGCAGCGAATATGGCAGGCAACATAGATGCCAGGAATACCATCTCCGTAAACAGCAGCGAAAAAGTTGCCGTGATTCCCGACATCGCCGAAATCGTATACGCCGTGCGCACGGAAGCGGGCGATGCCGCCAGCTGTCAGCAGAAGAACGCGCAAGAAGTGGCTAAGGTAGTGGAATTGTTGACCGGTTTGGGAATTGAGGAATCTTCCATCCAGACCTCCGACTATTACATGTACCCCGTTTATAATTACAGCGGAAATACACAACGGATTACCGGATATGAAGCTTCCACTTCGCTGAGCGTATCCAAACTGCCCCTGGAAAATCTGGGGAAAATTCTGACGGAATCGGTAAGCGCCGGAATCAACAATATACAGTCCATCACCTACCAGTCCAGCCAATATGACCAGGCCTATTCCGATGCGCTGAAGCTGGCTATGGAATCAGCCAGGGAAAAAGCTATGGTCCTGGCAGAAGCCGGCGGCTGTTCCCTTGGTGCTGTAGCAGGTATTACGGAAAACAGCAATTACAGCGAAGCCCGCTATACAGATAATGCCCTCAACTCCAAATTACGCAGCATGTCCGCCAAAGCAGAAATGTCGACTGGCACAGATGACTATTTTTCCAATGTCATGCCCGGCGAAGTCCAGGTGGAAGTGAACATTACGGTAGAATATATCATTCAATAGATGCAAAAAAGAATTGGCCCGGCGGCCAATTCCAAAGAATGCTTCGCATTCCTATATGGAAAAACATAAAGGGCGTTTACCGCGCCCTTTATCAAAACGGCAATTGCTGCCTCCTTGGAGCAGCTTTTCAAAACGTTTTCCATATCCAGGCAATATCTTAACTTGCAGAAAAGGTCTCTATCTTTTCAATATATCTGTCCTGCATAAGCCTTGCGGCCCCGATAGCGGAACATTCCCTCTTATGCCTGCCCAAATGTATGTAGGAGGCATCATAATCAAAATTATTATATTTGCTCAGTTTTTCTTGAAACATATGCATATGCCCCTCCATATTTCCTCCAATATTTCCGCCCAGGATAATATCGCAGTCATAGGCCATACGCAGGTTAGCCACTGCCAGCGCCAGATATTCCAGGTAAGTATCCCATATCCGTTTGTTTTCGGGAACGCCTTTCTTTAAGTCATCAAAAAACTGTTCCAACGTTTCTTCCCCGTTCCTTTTCAGCGTCCGGGCGGAACAGTAGGAGTCCAGACAGCCCCTTTTCCCGCAGTAACACTTTTTCCCGTTAGGAACAATTATCATATGGCCAAACTCCGCGCTCTTATAATGGTCCCCCTGATAAATGCGCCCGTTGATATAGGTCGCCCCGCCCACGGTATCGTTTAAGGAAAGATAAATCGTATTCCGCTGCTTATCCGTTATTTCCGCATAGGCCGCATTGTTGGCATCATTGTCAAAGCATGTATTGTAAGGAACATTATAGGAAAACCGCCCCAAATTGATATTGGATACACCCAGCGCATAGGACTGCAGCAGCATTCCCTGATTCTGATCCAAAATACCCGGAATGGAAAACCCCACCCCTGTAAGCGTATCGTTATTCTTCATTCCCGGCCTGTCCTTTTGGGCGAATTCCTGTACCAATTCCCCGAGTTTCACATAATACTCATGGGTATTCCGAAAAGGGAATCTATGGGAAACAATATCTAATACCCTCTGGCTCAAATCCAGCAGAGCCATATGCAAATGATGGGCGGTAACCTCCACGCCGATTGCACAACGCGCGCCTTCGCAGATGGAAAGCGCCTTAGCCTTCCTCCCCCCTGTAGAACCATATTCACCGGCCTCGCATACCAGGCCGCAGTCTATCAAATCCGCAACATTCTGTAGGACAGTCGGCATGCTGAACCCCAGCGCTGCGGCAATATCCTGCCTCGATACCTTTTTTGCATCAAGAATATACTTTATCGTCCGAATCCTGTTAAGCCTTTTGATTTCTATGCCTTCGCCGATTGCCTTCATACATTCCTCCTAACTAACCAGACGCATCCTCTTTACCCACATGCCCGGAATGTACTTGAAAATTGCCATTCCCAATATGCATGCCAAAGTCTGCCGCAGTGGATTTCCAAATATGTTCCATATAAAGGATTTTGCACTTGCTGCAAAGGTCCGTACGAGCACGTCAATTTAGCTAAAAAAGAGTAAAAATCAAAAAAATTCCTTTGAAGATATAATCCGGGCAATTCCTCAACACCTTTACGCCTTCTCAGCCCTAAGCCTCTCCACAAAAACCCTAAGCTTCCCAATGGCCACCTTCAAATTCTCCAGCGAATAGGCATAGGAAATCCGCAAAAACCCTTCCCCACAGTCTCCGAAAGCCGTTCCAGGCACCACCGCCACTTTCTCTTCCCGTAAAAAGCGGTCGGCGAATTCCTCGCTGGTCATGCCGAATTCCTTGATACACGGGAATACATAAAATGCCCCGAACGGCTCAAAGCATTCCAGCCCCATCTCTTTAAAGGCATACATCAGATACCTTCTCCTTTGATTATAGGCTTCCCTCATTTCCTTTACGTCATCATCGCCGTTTTTTAACGCTTCCACCGCCGCATACTGGCTGGTGGTAGGGGCACACATAATCGCAAACTGGTGAATCTTAATCATTTGCTCCAAGATTTCTTTCGGCCCGCAGGCATAGCCCAGACGCCATCCGGTCATGGCATAGGCTTTGGAGAATCCGTTTATCAAAATAGTCCGCTCCCGCATGCCCGGCAAAGACGCGATGGATACATGCTCCTCTTTATAAGTCAGTTCCGCATAGATTTCATCCGAAATCACGAAAATATCTTTCTCAATAAGCACCTCGGCGATTTCCTCCAAATCTTTCCTTTCCATAATCGCCCCCGTAGGGTTATTAGGGAAAGGCAGAATCAGAACCTTGGTCTTATCCGTAATAGCATCCCTCAATTCCTGTGCCGTCAACCGGAATTCATTTTCCGCCTTCAATTCGATAATCACAGGCACCGCATTAGCCAGAATAGCACAAGGCTCATAGGACACATAGCTGGGCTGGGGAATCAGCACTTCCTCCCCATCATTAATCATGGCGCGCAAGGCAATATCAATGGCCTCGGAACCGCCCACCGTTACTATGACTTCGTTGTTGTAATTATACTCAATACCTTGTCTTCGTTTTAAATAATTGCAAATCTCGACCTTTAATTCCTTCAGCCCCGCATTGGAGGTATAGAAGGTACGTCCTTTCTCCAGGGAGTAAATCCCCTCATCCCTGATATGCCAGGGCGTATCAAAATCAGGCTCGCCGACACCAAGGGAAATCGCATCCTCCATCTCGCTCACGATATCAAAAAACTTGCGGATGCCCGAAGGCTTGATGTCTACCACCTTATCAGCTAATGGATTTCTCATGGCGTAATCTTCTCTCTTTCATCTTCGTATTTTTTTGCAAGTATGGTTCCGTGGTCTTTATATTTTTTCAAAATAAAGTGGGTTGCCGTACTAAGCACTGTATCCAGCGTGGACAATTTATCCGACACGAAAGAAGATACCTCCTTCAGGCTTTTTCCTTCCAGCGTCACCAGAAGATCATATCCCCCCGAAATCAAATACACGCTGTTGACCTCCGGATATTTATATATCCGCTCCGCAATATTATCGAACCCCTGCCCTCTTTGAGGCGTCACCCGCACCTCAATCAGGGCCGTCACTTTCTCTATGGAAGTTTTTTCCCAGTCAATCATCGTATGATAGCCGCAGATGACACCTTCCCTCTCCATCGCTTCCATCTCGCTTACTACATCCGCTTCCTCCACTCCCAGGATAACCGCCAGTTCCTTTAAGTCTATACGGCTGTTCCTCTCTATAATGGATAATATTTTCTCTCTCATACTTTCCTCCATTCTGCCGCCTTCCGGCATTTATTTACATCGCTGCAGCACAAATCCTAATTTTTTCAGCCCTGCTTTCCCCCGCCTTACACCGCATGGTATGACGTATGCAATGCCTTATAAATTTCATCCGCTTTCGGGTTCTCCAGAAAGCGCCGCTCTTCCCCATTTATGACAACTCTGTCATTGCTCTCTGTAATCTTACCGATAACCGATGCCGCTATTCCCTGATTTTCCAATTCCCTTACCAGGTCATACCCGTTCTCCGCCGCCATCAGCAGGCAGCCCCCGGAAGCCAGTTCATAAGGGTTTATGCCATAAAATTCACATATTTCTATCGTTTCCTGCTTGACAGGAATTTTCTTTAAATCTATGTCCAGTCCGACACCTGCTCCTTCTGCCAGCTCCCAAAGGGCGCCGAAAATACCGCCCTCCCCAACGTTGTGCATAGCGCAAACGCCGGACTTACCCGCGACTGCAGCCTCCGGAATCACCGACAAAAACCGTTCCAGCCTTTTGGCTTCTCCCAGAAAACGGGCCGGATATCTGGTCAAAAGTTCTTCCTCCCGGTTCTGTGCCAAAAACACCGTTCCTTCCAGTCCAATCCATTTGCTGGCCGCCACATCCATCCCTGGCTTAATATTCTTTACGGAAATTATACGCCCCTTTGTCCTGCTCCCTATTCCTGTTACCGTAATGACGGGGCAGTTCACTGCCCCGGATATCTCTACCCCGCAGCCTGCGGTACCAATCCCTAAAAGCGCACCTTCCGCTTCTATTTGTCCTGCTATAGACTTTACGGTTTCCTCTTCCGTGCCTTCCGGCAAAAGTATCGAAATATCCATTGCAACCGGCTCTGCACCCTCCGCCGCCAAAGAATTGGCACTGCGGTGCACTGCCAGCTTCGCCATATTTTTTCCCGGCCAATGTCCGGTATGTACACCGATAACGGTCTGGCATTCATTGCCGAACGAGAGAACGGCGCAGTCTTCCCCTATCCCTGCGCCGGCAAATATCTCTTTCCGTTTTGTCTTCATTTGCTTTTGTACGGAACGCTTCCATACATTCTCAGGCAATTTCCCTGTTCTCATCCATTCTCCTCATATCCGCATCTTCCCGTCTTGCCGTCCGCTGCATTCTGCTTTTCGCCATCCATCCACTGCAAATGTTTCCTCCTCCAAGGCTGCTCTGCCAAAAACACGCATCCTGTCGGCAAATCCTCTGACGAAAATGCCTATTCTGCCGGCGGCTGCCGTTCCAAGCTGCCCGGTTCATTGCCGGCTACTCCGCCGGGGGCGCCTGTTCTGCCGGCGGCTGCTGTTCCGGAGGTGCCTGCTCGGCTGGCGGAGCCTGTTCTGCGGGAGGCTGCTGCGCCTGAGCCTGGGCCGCTTGTGCCGCCTGCTCTGCTTGTGCCTGAGCCGCCTGTTCCGGCGTAATTGCAAATTGAGCCAGGGCTGCCGCCACATTTTTACAATGGTCAATACTATTGGTTGCTACCGCTGCCAGCATTTCGTTATAAGCATTCACATCATTGGTGGAAAGCCCTACCGTTGCTGTCCTCGGAACCATTTTATAGCTGCTGCTGTTAATCTGTTCCCGGCTCACTTCCGCGCCGTTTTCCTTCACCACTTTCCAAAGTTCCGCTTTATATCCGATATGCGCCGATTGGACTACCACCTGCCCGATAGGCATGGCCACGTTGGTATTAATAATTTCATGGTCCGGATTTATCACCGAAAGCACTTTGCTTTCATAAATGACTTCCCGTTCTGCCGATCTTGTTTCCACACCATATATGGTAAAGGTAATATTTTTATTTTCACAATGTCCGTCAATATAAATGGGATGATCCGTATTATTGACGAATTTAAAGTCTTTCCCCGCAGATTCCGCAATGGCCGCATCCGCTGAAGGGTCTACATATGTTACAATCATGGAATGGTTGTGGCGTTCCGTCACTTCCAATTCGGACAAGAGTACCGCATTATACAATGTGGTTGAAACCTGACAGATGCCTCCGCCCAGACTGTCCACCACCTGCCCGTTCATATAAGAGCCGGCCATGAAATAACCATTATCCACCGAAAACGGGGATACCGCCTCATAAGTAGAAAATTCATCCCCCGGATAAAGCGTAGTACCCGCAATCAAATCGCACCCGTTGGCCACATTTGCGCTTCTGGAAGAACCGGATGAACTATAGCTGGTAGTGAACGTTCCAAGCACGTCTTTCACCTGAGACAATTCCTCTTCCGTTCCCCTGGGTTCCTGTACTTTCGCCGCCACATCCACCACTGTATCGTTAAAATCCCATTGATTTATCAGATAATCGTATATTTGGTTAATGGATGCCTCCTCGTCGATTACGTATCCGCTCTGCCCGGGAATAATGGAAAATGCACCATTTTCCCTTGTCAGCACCGCATCCTTTGCCTCCGTATTATATTCCCCGCAGCGTTCCACAAGAATCCGGCGGATTGACTCCTTATCAAAATCATATGTCAGTTCAAACACTTTATTCTCATGGCGCAAATCCTGCAGCGCTTTATATCTTTGAATAATATTGCCTTTCTTTCCAAGAGCCACCGCTTCCTGCACCACTTCCGGGTTTGCCCATGTAAGGCCCAGTTCGCCCGCCGTAACTTCCACCTGATTCCCGTCCATCACACGGAAATTGACCGCAGTTCCTTTCAGTTCCTCAATATATGCCTCTATGTCCTGCTGCGCTTCCCCTGCCGTCTTGCCGGATACATTCACATTTCCGATATATATCCCTTCCGATATGGTATTACCGTTCCCCAGGCCGGTCAATGGGCCTGCCGCCGATTCCTTTTTATCCTGGGATGTCTCAGCATTTTCCGGTTCCTGTACTTCCACACTGTTGGATTCTGTCTCCAATGCTCCGATGGTCTGGGCATTTGCCATCTGCCCCATTCCCAGCATAAGCCAAATGGCTAAAATTACTGCCGGTATTTTCCTTTTTCTAATTTTCATAGCCTCTCCTCAAAGTACATATTGTACTAAAAAATAAAATATGATAAAGTTGGAATTAACATTGCTATAACAATGATTAAAATAATGACAGATGAAATAATTTTTTTCGTCTTACGATTATGCATGTTAAACATAATAAACCTCATATCCTTTCTGTTTCCTGTCTTGTAATGAGACTTTGCACAAAGCCCATAAGGATGTGTCTTTAACCAAAAACACAAGCTCCATCTATGAAAGGAATTATATATGAAAATGCCCTTTTTTGCAAGTTTTATCGTCTTCATCATATGGCTCTCTTACGAACTGTCCAAAGCAAGGCGGCGCAGTGCCAGAGAGCGGGATAATTATTGGGAACGGGAAGCCGCCGCCAACAATACACGGCGAAAACCTTTGGATGACCTGGATTACATCCATATCCCCTTCGATTCCCTCCCCATGGATATTTTGAAAGAGGATGAGACAGTTGCAGAATGCCATCAGGCACTGTACTATCTTGCCGAATCCCCCATTGTCAATTTCACAGGTTATAGCAACACCGACTTGAAGCTGAAATACGGCACCCCAAACATCGGCCTGCTGACCCGTTATGACCAAAATTATACCACCCTTGTCCATACCCTGCAAAAATGGGCGGAAAAATTATATGAATCGGGCTACACCACACAGACCAGGCAAATCCTGGAATTCTCCGTATCCACCAATACGGATGTGAGCGGCACTTATCGTATCCTCGCCGACATATATTCCAGGGAAGGAAACGAAGATGGGATTCGGCATTTGTTGGAAAAGGCCGAAAACCTCCAATCTGCCAGCCGGAATATTATCGTCCGTACTTTGCAAGAATTTCATCCATAATCCGATCCGCTTCATTCCTGGTCAGCTTATCCACGTTATATGCTATAGTTAGTTTATGCTTGTCCAGTAATTTATATAACCGCTCTTTTTGCCGTTTGCTGACAGGCCCTTCTTTTTTGGCCAGATAAACCAGCTGCTTCGGCCGGAATTCTTCTTCGTTATCTTGGTAAAACTGTCCGGCCAGCTTCTGATATAAATCTGAGGCTGCCCGGGCATCCCCTATCGCCCGGTGGGCTTTATGTTCAATCCCATAATATTTGCATACCGATTCCAGGCTTTTGCTTTCCAGTTCCGGAAGCAGTTTCCTCGACAGCTTTAACGTATCAATCCCCATTTTTTCAAAAGAAAGGGAATGATTCACCGCCGCCTTTTTTACAAACGAATAATCGAACAGAACCCTATGCCCTACTAAAATATCGTCTCCAATAAACTTTAAAAGCGGGCCGATAATATCCCCTATTTCCGGTGCATCCAACAACATCTCATCGTTTATGCCCGTAAGTCCGCATACCATTTCCCCCAATTCCCTTCCTGGATTTACAAGACTTTGAAATTCTCCTGCCACCTCTCCCTTGTGCACCTTCACTGCACCAACCTCTATAATCCTGTCTCTTTTAGGGTTTAGGCCCGTAGTCTCCAAATCCAGCGATATATAATCCATCATTATCCCGATTTTCCCTTTCTCTTCTTATAATCCTGGCAATATCCTGTCAGGAAACACTCCCCGCATTTTGGGGTAGGGGCCTTACATATTTCCCTTCCAAGAGTAATTAGCTGGATGTTCCATAATATCCAATGCTCTTTTGGCAAAGCCTTCATCAAATCCTGCTCCACTTTGCCAGGTTCCTCTTCTTTTGTCAGCCCCAGCTTTTTGGATATCCGCTTCACATGGGTATCCACTACGATGCTGGGATCATGGTAAATATTCCCGCGTATGACATTGGCCGTTTTCCTCCCCACTCCTGCCAAAGATGTCAAATCCTCCAGGCTTCTGGGCACTTCCCCTCCGAATTTTTCCACCAAATCCTTACAGCAGGCGATAATATTTTTGGCCTTATTATGATAAAAACCTGTAGAGTGTATATCCTTCTCCAATTCCTTTAAATCCGCTTGAGCGAAAGCCTCCACCGATGGGTACTTCCGGAATAAATCCGCCGTTACAATATTCACCCTGGCATCCGTGCACTGGGCACTTAAAATCGTAGCAATCAACAGCTGCCACGCATTTTCATGATCCAGGGAACACCTGAAATCCGTACCATATTTTTCGTCCAATAAATCTAAAATTGCTTTTGTATTCTTCTTCATATTTTTCCCCATCTCCGTGCAGCTTTTTGCACCTGCAAATTTTATGGATGCAGCGCAAACACAGGCTTGGCAGCCCCATTTCTGGGCAGCTTTTATGCCTCCTCCACCACCCTCACTTCCGCTTCATTAGTCAGCGGGCTGCGTTTCCTATAATCGAACAGCACCATACGCTGCTTTGGAAGTTTCTCCATTTTCCATTCGGCTCCCCCTCCGCTTTCCCAAACAGGATAGGAGAACATCTCCACATGGGTCATCCTCGCAATCTGTCTCGGCTGAAATTCTTCATAGCCAGGAAGTATCTCCCTCAACCGAAAAGCATCGTTGTAAAACTCCCGAAAATGCTCTTTATACCCCTCCAGGTTCCGGGCAAACCCCGGCCGGCTCTTCATGTTTTCCCTAAGGTATATATCGTATGTTAATAGTTCTTTATAAAGCCCTTCCTCCCCATTCCCATAAATTAACGCAAATTCCAGCAAAACCTCATACCGGTAAACGCGGGAAGGATTATTGGTAAAATATCCTTTCTCCTTATAATATTCCGCCAGTTTCTCAAACATCGCAAAAGCTCCGTCAAAGGACTTCTCCAATACGGACAGTGTATGGGTGAACTGGCTGCTGTTATAATACAGTTCCACCACTTCCTCTATCCGTTTCAAACGGCATATTTCCTCAAAGGAAAGCCAGCTGGTACATAACACCTCATAGGGCGGCCGGGAAGTATATTTTATGCCGTACCCCTGTGCCCTTTCGTGCATCGGAGAACCCTTGAGAACTTTCAGGAAGCCCAGCTGTAATTGCTCCGGCTTCATGGAATATACCACATCAAAAGATTTCCCGAAGCTTTCATATCCCTCAAAGGGCAGACCGGCAATCAAATCCAGATGAAGGTGTACGTTCCCTCCCTTGCGGATGCTATTCACGATTTTTTCCAGCCGGCCCATGTCCGCCTGCCGGTTGATTTCCGATAAAGTTTCGGGGTTGGCGGACTGTACGCCGATTTCCAGCTGTACCAGCCCCGGGCGCATCTTTCCCAGCAAATTGATTTCTTCCTCATCCAACTTCTCCGCCGCTATTTCGAAATGGAAATTGGTGATTCCATTGTCATGGCGATGTATGTATTCCCATATTTCCATGGCGTGGGAATGGCTGCAGTTAAATGTCCTGTCCACAAATTTTACCTGTGCGACAGCTTCGTCCAGGAAAAACTGCAGTTCCCGTTTCACCGTATCCATATCCCGAAACCTGACACTTTTATCAATCGCCGATAAACAATAGCTGCACCGGAAGGGGCATCCCCTGCTGGATTCGTAATATATAATCCGGTTTTCAAAATTTTCCCTATCCCGATACAGGAATGGCAGCCGGTTCATATCCATCGGCGCCCTCTCTTCCGTCCTGAGTATCCTATTCCCTATCCGGCAGACAATTCCCTGAATATCTTCTAAACCGATACTTCCTTCTTTTGAATCTCCGCCTTTATAATAATCCAACAGTTCCCGAAACGTCTCCTCCCCCTCCCCTATCATAATTCCCGTAATCCAGGGGCATGCCCTCAAAATTTCCTCCGCATCAAAAGATACCTCCGGCCCGCCCAGCCATATGGGCAGCTGAGGTTTTATCTTATGCAGTTCTTCCGTCAATTCCCGCACAAAATTCCAATTCCATATATAACAAGAAAAGGCCGCCACATCCGGACACCGTTCATAAATACCGGAAAGCACCTCTTCCAAACGATTATTAATGGTATACTCCGCTATTTCAATTTCTTTCTCATATCCTTCCCCCGCATATGCTTTCAGGCTATATACTGCCGGATTGGAATGTATATATTTTGCATTTATCCCCACTAATAAAAATTTCATATGCCCTATTTCTCCATCTGTATCAATAATTTTCCTCTTTGCTTATAAGTATATCACATATAATTGTTTTATTGTAAAAATTCACTTGCATTTCAAAACAATTTATGAAATAGTTAATTGACAACTATTAAGCCATTTTTAATTAAAGGGGAAATTTACAAATGAAAACAAGAATTAAAGAACTACGGCAAGAAAACAATTATACCCAGGAAATTTTGGCCATCAAAATAGGCGCCAATCAAACTACGCTAAGCCGGATTGAATGCGGCCTCACCGTTCCTGATGCGGACATCATCATCAAGCTATCCGATACTTTCCAAGTGTCTACTGACTATATCCTCTGCAAATCCGACCACCGTCTCCTTTCCGACCACTCCTCCAAGGTTAACCAGCCGCCGAAATCCCGCACCCAACTATCCCCGCTTGAAAGGCTGAACCCTTGTCAGCAGGCGCATCTGCTGCATTTTCTGGAAAGTATGATGGGCTATTATTGATGCATCGGCCACTGTGAATTCATGCGTCTTGCAACGCAGTTTCCTATAAGTTCAAAAAAGAGTTGGCCTAACGGCCAACTCCTAGTGGCTTACAACGCTGCGGCGTAATTACCCCCATCCATAAGGGCAAACACCTCTTTACAGCGTCTCTATAAACCTCCCAAACGCTTCCATACCTTCTTCCGTTCTCTTATAAACTCCTGCGTCCTCCAATACCTGCATGAAAACATCTCCAATTTCTTTATGCAGGATTTCCATCAGTTCTTCTTTCGTTCCCCTGGTGTCAGGCGCATATTTGGGCAGGAATTCATCCACCCAGTCCGCATGCTTCTCCAGCGTCTCGTCTTTGCGGATATCTTCCCCGGCCAGAATGGCATCCGCCAGCTTATCCATCTCATCTTTCAGCCTTGCCGGAAGCACCGCTAATCCCATCACTTCAATCAGGCCGATATTTTCCTTTTTAATATGATGCAGCTTTGCATGGGGATGGTATACGCCCAAAGGATGCTCTTCGGTTGTAATATTATTGCGCAGCACCAAATCCAGTTCATATTTGCCGTTCCTCTTCCTGGCAATAGGTGTTATCGTATTATGAGGCTCCCCGTCCGTATAAGCATAAACAAACGCCGCCTCATCGGTATACCCCCTCCACTTCTCCAATATCACGTCCGCCAATGCGATTACCCTGGTGCTGTCGCTGCATGCCAGACGGATGACCGACATGGGCCATTTAACGATCCCGGCATCCACATCCTCAAACCCTTTTACCACAAAGGATTTCTCCACCCCTGCTTTTGCCATGGCAAATTCATAATGGCCGCCCTGGAAATGGTCATGGCTTAAGATAGAGCCGCCCACAATTGGCAAATCCGCATTGGAGCCCAGGAAATAGTGGGGGAACTGCTTTACAAAATCAAACAGCTTGCAGAAAGCCGCATGGTCTATCTTCATAGGAATATGTTCGGAATTAAATACAATGCAATGCTCATTATAGTATACATACGGAGAATATTGGAATCCCCACTTTGAACTATTGATCTCTATGGGAATCACCCTGTGATTCTGCCTGGCCGGGTGGTTGACCCTGCCGGCATAGCCTTCGTTTTCTATGCAAAGCAGGCATTTCGGATATCCGCTTTGTTTGGCATTCTTAGCGGCCGCAATAGCTTTGGGGTCTTTTTCCGGTTTTGATAAGTTAATCGTAATATCCAAATCCCCATACTGGGTATCCGCTTTCCATCTCTGGTCCTTCTTAATCCGATACCTCCTGATATAATCCGTATCCTGGCTGAACTTATAATACCATTCCGTAGCCTTCTCGGCCGATTCCTTATACAGCTTCCAAAATTCCCTGATAACTTCGCTGGGCCTGGGCATCAGCACGCTCATGATTTTAGTATCGAACAAATCCCTGTAGACTATGCCATCCTCTTTCATGATTCCCTTTTCCACGGCATAATCCATCAGACGCCCCAGCACTTCCTCCAGTTCTTCCTCTTCCATGGAAATATCAGCGCCTTTATCCTCTATTTCATCCAGTTCAAAAAGTTCCAGCAGCCTGTTTACCGTATAAATTTCATCTTCTTTTTCCACAAGCCCTGTTTTCAGCCCATATTCAACCAGCTTCCTTATATCCTGCTGAATCATTTTCCTCACTTCTCCTTCCTTATCTTAATAGGTTTTCGGAGCCCTCCTCCCGTTGCCAGAGGCCTTCCGGAATCCCCCTTGCGCCCGGCAACAGTTCAGCCTTTCGGATTCTTTGTCACATCTGCACATTCGTATGCCGAACTATTACTGCGCCTGCCTTTAAGGCCTATTTTCCGCCCCATCCGGGATGTCCTTACAGGACAGTCGGCCCGTCTCCGATTTCCACTACATAAAAATCAGCCGCATAACCGATTTTATCTTTATAAGCCTTTCCAACCTTATCGATAAACGAATCAATGGCATCTGTTTTTACAATGCTGACCGTACATCCCCCGAAGCCGGCCCCGGTCATCCGGGAACCTATCACGCCGTCCACTTTCCACGCTTCTTCTACAAGGGTATCCAGTTCTATGCCCGTCACTTCATAATCATACTGGAGGGAGATATGGGATTCATTCATAAGCTTTCCAAACAGTTCCACATCATTGTTCTTCAAAGCCTCCACTGCCTTCACCGTTCTCTGGTTCTCGTAAACCGCATGTTTGGCCCTCTTTACGCGAACCTCGTCTTTAATCGCCGATTTATACATTTCGAATTGTTCTTCGTTCAAATCCCCTAAGCTGTTAATCCCCACTACTTTCTGGATTTCCGCAAGGGCCGTCTCACACTCGCTTCTTCTTTCGTTATATTTAGAATCTCCCAATCCTCTTTTCTTATTGCTGCAGGAAATCACAATTTTCGCATTTTCCAGCTTAATCGGCGCATATTCAAAAGATAAATCCGCCGTATCCAGGAAAATCGCCTGGCCTTCCTTTCCCATCGCAATCGCAAACTGATCCATAATACCGCAGTTTACCCCATTGAAATTGTTCTCCGAGTACTGTCCAATCAGCGCCAAATCCTGGTTTGTCACATCAAAACCGAAGAAATCCCTGAGAATAAACCCGGTGAGCACCTCTACCGATGCCGAAGAGGAAAGCCCTGAACCATTGGGGATATTTCCATTCAGCATCAAATCCATACCGCATGGAATCTCAAATCCTCTTTTTTCAAACGCCCACATCACTCCCTTCGGATAATTCGTCCACCCTGATTTCTTCGCAGGCTCTAATTCATCCAGGCTGGATTCAATAATACCCAGATGCCCGAAATTCATGGAATAAAAGCGGAGTTTCCGATCCTCCCTTTTCCGTGCCGCACCATAGGTTCCGATGGTAAGCGCACATGGAAACACATGGCCGCCGTTATAATCCGTGTGCTCTCCGATCATATTCACCCGTCCGGGTGCAAAATAAGCCTTCGTTCCTTCTCCTTCCCCAAATACCTCCGCAAATTTTGCGAGAATCTTCTCTTTCATTTCTGCTGCTGTCTTTTCTGCCATAACCCACCCTTTCTGCCCGCCTTCTTCCGGACACACTTATTTTAAAACTATTATAGTAAACTCCCACGGGAATGCCATACCCCGTTGTTATAACAATCTGTCAAAATGTTAACTGCCCCGCTGTCCTTTCAGGCGTTTAACTTCTTTATCTGACTGATAAATTCCTCCACCTGCTCCAAATGCTTTTTATTCTTCCGCGTTTCCCCTTTCTTCATCTCTTTACGGTATGCCGAAGGGGACATTTCTTTCATCTGCCGGAATGCCTTCGCAAAAACCAAAGGGTCCTGATAGCCGCAGGAAATCGCGATGCTTTCCACCGATAATGATGTATGCTGCAGCAGTTCCGCCGCCTTGGTAATCCGAAAGGTCATAAGGAACTGCTGCGGGGACATCCCCAGGGAATTCTGGAACAGGGTATACAGATAACTGCGGTTAATACATACGTAATCAGCCACATCCGTCACTTTAATAGGGTTGCAGTAATTCCCTTGAATAAATTCCACCGCCTTGCTCACATATGTATTGGCCCAGTCGCCATGGTTTTTTTCCCTGATCGGCCCGCCTTCCGCAATGATGGAAAGAAATAGTGAGAGCTGCCCTGTCCTGCGCAGTTCATTGGCAATCCCATAAGTATTATGCTCCATCATATCCCTGACCGCCTGATATAATTCCTCCGAACGTTCCGAGGCAAAAATAGGATACTCCACGGAAAGCCCCATCGCTGCCATATACTCTTCCGCCTTCGTTCCGCTAAACCCCACCCATACATACGTCCAGGGGTCATCTTCATCCGCCTGGTAAAAGGCCAGTTCTTCCGGCATAATCACAAACCCGTAGCCCGCTTCCAGCGGATAGGTCTTTCCGTCCATCATGAACTTCCCTTTGCCGTTCAATATATAATGAATCAAAAAATGAGGTTTCCATGCCGGCCCAAAACTATGTTTCGGCTCCGTTTTCGAACAACCGCAGCAATTCACATACAGGCTTCCCGACTTCTCCCCTCCGAATTCTAATTCATAAGCTTTCTCCATTCTCCCAATACCTTTCTGTACGTGAGCCTGCCATTTTGTAACAGTTTCCCAAAGGAGAACCCTATCTCCTTACTAGGATTTTCTGTATTTTATCATACTACAAATAGCCGGCTATTACAATAAATTCATATTGCAAAATCCGTTTGCAGTGATTAAACTGTTATTGTTGATAGGCAATGTCATGATGTTGGGGTCAAAAGGT
>BLLT01000007.1 GCA_011958945.1 Lachnospiraceae bacterium | reverse complement strand
GGGCAGATTCTTTCTTGGCTAAATTGACGTGCTCGTACGGACTTTGCAGCAAGTGTGCAGCTTCAGGCTGAACTGTTATGGGCTGTAGTTTACTATGGTGCTTTCGTCTTGACAAATGCTTTATCATAAGCGATAATATAATTACTTTAATAAAACACTTTATATAAGTTTATAAATTGCTTAGGAGGGATGCAAAATGTTACAGCAGGTTATGACGGCGCCAAAGGAAATTGAATTTCGCGAAGTTCCTGTTCCGGCAGCGGGGGATGGGCAGGTATTGGTGAAGATTATGAATATCGGTATTTGCGGTTCGGATATTCACGTGTATCACGGGAAGCACCCGTTTACTTCCTATCCGGTGACACAGGGTCACGAGGTTTCCGGGGAAATCGTGGAACTTGGGAAGAATGTGACCGAATTTCATGTGGGGCAGAAAGTAACTATAGAGCCCCAGGTTTATTGCGGGAAATGCCATCCGTGCAGGCATGGGAAATACAATTTGTGCGAAGAACTGAAGGTTATGGGATTCCAGACCACGGGTACGGCTTCGGAGTTCTTTGCGGTGGATGCGTCCAAGGTGACGCCCATACCGGAGGAGATGTCCTACGAAGAAGGGGCTATGATAGAGCCTTTGGCAGTGGCTGTCCATGGGGTAAGGCAGATGGGCGATGTGAAAGGGATGAATATTGTAGTTATCGGTGCGGGCCCGATAGGAAACCTGGTGGCGCAGACGGCCAGGGGAATGGGCGCCGCCAAGGTGATGATTACAGATGTGAGCGACCTTAGGCTGGACAAGGCAAAAGAATGCGGGATAGATGTCTGCGTGAATACAAAAGAAAAAGATTTCGGGGAAGCGATGCTGGAAGCCTTCGGGCCGGACAAGGCGGATGTGATTTATGACTGTGCCGGAAATAACATTACTATGGGGCAGGCGATTAAGCATGCCAGAAAAGGGAGTGTTATTGTGCTTGTAGCAGTTTTCGCAGGGATGGCGGAAGTGGATTTGGCAGTGGCCAATGACCATGAATTGGATATTAAGAGTACGATGATGTACCGCCATGAGGATTATGTAGGGGCAATCAGGCTGGTAAATGAGGGAAAAGTCCATCTGAGGCCTTTGATTTCCAGGACATTTGCCTTTAAAGATTATTTGAAGGCCTATCAGTATATCGATGCGAACAGGGAAACCACTATGAAAGTAATTATTAACGTGCAGGAATAAAATAAGAGGCAGATTTCCATAACAAACCCCCTTTACAAGAAACGGTTAACCGTGTTATTATAAGTAGTAATCAAAACCATATTGAATGGTAATAAATATTTTGGTGTACTATACTTTAGGGAAAGGCACGGTTATTGAAATGAACTATAAAATTATATTGGACAGCTGCGGTGAACTGCCGCCGCTGTATAAAAAGGATGAGAGGTTTGAAATCGTTTCTTTAGGAATAGAAGTAGGCGATTACCGGATTATGGATGATGAGAACTTTAACCAGAAGGAGTTTCTGGAAAAAGTGGCGGCATGCCCTACATGCCCGAAATCGTCCTGCCCTTCCCCGGAAAGTTATATGGAAGCTTATCATTGCGATGCGGAACATGTATATGTTGTGACACTGTCTTCCAAGTTAAGCGGCAGCTATAACAGCGCTGTACTGGGGAAAAATCTGTATATGGAGAAATATGGGAAAAAGGATATCCACATATGCGATTCCCATTCTGCCAGCGGCGGGGAGACACAGATTGCGCTTAAAGCCATGGAATTAGAGGAGGCAGGCCATTCTTTCGATGAGATAGTAGAAGAACTGGAAAAGTTCCGCGACGGCATGAAAACATTATTTGTTCTGGATAACCTGGAAACTCTGAGGAAAAACGGGCGGCTTTCCGGCGTAAAGGCGTTGGTGGCTACCACACTGAACGTAAAACCTCTCCTGGAAGGACAGGAGGGGGAAATCGTCCAGAGAGGACAGGCGATTGGTATTAAGAAAGGGCTCGCGAAGCTGGCGGAAACTATGGTGAAAGAGGCTGTGGATACAGAGGGGAAGCGGCTGGTCATCACCCACTGCAATTGTCCGGACAGGGCGGAGATGGTAAAAGATGCTATTTTAAAAGAGATAAAGGTAAAGGATGTGCTCATCATGGATACAGCGGGAATCAGCAGCATGTATGCTAACGACGGAGGGGTTATTGTAACGTTGTAAGGTGAGCCGGTAAAGAAGCAGATGCTATTAAAAAATAGGCCTTCCTTTTTGGAAGGCTGTTTTTTGACTTATAGGAAATTTACATTACATAATCTGAATTTGTATCGGTGAATTCAAAATTGCAAAAAAAAGCACAGCCTGTAAAACGAGGATGGCCGGGAGGCCATAGACAAAGTACCAATGCCGTGTTTTATGGCGGAAAAGGTGCATGCCAATGATGCTGCCGATGCTTCCTCCAATGATCGCTATGATAAACAGGGTGGACTCCGGTATGCGCCATAAATTTTTTCTGGCCCTGTATTTGTCTAATCCCATAAAAAACAGGCCAGCCAGGTTTACTGCTATAAAGTATGTTAATAATAAGGTAATCACATCCATTTGTGTGCTCCTTTGCTTATTGATAGCCTTGCGGGATTTCCCATGTGTTTTTGGCGGCAGCAGGGGAGAATCCGCAAGGTTATGTCCAAGTTGGCGCCTTAGGCTTCGGCAGTGTATGGCAGTTCTTTTGCTGTGGAAAAGGTTTAGTTTTTCCCGCCTTTTGCTTCCTGCATCTTCATGGCACGGACTTTGCAGGAAAGGCCGAACAGGTTAATGAACCCTTCCGCATCATGGTGGTCATACAAATCGCCGGTAGTAAAGGAGGCGATGCTTTCGTTGTATAAAGAATAGGGGGAAGTGGTTCCTGCTTTGATAATATTGCCTTTATAAAGTTTGAATTTCACTTCTCCGGTTACGTATTGCTGGGTGGATTCAATAAAAGCCTGTACCGCTTCGCGCAATGGGGTGAACCATTTGCCTTCGTAAACAATCTGGGCCAGTTTATTTCCCATATCGGCTTTCAGCGCGTAAGTATCCCTGTCCAGGATGAGTTCTTCCAGCTGCTGATGTGCCTCATAAAGGATAGTTCCGCCGGGGGTTTCGTATACTCCCCTGGATTTCATGCCTACCACACGGTTTTCCACTATGTCTACAATGCCTATGCCGTGTTTTCCGCCAAGCGTGTTAAGTTCACGGATGATATCAGAGGTTTTCATCGTTTTGCCGTTTAAGGAAACGGGAAGCCCCTTTTCGAAGGCCATTGTAACATATTCGCCTTCTTCGGGCGCTTTTTCCGGGGTGGTGCTAAGCACGAGAAGGTGTTCGAAGTTCGGCTCGCTTGCCGGGTCTTCCAACTCCAGCCCTTCGTGGCTGATATGCCATAAATTGCGGTCGCGGCTGTAGGAGGAATCGGCGGAAAATGGAAGATCAATGCCGTGGGCCTTGCAGTATTCAATTTCGGATTCCCGGGAATCCATAGTCCATTTATTATTTCTCCATGCGGCAATGATTTTCAAGTCAGGGGCAAGGGCCTTAATGCCCAGTTCAAAACGGATTTGGTCGTTGCCTTTCCCTGTTGCGCCATGGCAGATTGCGGTAGCCCCTTCTTTGCGGGCGATTTCCACCAGTTTTTTTGCGATGAGCGGCCTTGCCATGGAGGTGCCGAGCAAATATTTGTTTTCATATACGGCATGGGCCTGTACACAGGGCATGATGTACTCGTCACAGAACTCATCGGTAACATCTTCTATGTATAATTTTGCAGCGCCGCAGAATTTGGCCCTCTCTTCCAGGCCGTCTAATTCCTCTCCCTGCCCGCAGTTTATGCAGACACAGATAACTTCATAATCAAAATTCTCCTTTAACCAGGGAATAATAGCGGTAGTGTCGAGCCCGCCGGAATAAGCTAAAACTACTTTTTCTTTCATTATATTTGCCTCCAAAATTCGGTTGATTTGTCTGTACTCCAAACAATATACACCATTACCGGAATAATTGCAAGAGTAAATTCTTGCATAAAAAATTATAAAAATCGAAGTATATAGCATAAATAAAAAAAAGATTGCATAAAATCCTGATTTGGTGTATGTTTATTCTTACAAATGCCAGTGGATGGACTACTGTGCCCCCAAATTTGTCTATTGAGGTAAAAAAATCACCTAAACGGTTGAGATTTTCCCGTAAAAAGTGTATGATTGAAGGGGTACAAAATAGAAGGGAGTTATCGGCCAGAACGGATATGAAAGGGGTATCCGGCCAGTACACTGGTAGTTTACAGGAATCAGAATGGAGGCTCGGGATGAGGACGAAAGTATTTATCGATGGTAGTGAAGGAACAACAGGCCTGCGGATTCATGAACGTTTCGCAGGAAGGGAAGACATAGAAATACTGCCTATCTCACAGGAACTGAGAAAAGATGTAAACGAGAGGAAGAGACTGATTAATTCTGCCGATATTGTTTTTTTGTGCCTGCCGGATGCTGCGGCTAAGGAATCAGTAGGGCTGGTGGAAAATGAGAAAGTCAGGGTGATAGACACCTCTACGGCCCATAGGACAAAGGCCGGGTGGGCATATGGGTTTCCGGAACTTTCTTCCGCTCACAGACAGGCTGTGACGGAAGGGAAGAGAGTGGCGGTGCCCGGCTGCCATGCCACAGGGTTTATTTCTTTGGTTTATCCACTGGTGGCGGAGGGGGTTTTGGAAAAGGACTACCCTTTTTCGGCATTTTCTCTGACAGGATACAGCGGCGGCGGGAAGAAGATGATTGCCCAGTACGAAGAAACGCAGAGAAACTCTGAATTGGACGCACCCAGGGAATATGCGCTATCCCAGAATCATAAGCATTTGAAGGAGATGCAGGAAATCGCCGGACTGGCCAGGAAACCGTTGTTTTCGCCCATAGTGGCGGACTATTACAGCGGAATGGTTGTTTCGGTACCGGTGTATGCCGACTTTTTAAAAAAATATTTTGCCCCGGATGAACTGCTTGCTTTTTATGGGAAATATTATGAAGGGCAGAAGTTCATAAAGGTCATGGAAGCCGGTGCAGAGGAAAAACTGGAAGGCAGCATGATGTCGGGCAATGCCTGTTCCGGATGGGACGGCCTTAAAATCTATGTGACGGGAAATGAGGAGAGAATGGTGCTTACGGCGCATTTTGACAATCTGGGGAAAGGGGCGTCAGGGGCGGCGGTGCAGTGCCTGAATCTGATGCTGGGCTGTGAAGAAGCCAAAGGACTGAATCTTTAGCAGGCAGAAATGAGGGAAATTATGGTACGGACGATGACAAAAGAAGATTATGACGGGGTGTATGCCCTTTGGATGAGCATCAAGGGGTTTGCAATCCGCAGTATTGATGATTCCAGGACAGGAGTGGAACGCTTTCTGCAGAGGAATCCGGATACAAGCGTGGTAGCCGTGGAGGACGGAAGGATAGTAGGGGCTATTCTTTGCGGACATGACGGAAGAAGGGGATGTATGTATCACGTATGTGTCCATCAGGATTACCGGATGCAGGGGATTGGGAAGTCGATGGTGGTTTTTGCTATGGAGGCTCTGAAAAAGGAGCATATCAGCAAGATTTCCCTAATCGCTTTTACGAAAAATGACGTGGGGAATGCGTTTTGGAATCGGATAGGATGGACAAAGAGAGAAGATCTGAACTATTATGATTTTGTGTTGAACAAAGAGAATATTGTTGCTTTTAATCAATAGAAAAAGAGGGCGGCATGTATTAGCTGTAAATGGGGTATAAGGGTAGACGCGAAAAGCTTTAAGAGTAGATAATATGGAATTAAGGAGGTTATGCGGCAAATGGATATGATAAGAGGCGGTGTAACAGCGGCCAAGGGTTTTGAAGCGGCCGGGGCAGAAACCGGCGTAAAATACAAAGACAGGAAGGACATGGCGGTGATTTACAGCCAGGTTCCCTGCAGGCAGGCGGGAGTTTTTACATCCAATGTGGTAAAAGCGGCCCCGGTGCTCTGGGATAAAAATGTGATAGACTATTCCCCGTTTGTGCAGGCGGTAGTGATTAACTCGGGGATAGCCAATGCATGTACGGGAGTGCTGGGCTATGAATGCTGTAAAAAAACGGTGGAGTGTGCGGCGAAGGAATTGGATATTCCGGTAGATTCTGTACTGGTGGCATCTACAGGGGTCATCGGCATGCAGATCCCGATGGAGAAAATAACGGCAGGGATAGAAAAGCTGGCCGGTATGAAATCATCGGAACTGGAAGCCGGTACCATGGCGGCGGAAGCGATTATGACGACGGACACGGTGTCCAAGGAAGCGGCCATCCGGTTCGAAATCGACGGAAAGACGGTAACGGTAGGGGGCATGTGTAAGGGTTCCGGCATGATTCACCCCAATATGTGTACGATGCTGGGTTTTATCACAACGGATATTGCTATTTCCAAAGAACTTTTGCAGGATGCGCTGAGCACCGATGTAAAGGACACTTTTAATATGATATCGGTGGATGGGGATACATCTACCAACGATACGCTGATTGTATTGGCCAACGGCATGGCGGGGAATGAGGAGATTATAAGCAAGGATGATAACTACTACAAGTTCCTGGAGGCCCTCCATATTATAGATGAAACGTTGGCTAAGAAAATGGCAGGGGATGGGGAAGGGGCCACCGCCCTTTTTGAGACGAAAGTAATCCATGCCGGTTCCAAAGAGGATGCCAGGGTTTTGAGCAAATCCGTGATCTGTTCCAGCCTTACAAAAGCAGCTATTTTCGGACATGATGCCAACTGGGGGAGAATCCTGTGTGCGTTAGGGTATTCCGGTGTGAAGTTTGACCCGGAAAATATAGAATTGTTTTTCGAGGGGAAAAGCGGAAGGATGCAGATTTACAAGGATGGGGCTGCTGTGGATTACAGCGAAGAGGAAGCGACAAAAATACTTTCCGAGCCGGAAGTGCGGGTGTTGGTAGATATGAAAATGGGCGAGTATGAGGCATGCGCGTGGGGCTGCGACTTGACCTATGATTATGTAAAAATTAATGCGGACTACCGCAGCTGATGGGAATTTCGTATAGATAGGCTTTGCGTAAAATGTGCGGGGCTGCTGCAAAATTCGGCGATTTCACAGAATATGGCTGAATCCTTATGGATTTCATGTCATATGCTGTTTGGTTTCTCTGTTTTGCAGCAGCCTTTTGCAGATAGGTTTTCGGAATGCGCTGTTATTTAGCAGGGCATTTACAGATGGTTTGTGCGGCCTGCGGCTTCCGCTTGGGAGGGAAGCTGCGCCAGGAACTGTTCGATATAATACAGGCTTCCCCCGATTGCCGCCGCATTTTTCCCATAGAAGCCGCGGCTGATTGTAAGGTCATTGGCTTTAATAATGGTCATTTCTTCCACATAGGCGGCGAGACGCCGGATATCCTCCTCCGTCATATAGGTTTCCACTTCTCCGCCCAGCAGTATATTATTTCTTATAATCATGCGCACATTATCAATGGTCATTGCCAAATCGCGCAAATATTTTTCCCATATTTTTTTCTCGGATTTATTGCCCAGGCGCAGCTTGGAAAAGAATGTATCCAATGATTCCCCCGCAATTTGGGTAAGGGCAAAGGAAGAGCAGTAGGCATCCACGCACCCTGACTTTCCGCAATAGCAAGTACGGCCGCCGGGATACAGGCACATATGCTCTATAATGCTGCTGAAATTTCCGGAACCGGTGTGGATGGAATGATTAATAATCAGGGCGCTTCCCAATTCCCGGTTTAAGGACAGGAAGAAGGCGTTTTCTATTTGCGGGTTATGCCATATTTCGGATTTTGCTGCCAGCTCCACATCGTGAATCCAGCTGCATGGATAATTCAGGCGGGAGGAGAGCTGCTCCAGCCGGAACAGGGTACCGGGCAGATGGCGTATTCCCCCGGTAAGCCCCTCTACAGTAGGAAGCCCCTGGACGGCAATGCCGATGCCAAGCATCCGTCCGTCATCGGAAACCGTTTGGCGGATGCACTGATTTGCCCATTGGCAGACGGTGTCAAAATAAGAGGGGGTATTGGAGAATTCTATCATAAGCTGCTTCTTGAAAATAACTTCCCCATAAAGATTGGTAATAATTAAAAGAACCCTGGAGGATACGACTTCTAACCCGGCGGAAATGCGTGCATCAGGGATAATCTGAAATAAACTGGGCTTTCTCCCGCCGCTGGAGGAGGCGAAGCCGGATTTTTCGATTAATCCTGATGACTGCAGTTCGTTTAAATACTGGGATATAGTAGGTGCGCTCATCTTTAAATCGTGCATGAGGGCAGCCTGGGTAATCTGTTTCCGGTGATAAATATGATGGTATACCTGAAAGCAGTTATGCTTTCTCAAATCGGCAGTGGATGTAATGAGGCCGGGAGCCGCGGAAGGATACATGTAAAAAACCTACTTTCTTCTATATTTTAATGCCCATATGATCCGATGTCCAAGGCCTTGACCGAAGAAGGCGATTGACATGGGAATGCTTATAATAATGGATTCTTTAATCATATGAAATGGAGGAGGAAAAGTCAAATGGTTATTTTGCAGGGAAATTGTAGGGAAATTAATTTTGGTAATAGTTTAGCCCAGGACTTTGCGCTTGCTGCAAAGTCCGTGCCAATGTGTAGATGTAGCAACGAATCCGGATCTTTTGCCGTAGGCAAAATTCAAAATAGCCGGATTCCGTAACAGGGCAGCCGAAAGGCTGAACTGTTATCAATTTTGTGGGGCGCTGCGGCGGGCGGCCTGCCCTGTCGGCATAGGGTTTGGTTTTGCGGCTAAGCGAAAAAGCATATTTCACTAATGAAATGGGGAGAGATGTGGGAAGCAGACGGGCTAGAAGCCATAGGCATCCGTGCCCATGCTTCTTAAAACCGCCATTCATGGCGGTTTTTCCCTGGATTTAGGCCATTTCATAAGTGAAATGACTGCCTTTTCGCAATAGCCGCAAAACCAAACCCTATGCCGGCAGGGCAGGCCGTCCGCCGCAGCGCCCCACAAAATTGATTAGGAAAGTAGTTGACGGAGTGGAAATAGTGTGGTAACATATCGAATATACTTTTGTAAAACTAGTTTATAGAAGCGTGCTTTATAGTACAGATTTTTGAATACCGGATAGGGAATCGGAATGGAGGACGAAGATGAAAGGTACTTTTTTTCTAGGCGCGGATAAAACATCGAAATTTGAGGTAAGGGATATGGAATTTGCCCCGTTGGGAGGGCATGATGTCCTGGTCAGAAATAAGGCATGCGGAATCTGCGGTACGGATGTGCATATTTACCATGGGGAGGCAGGCTCGGCAGATGTGGCTACCCCTGTAGTGCTGGGGCATGAATTTGCCGGCATAGTGGAAAAAGTGGGGGCGGAAGTAACGAAGGTGAAGCCCGGTGACCATGTGGCTATGGACCCCAATATTTACTGCAATCACTGCAGGCCTTGCAGGATGGGCAGGAAGCAGAACTGCGAGAATTTATTTGCCCTGGGGGTTAACGTGAACGGTGGATTTGCAGAATATTCGGTTTGCCCGGATACCCAGTGCTTTAAAGTAAGGGAAGAAATTGACTTTGACGTGGCAGCGATGGCAGAGCCTTTGGCCTGTGTGCTCCACGGTATTGACCAGGCAGCGATTAAGCCAGGGCAGGATGTGCTGGTAATCGGCGGAGGGACGATTGGCCTGTTGATGGTGCAGATGGCAAAAATCAGCGGGGCTTCCACCGTGATTTTAAGCGAGCCCATAGAAATGAGACGGAAAATCGGGATGGAAGTGGGGGTCGATGCTGTGATTGACCCTATTCATGAAGATGTTCCTGCAAGAATCAAAGAAATATGCGGCCATGATGGGGCGGATGTGATTATCGAATGTGTAGGAAAAGGGTTTGCAGTAGAGCAGGCATTTAAGGCGGCAGGGCTGGGGGCAGCCATTTTGCTGTTCAGCGTTCCGGGGGTGGACGCGACGGTTCCCCTGCCACTGTTCGATGTTTACAAAAAGGAACTGAAAATTATGGGTTCTATGATTAACCCAGATACTCACCAGAGGGCGGTAAACCTTATCAATGGCGGGCGGTTGGAAATCAAGAAGCTGATTACCCATGTGTACGATATGGAGCATCTGGAAGATGCCATCCATATGCAGATGAGCAGCGAGTCCATTAAAGTGGTGGTGCATCCGTAAATTTTGAGGTACTTGTCAGTGGCATCAATGGATGATAGGCATTGGGGCAGCTTATCATCGCGGTACTTGTCAAGCGGTATAGGAGTAAATAAAGACAGTCTCAACTACGGTTTGTCCGTAGCGGGGCTGTTTTTCTTACCTTATAGGAAATTCCGTTGTTAGACGGACATAAATTGATGAGGGTTTGAAGATATTTTTTAGCAAATTATAGAGCAAAGAGAAGATATGTACTACTATTGAATGAGAAATAGATGCAGATGATAAATGTTGAAAGTACAGAAATGAGGTAAAAGATGAAATCGAAAATATCCTTTCAAAAGGACAGAAAGAATTGGAAAGAGTGGATGACGGTTTTGGCAAATTGAGTGCTGATAACCGGGTTATTCTTGAAATAATACAGATGATACTGGCGCAAAAGAAAGCGTAAATGAAAGACTTTGTAACATTTCAGCCCATGCCGGTGCAGTGGGCTGAACCAATGTCATTAAGTTAGCACCATAGCGTCCGCTATCGTCAACCAAATAGCATTGAAGCCTGAACTGCTGCAAAATTTTGCATAAAATATCATTTCCCACTGTACATTTCCATCATAACGTACTAAAATAGGAAAGAATATGCAGGGATGAAGAAAAGAAAGGAAATGTGCATGCTATGGATAAAAATATGACAGAAGTATTAAAAAAAGCAGAGGTGCTCATAGAAGCCCTCCCTTATATACAGAAGTTCAACAGGAAAATAATCGTGGTAAAATATGGCGGGAGCGCTATGAGCAACGAGGAACTGCAGAGAAATGTCATCAAAGATGTTACACTGTTAAAGCTGGTAGGCTTTAAGCCCATTATCGTCCACGGAGGCGGCAAGGAAATCAGCCGTTGGGTAGGAAAGGTGGGAAAGGAGCCCCAGTTTGTAAACGGTCTGCGGGTTACGGACGAAGAGACGATGGAAATTGCAGAAATGGTCCTTTCCAAGGTGAATAAAAGCCTTGTGACGATGGTGCAGGAACTGGGGGTAAAGTCGGTAGGCATCAGCGGCAAGGACGGCGGACTCATCACTGTGGATAAAAAATATTCTGACGGCAAAGACATCGGTTTTGTAGGGGATGTGAAGAATGTAAATCCCAAGGTGCTGTATGACCTTCTGGAAAAGGATTTTCTCCCTATTGTGGCCCCCATTGGCTTGGACGATGAATTCCAGACTTATAATATCAATGCGGACGATGCGGCATGCGCCATTGCAAAGGCGGTACATGCGGAGAAGCTGGCTTTCCTTACGGATATTGAAGGCCTTTATAAAGATATTAACGATAAGTCTTCCTTTATTTCCAGACTGGGCGCATCGGATGCGGAAAAGCTGATTGAAGAGGGCTACATAGGAGGCGGTATGCTGCCGAAGCTGGCCAACTGCACGAGCGCAATTAGAGAAGGGGTGAGCAGGGTGCATATATTGGACGGGCGGATTCCCCATTGCCTGCTTCTGGAAATCTTTACTAATAGGGGGATAGGAACGGCGATTATTAAAGACGAGGATATGGCGGAGGGCTGAGGGCGGCAGATAATGGCCGCCGGCAAGATGCGGCAGCGGCATATGCTTTGCACAGGCTGAAACGGAGCGGCCCATTCGGCTATGGGCGAGTGATTTGGCGAAACGGAAAGGATATGAATTTTATGATGAAAGAATATATAGAAGAAGCGGAACAGGCGCTTCTCCATACCTATAACAGATATCAGGTGGTACTTGATAAAGGGGAAGGGGTATACCTGTATGATATAGAAGGAAAAAAATATTTGGATTTTGTTTCCGGCATTGCGGTATTCGCTTTAGGCTATCACAATGAAGCATATAATGATGCTTTGAAGGCTCAGATTGACAAACTGATTCACACTTCCAATTATTATTATAATATACCGGCCATAGAGGCGGCCAAAAAATTAAAGGCTGTATCCGGTATGGATAGGGTATTTTTTACAAACAGCGGTGCGGAAGCGGTGGAAGGAGCCATAAAAGCGGCGAGAAAATATGCCTATTTGAAAGACGGCAGCAAAGACCATGAAATTATTGCCATGGAGCATTCTTTCCATGGGAGGACGATGGGGGCTTTGTCGGTAACGGGGAACCCGAAATACAGGGAAGCTTTCCAGCCTATGATCGGGAATATCAAATTTGCAAAAATGAATTCTTTTGAGAGCGTAGAAGAATTGGTGACGGATAAAACATGCGCCGTTATGTTTGAGACAATCCAGGGGGAAGGCGGGATTTATCCGGCCGAAAAGGAATTTATGGAGCGGGTAAAAGCGTTGTGCGAAGAAAAAGATATTCTGCTTATCCTGGACGAAATCCAATGCGGCATGGGGCGTACCGGTGCGATGTATGCATGGCAGCGTTATGGCGTGAAGCCGGATATTATGATGACGGCCAAGGCTTTGGGCTGCGGCATTCCCGTAGGGGCTTTCCTTATGACGGAGCATGTGGCGGCCAACTCCTTAGTAAGCGGCGATCATGGCACGACATATGGCGGCAATCCACTGGCCGGGGCGGCAATCTGTAAAGTGCTGGATTTGTTTGAGGAAAAGGGAATCATTGACCATGTAAACAGGATAAGCCCATATCTGGAAGAAAAATTGGATGTACTGGCGGAAAAATATGATATGATAGAATGCAGAAGGGGAACCGGCCTGATGCAGGGGCTGGTGTGCAAAGAACCGGTGGGCGATATCATTCATAAAGCCATGGAGAAAGGGCTGATACTGATAAATGCGGGGCCGAATATTATCCGGATCGTGCCGCCGCTTATCATAGAAACGGAACACGTGGATGAAATGACGGATATATTGGACAAATGCCTGGCGGAAATGTTATGATGAAAAGCAGAGAGTGTTTGCAAACTGTTTTGTTAGGGATATATTGCTGATGCCAGGAAAATGGGCAGCAAAGATACAATATGGAGGTTAGGAGAAAAGCATGGGGCTTAAGAAAAGGCTTTTTACTATGGCGGTAATTGCATGTGCCGCTGCGGCGGTGGCGGTAGTAGGCCTGTCGGGAAAAACAATCAGTCAGGAACAAGAGGAATCTATTTTTACCAGGGGGAAAGAAACCATTTATTTCTGGTATACGGATGAGGCGCTTACCGATTATCTGGGAAGCGCTGCCGTGGCCTATGGGGAAGCCCATGATGTGAGGGTTATTCCGGTATTGGCTTCCGGGTTGGAGTACCTGGAGGAAATCAATAAAGCTTCCATTCAATCGGAAAATATGCCGGATTTATACATTATCAGCAACGATTCCCTGGAAAAGGCTTTTCTTGCAGGGCTGGCTTCCCCGATAAGCGAAGAAAGCTGGGGGGAGATTAAAGAAGAATATCCGGATGCCGCCCGCCTGGCAGTCACATATAAAAATAAAACCATCGGCTATCCTTTTTATTTCGAAACCAGTTCCTTGCTCTATAACAGGACGTACTTGGAGGAATTCGCCAGAAGCCAGATTGAGGCGGAAAGGGATGCGGCCGAAGGGGAAGCGGCAATGGCTGATTTCGAGGAAAACGGGCCGGAGGAAGAAAGCCAGGGGAATGAGGACGCCCAGGCAGGTGAAAGCAGCCAGGAGGGCGGAAATACCCAAGGGGATGGAACTTCCCAGGCTGATGCAGATGCCCAAAATGAGGGCGGTTTGCGGGAAGGCGGCGAAGGCTCCGGGGAGGATGGAACGGAGCCGGATGGTGAAATGGAAGCCCTGGTGGATGAAAGGGTGAAGGAACTTCTGCCTTCCACTATTGATGATATTTTAAACTTCGCCAATGAATACAACGCCCCGGAACAGGTGGAAGCCATTTTTAAGTGGGATGTTACGGATATTTTTTATAATTACTTTTTTGCGGGCAATTATATGATCGTGGGCGGAGCGGCCGGCGATAATACGGAGAACATGAATATCTACAATAAAGATGCTATTGACTGCCTGAAGGTTTATCAGGCACTCAACCAGTTTTTCTCGATAGATACGAAAGAAATCAGCTATGAAAAGGTGCTGAATGATTTTATGGAAGGGAAAATCGTATATACGGTGGCCACTACGGATGCGGTGGCAAAGCTGGAGGAAGCAAAGGGGAACGGTGACTTTGCTTATGAATACAGCATCGCCCCGGTGCCGGATATTAACGAGGAACTGCTGACCAGAAGCCTTTCCGTAACCAACTGTGTGGCGGTAAACGGCTATTCGGACAAGCAGGAGTTGGCAAGGGATTTTGCCAGGTTTCTGACTTGCGAATATACCGATACTTTATATTCCAGGACAGGAAAGGTGGCGGCCCGTTATGGTGTGGATTACGGAAACATCAATTTGCAGGAATTCGTCAATGAATATGAGGTATCGGTGCCGATGCCCAAAATGGTGGAGACAAGCAATTTCTGGGTGGAATTGGAGATTGCCTTTGCCCAGATATGGGATGGGGCCGATGCGAATGACAGGCTGCGGCAGCTGTCGGAGCAGATAATGACCCAGGTGACCGGGGAACCCTATACGGAGACGGTAATTGAGGAAGAGGAAGAAATAGTGGACGAAGTGGAATACTTGGACGAGGAAGAACTGCGCAGGGAGGCACAGGAGGAAACAGAGGAATAAAATAAAAAATAACTGAATACTTTTCCAATCATATGGGCAAAAATAGTAAAGTACATTTGAAAAAAATGATATTTGGAGGACCCATATGATTGGATTTTTTATTGCATTGATATCCGGAGCTTTAATGAGTATTCAAGGGGTATTTAATACCCAGGTGACCAAGACATCGGGCATTTGGGTGGCAAATGCTTTTGTGCAGTTCAGCGCCCTTTTGGTCTGTCTGGCCGCATGGCTGATTACGGACAGGTCTTCTTTTGGAACACTGATGAAAGTGGAGCCGAAATATATGCTTTTGGGCGGGGCTATCGGGGCTGTGATTACTTATACGGTAATTAAGAGCATGGAGATGCTGGGCCCGGCAAAGGCAGTAATGCTGATTGTTATCGCCCAGCTGATTGTAGCTTATGTGATTGAACTCCTGGGAGTGTTCGGCACAGATAAGCAGCCGTTGGAATGGAGGAAGGTAATCGGGATGGGAATTGCCATAGCGGGAATCGTTATTTTTAAATGGAAATAGGACGAAAAGGTACTTGTAAAAGCAGGATATTTACTTTACAATGGAAGAGCAAGTCGCATAGAGGGGTCTTCCGATTTGCGTGCAGCCTTTGATAATAGGTTCACGCTTCATATAGAAAGGAAGCTGTGCGGGATGAAGAAAGGGAAAATTGGATTTGGAACAGGAATCGGGGCAGGCAGGAAAGTTCTGTTTGCTGTTGTTTTGGCAGCGATTCTGGCGGGGGCGGCAGGATGCAGTGAGAAGGAAACGGTTTTGCTGGACTCGGAGGATTTGGTCAGGCTGGAAGGCTCGGGCGAAGGAAGCGATACTTTAGGTGTGGATAGGGAATTGGTTTCGGGTATGGATTCGGACGCGGATGTGAGAGCAGCTTCGGGCGAAGGCCCGGGGGCGGGCCCGGAACGGAATGAGGAAGATGCTTTTAGGGCCGGAGGGGGAAACACAGGAGAAGGTGGGAATGGGGTGGAGACATCCACCTTGTTTGTACATATTTGCGGAGAAGTGATGAGGCCGGGGGTATATGAACTGCCGGAGGGAAGCCGGGTATATGAGGCGGTAGAAGAGGCAGGCGGGTTTACGCAGGACGCTGCGGCGGATTATGTGAATCTGGCATATATCCTAGAGGACGGCTGGAAGATAGAGATACCTTCCCGGGAAAACCCAGAGACAGATGGGGAAGGAAAGGAAACCGGCATATCATCGGGTATTTCTGGGGATGCAGGATGGATAGGAACAGGAAATGGAAGCGGAGATTTTGGCAGCGATGCTTCGGGAGACGGGCTGGTGGATATCAATACGGCTACGAAACAAGAATTGATTACATTGCCGGGAGTGGGAGAGAGCCGGGCGGAAAGCATCATTTCCTATCGGGAGAAAAACGGGGGATTTTCGAAGATTGAAGATATTATGAAAGTGGAAGGCATTAAAGACGGAATGTTTGCAAAAATGAAAGACAAAATTTGTGTCAGAGGTGTGAAATGAGCAGGAAAGTATTGGTTGTTGATGACGAGAAGCTGATCGTAAAAGGAATCCGGTTCAGTTTAGAGCAGGACGGGATGGAAGTAGACTGCGCATATGACGGGGAGGAAGCGCTGCAGAAGGCGAAGGATAATGAATATGATATTATTCTTCTGGATGTGATGCTGCCCAAGCTGACCGGATTTGAAGTATGCCAGCAAATCAGGGAGTTTTCCAATGTTCCGGTGGTGATGCTTACTGCCAAAGGGGAAGACATGGACAAGATTCTCGGACTGGAATATGGCGCCGATGATTATATCACGAAACCGTTCAATATCCTGGAAGTCAAAGCCAGACTGAAGGCCATTATGCGCCGGACGAACCGGAAAGAAAAAGTGGAAGATGAGAATATTCTGGAAGGCAAAGATATGCGTCTGGACAGGGAAGGCCGGCGGGTATATATCAATGGAAAAGAAATTAATCTTACGGCCAAGGAATTTGAAGTGCTGGAGCTTCTCATGCTGAACCCTAATAAGGTGTACGGCAGGGAGAATCTGTTGAAACTGGTATGGGGAAGTGATTATCCTGGCGATGTCCGCACAGTGGATGTGCATATCAGGCGGCTGCGGGAAAAGATTGAGACGAATCCCAGCGAACCGAAATATGTGCATACGAAGTGGGGCGTGGGGTACTACTATGCATGAGGGGAAAATGCCCTTTGGGAAATTATGCGGAGAGGCATGTGTGTAAAAAAGGCAGATAGCAATGGATTGACGGAGCCCAGTAATGAATATAAAGCTAAAAAAGATTTTGAGCCAGCTGAAAGTTTTGAGAAGCCTGAAAGCACGTATTTTTATTATTGTATTTTTGATAGGCATTATTCCAAGTATTATTTTAACTTATGGGATATTGGAAAATTATGAGGATCGTGCGGTCAGCGTCAGGACTTCCGATGTACAAAACCAGTTAAATATCATAGCCAATCATCTTATAACCTACAATTATCTGGCGGATAACTCTTCGGAGGTTATCAGTGCGGAACTGGAGCAGATTTCGAACCTCTATGACGGCCGTATTATGGTGATTAATCCCGGGCTTAAGGTAATCAAGGATACATACGGGACCAGCGAGGGGAAAACGGTGATTACGGAGTCTGTGATTAAATGCATGAAACAGGGTACAGGGGGCTCTAACTATGATTCGGAATATGGTTATATAGAGATTACTACCCCTATTATCCAGACGGCGGCAGCTGATTCGGCGGCAGGCAGCACAGAGCCTGAGAATAAGGAAAAAAAGAAGGATGTAGTGCTGGGGGTAATACTTACTAATGTTTCAACGGAAAGCATTAATGTAACTTTGGACATTTTGAGCCGAAAGGCATTGCTGTTAGCCATTATGATGCTGGTGGCCATTTTTGCCATAGCCCTTTTGCTGTCCCATATATTGATGAAACCTTTTGAGCGGGTGGCTAAGGCAATCAGTGAGGTAAAAGAAGGGTATAAAGATGAACCGATTTCTGTGCCCGATTATTTGGAAACAGAGCATATTGTAGATGCTTTTAACGAGTTGATAAGCAGGATGAAGGTGGTGGATACATCCAGGCAGGAGTTTGTAGCCAATGTTTCCCATGAATTGAAGACGCCGATTACCTCCGTAAAGGTGCTGGCGGATTCGCTGCTGGCACAGGGAGACAGCGTACCGGCAGAACTGTACCGGGAATTTATGGTGGATATTGCGGAAGAGATAGAAAGGGAGGACAAGATTATAAATGATCTCCTCTCTATGGTAAAAATGGACAGGACGGTAGCAACGATGAATGTTACCGTTGTGGATGTCAACGAACTCACCGAACTCATATTAAAAAGGCTGCGTCCAATTGCGAGAAAACGGGATATTGAAGTTGTATTTGAAAGCAAGCGGGCGGTGACGGCAGAAGCGGATGAAGTGAAGCTGACCTTGATTATTACCAACCTAGTGGAAAATGCCATTAAGTATAATAAGGAACAGGGATGGGTGAAAGTGTTACTGGATGCCGACCATCAGTTTTTTACTTTGGAGATTGCAGATTCCGGCATCGGTATCCCGGAGACGGCGCTGGAGCATATTTATGAAAGGTTTTACAGGGTAGACAAATCCCATTCCAGGGAAATCGGCGGTACCGGACTGGGGCTGGCGATTACAAGAAATGCCATACTAATGCACAGGGGCTCCATTAAAGCATCCAGCGTGGAAGGGGAAGGAACTACGTTTTCTGTTAAGATTCCCTTAAATTATGTGACCGCATGATATTATGACGGAAGAAACTGATTTCAACCGCAAATGTATGCCTGCGGATTAAGGCTGCAGGCCAGGAGAAGGGCATGGTTAATCATATGGGGAAAAGAATATGGTTTTTACTCTCGCTGTTGTGCCTGTTTGCTGCTGTTTCCTGCGGAAGCGAGGAACAGGAAGATAAAAGCAGGGTTTATAACATATATGTAATCAATAAAGATGAGACGAAGATTTTGCCTGTGGAATATACGGTGAACGGCAGCAGCCAGGAGGAAATTATAGAAGAACTGCTCGGCCAACTGATGACAACACCCGAAAAAATGGAATATAAGGCTCCGTTTGCAGGCAATTTCGAACTGCTGGGCTATTCTTTGGACGGAGGACAGCTCGTACTGAATTTTGACGAGCAGTATCGGGCGCAGCCGTCCACCACGGAGGTTCTGGCCCGTGCTGCCGCAGTGCGTACGATGACCCAGGTAAAAGGGGTGGACTACGTTTCATTTCAGATACGTTCCAATCCGCTGTTGGATAATGCCGGCAATGTGATTGGCAGTATGTCTGCGGATATGTTTATCGATAGTACGGAAAGCGAAATGGATTCTATGGAGAGGGTTACAATCCGCCTGTATTTCGCCAATGAGGCGGGTGACGGGCTGGTTGAGACCAACCGGACATTGGAGTATAGCAGCTTCAGCACAAACATTTCTATGGAAAGGCTGGTTGTAGAGCAGGTAATCAGCGGACCCAGCGAGCAGGTTAAGGGCAAGGTATTCCCTACGCTGAACCCGGATACGAAAATAGTAGGTGTTACGGTAAAGGACGGAACCTGTTATGTGAATCTGAATGATAATTTTTTGGCCCAGATTTACAATGTCACTTCCGATGTGGCTATTTATTCCCTGGTGAACTCCCTGGTGGAACTGCCCAACGTGAACCGGGTGCAGATAGCGGTCAACGGCGATTCCAATGTGATGTTCAGGGAAAATACCAGCTTATCCGTAACCTATGAGAGAAATTTGAATATAGTGACTACGGTGGATTAGGGCATGTTTGAAATTTGCCTTCCTCGGGTTTGGAGGAATGGATATTCAAACATGTTCCGGAAAGAGAGGACAAATGAAAAGACCATTATGTCTTTTTTGCCTGCTCCTTTCGGCTCTATTTGTTTTTTGCATGAAGGTGCTGCCAGCGCCTGTGCCGGATTACGAAAATCTGGACGGGCGGCAGCTTATATTGGAGGGGCAGGTATACCGGAAGGAATATAAAGGGCGGGCAAACTCGGGAAAAACTTTGGCGATTTACGTAAAGCCGCTGCAAATCTTAAGTGGGTTCGAAGAAGAATCCAGGGATTCCCAATATTCTATCGGGAATCTATCAGAAAATAATCCCATTGATGAAATTGAAAATATCATATGTTATTTGGATGAAGAGAACATATTGGAACCTAAGCTGGGCAATGTTGTGCGGTTGGAAGGGAAAGTGCGTATTTTTGCAGACGCAGGGAACCCGGGGGAATTTGACATGGGCAAATATTACCGCATGATGAAACTCTCTTTCCGGCTGGACAATGCCCGCATTACGGCAGCCGGTACAAAAGCATGGCATTTCCGGGAAGGCCTGTTCGAACTGAAGGAACATTGGGCGAAAGTGCTGGAGGATGTTTTCCCGGCCAAGGAAGCCTCTATAATGAAAGCTATGCTTTTGGGGGAAAAGGACGGGATAGATGAAGATACGAAAAAACTATATCAGCAAAATTCTATTATTCACATTTTGGCCATTTCAGGACTGCATATTTCCATGATAGGTATGGGTTTATACCATTTGCTGAGGAAGGCAGGGCTGGGCATCGGCCCGGGGGCAGTGATTTCTGTCTTTGTGATTTGCTGTTACGGCCTGATGACGGGGATGAGCATGTCGGCAGTGAGGGCGATTGTTATGTTTGGGCTGCATCTTTTTGCCGATATGATGGGGCGGGCTTATGATATGATAACGGCATTGTCTTTGGCAGCGGTTTTGCTGCTGGCACAGCAGCCCGCATATGCGGAGCACAGCGGATTTTTATTCTCTTTCGGGGCGGTGGCGTCTATAGGGGTGCTGCTGCCGGTTTTGCAGGGGGATATGGAACGGGGCAGCGGAAGGAAAAGGCTGGCCGTAAGAGAAACGCTCATAAGGAAAGCCAGGCAGGCTCTGAAGGCCGGGATAGCGGTTAATTTGGGCACTTTGCCCGTACATCTGATGACCTATTATCAGTTCCCTCTATATTCCATATTGTTGAATCTGGCTGTGATTCCGCTGATGACGGTGGTGATGGGGGCCGGGCTGCTTTGCATGCTGACAGGAACGGTATTTCCCGGGGTGGCCCGGGGAATAGGGGCGATTGACAGGGGGATTCTCTGGTTTTATGAATGGTGCTGTCTGCTTAACGGAAAAATTCCGGGCGGGGTGCTGGTAAGCGGGAGGCCGGAAAACTGGCAGATTCTTGTTTACCTGCTGCTGATGGCCATGCTGGCAGCATATGGGCATCGGGCGAAAAAGAGGCTTTCGGCCTTCTGGAAATATCAATGGATATTGGCGGCACTATGTATACTTTTTCTTAAGGCGGAAAACGGGTTTCAAGTGACGATGCTGGATGTAGGGCAGGGCGACTGTATCCACATCAGAAGCGGGGAAGGAAAAAATTATCTTATTGATGGCGGCAGTTCTACGAAAAAGGAGGTGATGGAATACCAGATACTGCCTTATTTAAAGTATAAGGGCATAAACTGTCTGGAGGCAGTTTTTGTAACTCATTCGGACGGCGATCACTGCAGCGGGATTTTGGATTTGCTGGAGGGATACGCGGATGCAGGGCTAAAAGTGGAACGGATCATCCTGCCTCATATCGGAAGGGAAAGTGTGGACGAAAAATATAGGGAGATAGAAGAACTGGCAAGGCAGCAGGAAATTGAAGTATTGTATATGCACCAGGGCCAGAGGATAGCGGACGGTGAAATGGAAATAGTCTGCATGCACCCTGATTCCGGATATGAAACGAAGGAAGCAAACGAATATTCATTGGTGCTGCTGGTGGCTTACCAGGGTTTTACAGGGTTGTTTACCGGGGATGTGGAGGGTGCCGGAGAAGAGTCGATGTGGGGATATATGCAGGAATACATGCAGAAATATGCGGGGGAATCGGGGGTGGATGATTGTAATGTGACCTTGCTGAAAGTGGCTCACCACGGTTCCAACTATTCCACCGGGGAGGAAATGCTGAATCGGCTGCGGCCGCGCATTGCCTTGATTTCCTGTGGGAAGGATAACCGGTACGGGCATCCCCATGAAGAACTGCTGGAGCGGTTAGAAAGGGCAGGAAGCAGGATTTATGATACACCCGGATATGGGGCGGTGACAGTGGAGAAGAAAGAGCCAAAAATATGGCAAAAAATACGGACAAAAATAGGGACAAAAATGCGGATAGAAACTTTCCGGGTAGAGGGAAAATAACTGTCTGTTAATGAAGAAGGGAAAGGCATCAGCCACCGGTTTGAAATTCCCTCTTTAAGCAGCTCCGGATTTTCGGGATCGCGTAAAAGACTCTGGACTTCACTGATGAGGGCAAACTTTATGGACGGCAGAAATGAAAATAAATGCAATAGGATGAAACTTTTTCCTGGATCTAATCGTATATTTATTATAAGGCTTTTGAAAAAGGCATGGGAAAACCTATGCAGGGAAAGTTTTAAAAGGCTATGGATCTGAAAGGTAATAAATTAAGAAGGGGGGCATGGGAGTGGAATCGGTAGCGGAGATTTATCGCAGCCAGATAGCGGAATATAACAGTAAAGCGGCGGAAAGAAAATCCGGCTGGGAGAAGATAGGCAATACGGTAAAGGCTGCGGGGGAAGATGCTTTATCCTTTCAAGAATGCATGAAAAATGCGGCGGTAAGGCAGACGGAAGGAAATGAGACAGCGGTAAAAGAAACAATGGCAAAAGAAACCGGAACAAAAGAAATTAGTAAAAAGGAAATAACGGTATTTCCGGAAGGAAAGGATGTGATCATGGCACATCCGCCAACCTGCCGGACGAATTATGGTGTGGATATGAACAAATCCAAAGATGAGATGACTTTGGATGAGTATAAACAATATATATGCAATAAGGTTTCCGGCCTGCCGGTGAGTGACAGTATGCGGACTTGCAGTTCCGGTGTGCTGATTTTTAAGGAAGAGGCATTCGAAAGTATGAAAAATGACCCTTCCTATGAGAATGAAGTGATCCAAATGCTGCGGGAAGGTTTTTCTGCCGAAATTCCTGGCTATGCTGCCAATGTGGGTTATCAGGTCATTGGTAAATCCAGAGGGGAATGCTATGGGGCAGGCATTCCGGTGAAAAATTATGGATGGATGGCGGGGCTGCAAAACGGCCTGTCGTTATCAGGCTTGTCAACCGGGATTTGGCCCTATGGTATTTCTGGGCTGGGATTGTCCTCCTCCGGTCTGTTGACATCGGGGCTTTTACCCTCTGGTTATCTGGGGGCAGGCTTGTTGGCACTGGGGGAACAGACAGGAAGTACGGGAGGCCGGACGGGGAGCACAGGGGGAATCAGGACCGGCACCGCCAATAGGGCGAACATGGTAAATGCTTACAAAAATACGGCGAGAAACCGGGACAGCTATTTAAACGGTAAAACATTGGAAACACGTTGGGTATAGACAGGATGATCAGAAATAGGGAAAGGAAAGGTTGTTAATATGGGAATTCAGGGAATCGGCGCGAATGGCTATCCTATGAGCTATATGGCGTCCAGAACGGAAAAAAATAAGCCGGAAGAGGAAATGTCAAACCAGTCATGGACGGTGAAATCGGACAGCCATGATGTGGTTTTGCATGGGTCGGAATCTGCGGAGGACGGAAAGGTGGTAACAGCATGGGCGTGTGTCACAGAGAATACGTCTATGACGGTCTATCAGCCTGCAGATTTTGACCCTGCCCATCCGATCTATAAGGTGAAGGTGTGGGATGCCAATGGCAATGTGACGGAACGGATGGTGGATATTTCCAAGGTGGACCCCAGCAATTGCGACACTATTGATATGTATGCGTATTCCGCATATTTAAGCAAGAGCGGGAAATGCCCCGATGCGCTTGAAAGATTTATGATGGCTCATGCCCATCATAAGGATATGAGCGGGAAGCACGGAACAGACAGCCTGTTTGACAAAGAAAACTGGCTGGAAATCATAAAAGATGTAATGGAGATGCAGTATAGAGCAGGGAATTTGAAGGGATATATGGAATACAAGAAATTCCTTCAGACATTGGAACAGGAGAAAGAGGAAAAGGAGAAAAAAATCAAATCCGAGAAAGAAGAATCCAGGGTGGAAACCAACGTGGAAGTAAAGCCGGATGGCTCCAGAGTTCTCGTAATGACCCGGACATTGGGCGGGATGGCCACTTCCATGAGTATAGAACTTTCCAAACCCACTTCCATGCCTAATGATGCTGCGGGAAAAGAGGGGCTGGAGGAAATAACAGAAGGAATGGAAAAGAAAGGCTGGACAGTGCCCGATATCAGCCAGGTGGAGGAGCAGCTGTTTGGGGAAGATGTGTAAGTATCATAGGAATGTAATTTAAAAGGAAAAGGAGTTGGCCGCCGGGCCAACTTTTTTTGCCCAAAAATCTATATGGAAATAACAGACAGAGTCTGGTAAAATATGATACAGAGCGGTATGCAAAAAATCGGGCAGGGCATGCATTATATATGGAGTGCGATGCCGAAAACTCAGGAGCAGACAAAAAGGAAGGCTAAATGCAGAGAATCAATGAGGATATAAAAAACGGTAAATTTAAACAGTGTTATCTCCTTTATGGAGAGGAGGCCTATTTGCGCAAACAGTACAGGGACAGGTTAAAGCAAGCCATGACAGCGGAAGGGGATACGATGAATTACAGTTATTTTGAAGGGAAAGATATTTCCGTTCCGGCTGTAATAGATTTGGCGGAGACGCTGCCTTTCTTTGCGGACAGAAGGGTAATCGTAATGGAAAACAGCGGCCTGTTTAAACATGGCGGGGAACAGTTGGCGGAATATTTACAGGAACCGGCACAGAGCGCATATTTTATTTTGGTGGAAACGGAAGCGGATAAACGCAGCAAGCTTTTTAAAACCGTTTCTTCCAAAGGGATGGCGGTAGAATTTCCGGTGCAGAGCGAGGCAACTTTAAAAAAGTGGATTCTTGGTATGATAAAAAAGGAAGGAAAACAGATCACTGAGCCAGCCCTCCATTATTTCTTGGAAAAAACCGGTACGGATATGGAGAATATCCGCAAGGAACTGGAAAAATTAATATGTTATTGCATGGAAAAGGATGCCATTCGGGAACAGGATATTGAAGATATCTGCACGAAACGGGTGAGCAGCCATATTTTCGATATGATAAATGCTGTGGCCGATAAGCAGCAGAAAAAAGCGTTGGATTTGTATTATGACCTGTTGGCTTTGAAAGAGCCGGCCATGCGTATCCTGGTGCTTATTACAAGACAGTTCAATACACTGTTCCAGGTCAAGGAATTAAAGGCCAAAGGATATGATAATAAAATAATTGGCCAGAAGGTGAGCCTGCCGCCTTTTATTGCCGGAAAATATGTGGCTCAGGCTTCCAAGTTCAAGACTTCCGATTTGCGTCAGGCCCTGGAAGCATGTGTGGAAATGGAGGAAGCGGTAAAAACCGGGAAGATAAAGGATATTATGAGCGTGGAACTTTTAATTGTACGATACAGCGCATGAGCATTGAGAGCACGTAAAGACAGGGAAAACGGAGAGGGCATGCACTTTTGAGGAAATCCTAGAGGATTCTTCGGTGGAGATGCTGGTGATTTTAACGCCTGCGCTGCAGACGGGGAGGAAAGAAAAACAGGGCCGGCAAGGAAATGGCATATCATGTGTTGGATATTATCTGTCAGATGATGAAAAGCAGCGAAACAGGGGCTTTTGAAAGAGTGGGCTCTACATGCGGCAGGCCGGAGGTATTCCGTCAGAGCGGTTTAAATTGATTTAGAAATGCTTAAGAAAGAAAAGAATGACAAGGAAATATCAGGGTACTATAATAAATGTATTGGTTTCATGAAACTGCATTTGATTCAAAGGGATATGAAATGAGACAGGAGGTTGATTATGCGGCAGATACCTGCTCCACAGGAAATATACAGACATTTTAAAGGGAATTTATATCAGATAGTAACGGTGGCGGAGCATTCGGAAACGGGGGAAGAACTGGTGATTTATCAGGCGCTTTACGGCAGTTTCAAAATCTACGCCCGCCCGTTGGTTTCATTTATGGAAAAGACAGACAAGGAAAAATACCCAAACGCCGGCCAGGAATATCGGTTTGAACTTATGACAGGAAAGGATGCGCCCAAAGAGGAACATATTGGCGAAAGGGGAAATGAAAAGGAGACAGTGGAGGAAGCTATGGACGAAGCTGCGGACGGCGGGGAGGTAACTCTGGATCCGCTGGTGATAGAATTTTTGGATGCTTCCAGTTACGAACAGCGGCTGAATATCCTGTCGGCCCTTCATCATAAAATTACCGATGATATGATAAATATTATGTCCATAGCGCTGGATATAGAGGTAAAACCGGGAGACGTGGAAGAACGGTATGCGGAATTCAGGGGCTGTCTGGCTTTGATGGAAAAATATGAATGCAACAGGCTGCGCTGAATCAGATAACAGTATGGCTCAGAGGAATGTTTTGCACAATGAAAGGCACACAACTTTCTTGTGTAAAATGCTAAGCGCACTCCGCAGCCGGGGCCTTTGGCGCCCGAAGCTTATGATGGCATCCAAACTCAAATGGCAGCAAAGGAAAGTATAGACTCATGAAATACGGCAAAATTATAGAAGGAAGGTTTTTGAGCAGGCCTAACCGTTTCATCGCTTATGTCAATATAGGCGGCAGGACTGAAAAAGTACATGTAAAAAATACCGGGAGATGCAAGGAACTACTGGTGGAAGAAGGAACGGTATATCTGGAAAAAAGTGAAAAGCCGGGGCGTACAACGAATTATGATTTGATTGCCGTGCGCAAGGGGGAACGGCTGATAAATATGGATTCCAATGCCCCCAATAAGGCGGTGGGGGAATGGCTGTGGAAGAAAGAACTGTTCCCTTCGCTGAAAAGTGTGCGGGCAGAGAAAACTTATAAGAATTCACGGTTCGATTTTTATGTGGAGACACAAGAGGATAAAGTGTTTCTGGAGGTGAAAGGGGTGACGCTGGAGCGGGAGAATGGAGCATATTTCCCGGATGCCCCATCCGAACGGGCGGTGAAGCACGTAGAGGAATTGATAGAAGCAGCGGGAGAAGGCTATAAAGCATATATTCTGTTTATCATACAGATGAAAGGAATTGACTTTTTTTGCACCTAATATAGAGACCCATCCGGAATTTGCCAGGGCGCTGAAAAAGGCCAGGGAGGCGGGGGTGGAAATTCTGGCCTATGATTGCAGGGTGACACAGGACTCTATGGAAATAGCGGATTTTGTGCCGGTCAGGCTGGAGACAGGGGAAGAAAGGCATGGCGGGAGTGTGGCCAGGCAGGAGAAGCAGGCTGGGAATGACGGGAATAGGGAGGATAATCTTCTGTCACAGATAGGAGCCCCCCTTTTGAAATGGTATGACAACGGCAGGCGTATCCTGCCATGGAGGGAGAATCCCCGGCCGTATTACGTATGGCTGTCGGAAATCATGCTGCAGCAAACAAGGGTAGAGGCGGTGAAGCCTTACTTTGACAATTTTATCATACATGCACCGGACATCCGGGCTCTGGCAGAAATGGAAGAGGACAAGCTGGTCAAACTATGGGAAGGGCTTGGCTATTATAACCGGGCGCGCAATTTGCAAAAGGCGGCCAGGATTATTATGGAGGAGTATGGAGGAACGATGCCTTCCGAATATGAAAGCCTGCTAAAGCTGCCCGGCATTGGCAGCTATACGGCAGGGGCCATCGCCTCTATCGCTTATGGGAAAGCGGTTCCCGCAGTGGATGGAAATGTGCTCAGGGTGCTGGCAAGGCTGCGGTTAGACGGGGATGATATTTTATCCCAGAAGACCAAGTCCAGGGTAGAAAAAGAATTGCTGGAATTTATTTCAAAGGACAGGCCGGGGGATTTCAACCAGGCGCTGATGGAACTGGGTGCTATGGTATGCCTTCCTAATGGAGAGCCGAAATGCAACGAATGTCCATGGGAGACAATCTGCCAGGCGCACCGGTTTGGAAAAACGTCGGAATATCCTAAAAAGAAGGGGAAAAAGGCGAGAAAGATAGAAGAAAAAACAATTTTGGTCATTCAGGATGGAGAAAAAGCCGCTTTCCGGAAGAGGCCAAAGAAGGGATTGTTAGCCGGGCTCTACGAATTTCCCATGCTGGAAGGGCATCGAACGGAAGAAGAAGTGCTAAAGGCATTGAATGAAATCGGTTTGAAAGTGCTCCATATCAAATCAATTGGCGGGGCGAAGCACATTTTTTCCCATAAAGAATGGCATATGATAGGGTATGCAGTACGGGTGGATGAATTGGAGAACCCGGAAAGGACAGGGGCTTTGCAGGAATGGCTTTTTATTGATAAGCATGAGGCCAGGGAGAGGTATCCCATACCTTCCGCTTATGCAGCCTATGCGGAGTATCTGAATATTAAACTGGGAATGGATAAAGATTGATAATTGCAGAAATGGAGTAAAGATTGAAAATTGAAAATTTTCAATCCCAAGTTTGTGTCTGCGCGGCATCCACAAACTTGATATGCGCTGAAAGGCAGCGCAGAAATGAGGTAAAAGATGAAAATAACAGTGATGGAGAATGAAAAAAAATTTGATGAGGCAGCGGCATGGAGAATTATAGGGCAGATGTTGAAAAAACCAAATTCTGTCATCGGTTTTTCCACAGGGCAGACGACAGGGAATATGCATGCCATAGTGAGTGAGATTTACCGGATGCATCCCTTTGACACATCGAAGGTGACGGTTTTTAATGTGGATGAATTGGCAGGACTTCCCAGAAGCTATGAGGGCAGTTGCTATGCTATGATTAAGAGGCAGATCTGTATTCCGTTGGAAATCCCGGAGGAACGTTTTATCATGCCGAGAACGATGGATATCGATTATGGAAAAGAATGCATCTGGTTTGAGGAGGAATTAAGAAAGAGAGGGGGAGCGGACTTGCAAATGCTGGGTATTGGATGGAACGGCCATATAGGCATCAATCAGCCAGGGACCCCTTTCGGCAGCGATACACAGCTGTGCCGTATGGATGAAAGGTTTGAAGCAAAGGTGAGAAGCGAAGTGGAGGTTCCGGAATCCTGTGAACTGGGAGGGCTGACTTTGGGGATTAAGACCATTATGCATACAAAGAAAATCGTGCTGGTTGCAAAAGGAAAGGAAAAAGCGCAGATTATCCAAAAGGCGCTGCAAGGCCCAGTGACGGAAGAAATCCCGGCTTCGGTTCTTCAGCTGCATCCCGATTGCGAAGTGCTGTTAGATGCCGATGCCGCATCGCTGCTTTAGAGCAGAACTCCCGCGGGAATAAAGAAGGATATAGGTGAATGCGATGAGAAAGGATTTTCATAAAGAATTAATCAAAAGCGGCTGGCTGCACCGTCCTCTTCCTGTAAAATGGGAGGACAGCATGGATGCGGAAAGGAAATCCAGGAAAGTAACGGCCAGGAAAAAACTGTGGCCAAAGGATGAAGGAGAGTCCTTCGTGTGCACGGCACAGGGGGAATGCCGCATTGGCTTCTGTACATGGTATGAGAACGGCGTGCCCAAAGAAGGGGGATGCCTGGTAATGGAGGGGGAATTAAGACAGGATTTCTGGCCGGAAGGTATGCCCCAGGATGGTGACTGTGCTTATTACGGAAATCTTAGTGTTGTGCTGCCGCTGGAGGGCGAAGACTGGTTGGGATATAACCGGCTCCGTTTCCAAGTGCGCCCTTTTTGCAGAGGGCTGCATACCATAAGCCTGTCCGCATGGGTGAAAAATGAAGGCGCCGAAAGAGTGCCGGATGCTTTTGGCAGGACGGGCCAGCATATGATGAATTTGGAAAATGATGTGTGGAACGACTGCATTTGGGAATTTTCTTCCATGGCGAGGGAATGTATTTCCCAATTGGAGTTTAGGTATCGCTTAAGCGGAAGCGATACCGGATTTGGCGAAAAAGCCGTTTTCCAAATCAGAGACATCTGCCTGGAAAAGACGGAAGAAGAAAAATATCAGGGATGGGAGCCGGAAAAGGGGAGTATTTGCTTGGATTCTTGCGGGTACTTTCCGGGGGAGCAAAAAAGAGCGGTTACAGATAGGACGAAAGGCGGTTTCCTTGTGGTAAAAGCGGATACGGAGGAAGCTGTTTTGGAAGGGGAGATAGAAACGGAAGAATTTTTGGGGTCATCTTATGGTATCCTGGATTTTTCCAAGCTGCAGGAAACCGGGAACTACCGGCTTAGGATCAAAAGGGAGAAGGAGGGCATCGGCGTCGGAACGGAAGATGAGAAGCCGGGCAGTGGCGGCCATGAAATAAAAGGGGGAAAACGGGAGGGCGATGATTATGCAATGGAAGGGGAAGGGATGAAGGATGGCGGCCATGAATGGAAAGAGGCGGAAACGCAGGAATTTCAGATTGGCAATGACTGGGCGGAGGAGATGCTGTGGAAGGGGATGAACTTCCTGTTTTGCCAAAGGTGCGGCCATCCTGTTCCTGGAAAGCACGGCCGCTGCCATACGGATTGCTATGGAATACATGGAGAAGAACGGGTATCCTATGCCGGGGGATGGCACGATGCGGGGGATATGTCCCAGCAAACGGTGCAGAGCGCGGAAATAACGGAAACTCTGTTTTTGGCAGCAATGCGTCATAAAGATGATACGGCTTTCTATGAACGGTGTATGGAAGAGGCATGCTGGGGGCTGTCTTTCCTGTTGGGGACCAGGTTCGGTGACGGATACCGGGCTACCAGCCTGGGGCTGATACGATGGACCGATTTAAAGGAGGGAAACCATGACGATGCATCCAATGTCCGGGTTTTCAATCACGGGATAGATAATTTGATTTGCGCCTGCGGGGAAGCGGTGGCGGCTAAGGCGTTGCGGGAATACGACAGGGAAAGCGGCTGGGCGGCCCTGGAGGCGGCGAAGGAAGATTACGGGTTCGGTCTTGGAAGGTTTTTGGAATATGGGTTTGAAGTGCCCGTCATGTGGGAGCATACTTATGGCTCTTCCTCTTCCCTGTGTTATGCCGTCATAAGTAAATGCGCCGGGCTGCTGTATGAAATGACGGGGGAAGAAAAGTACAGGGAAGATGTATGCCGATGGACAACGAAGCTTCTGGAATGCCAGGAAACAGGAGGGCAGCTGGGGGGATATTTCTACCGGGATGAAACGAAGGGGCACATCGTGCACTTCAATCATCAGGCCAGGGAAGGGTATTTTGCGGACAGCCTGATTGGGGCATGCCGCCTGTGCGGGAGTGAGGAAAAGCGGGGAGAGTTCCTGGAAGGGCTGGAACGGTATGGGGATTATTTTGAGGCTTTGATAGAACATGCTTCCCCGTACGGGATGATGCCGGCAGGAGTATATGCAAAAAGGGAAGCGGAACAGGAAGAGGTTTTCCGGCGGATGCACCTGTTGTCCGATTATGCCGCATGCAAAGCGGATTACGTGGAACAGGTGAAAAAAGGGAAAAAGGTGGGAGCGGATTTGTATCTGCGCCAATTCCCTGTCTGGTTCTCTTTCAGAGGAAATACCAATGTACAGCTTTCCATGGCGCAGGCGGCCCTTCGGGTAGGAAAATATCTGAACCGGCCCTCCCTGGTGCAGGCTGCTGCGGAGCAGATTCACTGGCTGAATGGGAAAAACCCTTTCAGGCAGTCTCTGGTGACGGGCAACGGGAAAAGGTATGATTTCTTCTATGCTGTGTTTCCCGGAACATGTGCGGGGCAGATTCCGGTAGGGATTCAAACTAAAAAAAATGAAGATTTTCCCTATTGGACGGCTGGAAATCAGGCAACTCATAGGGAAGTATGGACAACATGCACTATAAAAATGATGGATATTTGCGCAGAATTGTTGGATTATTAGAGTAAAATAACGAAAAATATATGGTGAGGAAGTGAAAAAAGAAAAAAAGTGTGGAAGTATTTGCCTGCTTCAAAATATTTTTTGGTTTTATTTTGATAAAAACGCTTGCAATCTAACAAAAAGTATGATAATATTGCAAATACAAGAAAGAAATATAGATATCTACTGACAAAAAGTAAGACAAGGAGGAAAAAGATGAAAAGAAAGTTAGTTGCAGGGCTTTTAGCAGTAGTATTGACTTTGGGAACATTGACCGGGTGCGGCAGTTCTGAGGGGACAAAAGGTGAGACGGCGCCGGCAGCAGAAGGCAGTGCAGATGCTGCAGAGGCGGAAACCGCAGATACCGCTGAGGCGGAGAACGCGGAGAGTGCTTCCGGGGAAAGGGAAAAAGTAGTATTTTGGTATTCCCATACGAATGAAGAAGGAAAAGCCTTCGAAGAAACAATCAAAGCTTTTAACGAGAGCCAGGATAAATACGAAGTAGAAGGCTTAAGCGTGATGGATAAACAGAAAATCATCGTAGCATTGGCCGGGAGCGAGGCACCCGATGTGGTGGAGGTATCCAACCAAGATATTATTGCATATGCGAATTCCGGGCTGGTAGAGTCGATCAGCGATATGGCTGAAGCGGACGGATATGATTTGGGCAGCATTTATGCGGCGCAGGCATTAAACTCCAATGCTGTCGGCGATGTGGTGTACGGTGTTCCGTTTGCATCCCAGATTATACAGATGTTCTATAATAAGGACATTTTGGAAGAAATCGGATATTCGGAACCGCCTAAGACAATGGAAGAACTGTATGAAATGGCAGAAAAAGCTACTGAAGTGGATGCGGATGGAAATATTACCCGCCTCGGATATCCTTTGTTCCCGCTGGCAAGCGCAAGACAGGAATTGATTTATGCTTTCGGCGGAAGATGGTGGTCGGAAGACGGGCAGACTTTAACCCCGGATGATCCGCTGATTCTGGACAGCTTGAATATGAATATGAAATTCCGTGAAAAATACGGCGTGGAAAAGGTACAGGCTTTTGTGGCTTCTGCCAATACAAACCGTTATACCGAAAACGATATGTTCTTTGCCGGAAAGCAGCTGTTCCGTTTCGATGGCCCGTGGCTGGCCACTATGGCTGCTGACTGGGGTCCGGATGTAAACTATGGCGTAGCGTTGATGCCGGGTACGGAAGCAAATCCCGATTTGCTCGGTTCCAGCCGTTATGAGACAAACAGCCTTGGCATCCCGGTAGTGGCAAATAATAAAGCCGGCGCATGGGAATTTGCAAAATTCTTTACCAACTCCGAGGCGACAAAGGAAACTCTGATGGCAATTGGGAATCTTCCTACCACTTTGGAACTGTATGAGGACCCGGACATCCTGGGAATGCCTAATTTTGAAGTGTTCGTAGAAGCCTTAAAGACGGAAAACGGCGTTCAGTATCCGAAGATTGCTGATTTGGCAAAATATACGTCCTTGATTGAAGAGTATCTGGATTATGTATACAATGGCATAAAGACCCCGGAAGAGGCGATGAGCGAACTGGCCGAGCAGGCGAAGATACTCCAGTAAACATATTTAGAAAACAACAATACTTACGGTAATTAGTAACTGATTATGCGGGGGCTGTTGTAAAATGGCGAATTCAAACAATATATGGCATAGAACTTTGTATGGCCGTCGACATTGTAGAATTGCTGAATTTTGCAGCAGCCCCTTTTAGCTGTACCCAGGAGGTTTCAGATGAAGAAAAAAGTAGGGCAAAATAAGAAGCAATATAGCCGCCGGGACAATATAAACGGTTTTCTGTTCGCATTGCCTTGGATTATCGGCTTCGCATGCTTTAGTATCATTCCGCTGCTCACATCCCTTTATTACAGCTTTACGGAATTTAACCCGGTAAAAGACCCGGTGTGGGTAGGACTTGACAATTTTAAATATATCTTTAAAGATCCGTTGGTTTTTAAAAGTTTGAAAAATACTTTATTTATGGCATTCGTTTCTACGCCGGTGAACCTTTTTATTGCTTTGCTGTTAGCTACGCTGTTAAACAGAAGCTTTAAAGGCAGAGGCGTGGCAAGGACCATTTTCTTTATGCCATCCATTATCCCCATGATTGCTGCAACGATGGTTTGGATTTGGATGTTTGATCCGACATATGGATATATCAACAGGGTTTTGGGGATGTTTGGAATTCATGGGCCTTCCTGGCTGATGAATCCGGCTTATACGAAATGGGCTCTGGTGCTGATGGGAACCTGGTGCACGGGAACTACCATGCTGATTTGCCTGGCTGCCTTGCAGGATGTGCCAAGAAGCTACTACGAGGCGGCAGAAATCGATGGGGCAAATACAGTGCAGAGATTTTTCAGCATTACCCTTCCCTGTGTGGCTCCGGTGCTCGTTTATCAGGCCATACTCAATATTATCAATTCCTTCCAGTATTTTACACAGGTATACGTTATCATCAATGCCAGCAGCGGGGCGGGATCGAGCAATGCGGGGGGAGGCCCTGCCAATTCCATTTTGATGTATCCCCTGTATTTGTTTAACACCGCATTTTCTTATATGAAGATGGGGAGGGCTTCGGCAATGGCATGGATTTTGTTTGTTGTTGTCAGCATTATGACCTTTGTCATGATTAAAGTAACCAGGAAGGTTTCTGAAAATGGAGCAGGAGACGAATAAAAAGGCCAAAACAATGTGCCATAAAATGCCTGAGATACGGCATTTCTCATCCAGATTAGGAGATTAGTATGAAAAAAACAAGTGGATATTATAAGAAGGAAATGCATTTTTTTACTAGAAAAAATATAAAGAAAATTCCAGTGACAGCCTTGATGCTTATATTATGCGTAATCTTTTTGTCGCCGTTTCTTGTTATGCTGACAACTTCTTTAAAGACGAATGCAGACGCATTTCAGCTGCCTGTGAAATTATGGCCGAGAAAGGTAATCTGGGATAATTATCCGGAAGCGATGGAGCAGATACCGTTTCTTTTGTACTTTAGAAATACGATTATCATTACTCTTTTTTCCGTGGCGGGGCAGCTTTTGTCCACTCCGCTTATTGCCTATTCCCTGGCAAAAATCAAGTGGAGGGGCGCAACTCTGATTTCCAGCCTTATAATGGGAACGATGATGATTCCTTATACCGTAACGATGATTCCGTTATATCGGATATGGAATAATATGGGGCTGACCAATACATATTTGCCGTTGATCGTGCCTATGTTCTGTGGTAGCCCGTTTTACATTATCATCATGAGGCAGTTTTTTACAGGGCTTCCCAATTCCCTGATGGAAGCGGCGAAAATTGACGGGGCCAGCGAATTCAGGCGCTATGTCAGCCTGGCGCTGCCTTTATCCAAACCGGCCCTAACAACCGTAGGCATCCAGTCTTTTATCGCTGCGTGGTCCGACTATCTGGCGCCGTTGATTTATATCAATAAGACGGAAAAACTGACGCTGTCCTTGGGGCTGCAGCAGTTTTTAGGAACCTTTTCCACAGACTGGACGCATTTGATGGCGGCGGCAACTTTGTTTGTAATACCGGTTATTATTTTCTTCCTTATTTTCCAGAAAAACTTCGTGGAAGGGATTTCCACATCTGGATTGAAGGCTTAGAATGAGACTTAAGGGAATCTGACTAAATTGACTTTAGGTGAAAGAAAGCGCAGGAATGATGAGGGATATTAAAAACAGAATAGATTTAAATGGAATATGGGATTTGAACTCCCCCGGCTGGGATAAGCCCATAAAGGCGCATGTGCCGGGCAGCGTCCTGGCGGAAATGCTGGAAAATGGCATGGCACAGGAACCTTACTGGAGGACGAATGAGTATCAGGTGAGGGAGCTTTTCCGGGAGGATTATAGCTATAAGCGCAGTTTTACGGTTCCGGAAGAGGTTTTGGAAGCGGATGAACTTTGCCTGGTGTTTGAGGGGATAGATACGATAGGCGATATTTATTTGAACGGAGAACTGCTGGGAAAGGTAAAGGATATGCACAGAACCTGGCGCTTTGACATCAAAGGACAGGTGCGGGAAAAGAATGATTTGGAGGTTTATCTGCACGCCCCCATAACTTACATAGAGGAAAAGGCGGAAGGCAGCGATATCACCTATTCTTCTACCGGTTCCATGCTGGGGAATGGGGCATTGCGGAAAGCCCATTATATGTTCGGCTGGGATTGGGGGCCTCAGATTCCGGATGGGGGAATCTGGAGAAGCGTGTATGTGGAATACGCCAAAGGGGCGAAACTGGGGGATGTACATATCCGTCAGCATCACAAGGAGAAGAGCGTTGTGGTGGAAGCGGTGTGCCCGGTTCATCTTTTTGGAAATGGGGATGTACAGGTAAGGGTGCGTATGAGCCCGCCGGAAGGCAGGGGGGATGGGCATCCGGCAGCAGGAGCGGACGGCAGCAAAATATGCGGATGCCCGATGCCAGGGGAAGCCGGCAGCAAAGTATGCGGATGCCCAACGTCAGGGGAAGCCGGCAGCAAAGTATATGAGTGCCTGATACCGGGGAACGCCGATAGTAAAGTGTGCCTGGAAATAGAGGAGCCTGCCCTTTGGTGGCCCAAGGGGTACGGGGAACAGCCCCTATATAAAATAGAAGTGTTTCTGGAAATGGATGGGCGGATTTTGGAAAGCCGGGAATATAAAATCGGTTTGCGAACCATTACCGTGAGTACCGAAAAGGATGAATGGGGGAACGAATTTGCTTTTGTTGTAAACGGGCAGAAAATTTTTGCCATGGGTGCCAATTACATTCCGGAGGACAATATATTGCCAAGGTTAAGCAGGGAACGGGGGGAGCGGCTGATCAGGGATTGTGCGGCGGCGAATTTTAACTGCATCCGTATCTGGGGCGGCGGCTATTATCCGGAGGACTATTTGTATGAGGCTTGTGACAGATACGGTATTTTAGTATGGCAGGATTTGATGTTCGCCTGCAATGTGTATGAATTGGATGAAGAGTTTGAGGAAAATATTCTGGCGGAAACCCGGGATAACGTAAAGCGGATCCGCCACCATGCCTGCCTGGCTTTGTGGTGCGGCAATAATGAGATGGAATGGCTGTGGGATGGGGGCGGACGCCTGAAAGGGCATCACCCCAGATATAAAGGGGATTATATTAAGATTTTCGAGATGCTCCTGCCCAGAGAGGTGAAAAAATATGATGACCAGACCTTTTACTGGCTCTCTTCCCCCTCTTCCGGCGGAAGCTTTGATAACCCTAACGATTGGAACAGGGGGGATAACCATTATTGGGATGTGTGGCATGCCAATAAGCCCTTTACGGAATACAGGAATTTCCATTTCCGTTTCTGCTCCGAATTCGGCTTCCAGTCCTTCCCTCACAGGAAAACTCTGGAAAGCTTCAGTTTGGAGGAAGACAGAAATATTTTCAGCGAGGTAATGGAATCTCATCAGAAAAACGGGCAGGCCAATACCAAAATTTTTTCCTATATTTCTGCATATTATAAGTATCCGAAAGATTTGGAGAATATTGCCTATATCTCCCAGATTCTTCAACTAAAGGCTATTCAGTACGGTGTGGAGCATTGGAGGAGGAACTGGGGAAGGTGCATGGGCTCTATTTACTGGCAGTTAAATGACTGCTGGCCGGTGGCATCCTGGGCAAGCATTGATTACTACGGCAGATGGAAAGCGCTGCACTATGGGGCGAAACGTTTTTATGGAAGATATATTGCCAGCGCCTGTGAGGAAGAGGAATTCAGCACCAAAGTGGATTATTATGTGTTGAACGAGTCTTTCCAGGAGCGGGATGCCATTTTGGAGGTCGCACTTCTGGACAGGGATTTCCATGTATTGTATCAGGAGGAAAGGCAGGTCCATTCCAAAGCCTTTGCCATGGAAGCGATATGGAAAGTGGACTTTGGGAAGTGGATGGCAGGAGAGGAACAGAAAAAACGGGTATTTGCAAGATATCGCCTGCTGGAAAAAGGAATATGCGTCAGCACAGGGGTGACCATGTTCGTGAAACCGAAATACTTCCAGTACCAGGTGCCTGCCTATGAGATGAAGGTGGAGGAGAGGGAAGACTGTTTTGCCATTTCTGTGAAAGCGGACACCTTCGCCAATTACGTGGAGTTGTATCTGGAGGAGGAAGACTGTGTGTTTAGCGACAACTTCTTTGATATTATAGATGCGGAAGGCGTGACCGTTACTGTGCCGAAGGAGGAACTTCCTGATTCCGTGAGGGCAGAGGATGTGGCGGCCGGGCTGCGGGTAAAGAGCGTGGCGGAAAGTTATTAAGGGAGGAGCAAGTAAAGTATGAAAGCGGAATGGCTGGAGCAGTTGGAGACTCCGTGTATTGTAATCAATATGGAGAAGACGAAGGAGAATATTTGGAAGATGCAGCGAGAGGCGGATGAATATGGGTGTAAACTGAGACCGCATATTAAGACGCATAAGATGCCGTTGTTTGCCAAGATGCAGCTGGAGGCCGGTGCGGCGGGGATTACCTGCGCTAAGATATCCGAGGCGGAAGTGATGGCAGAGGGCGGAGCGGATGATATTTTCCTGGCTTATCCTCAGGTTGGGAAAGTGAAAATTAAGAGGGCAATCGCTTTGGCGCAGAAGATGAAGAGGCTGATTCTGGCGGTGGACAGTCTGGAATGTGCCCTGCCGTTAAATGAGGCGGCGAAGGAGGCCGGCATCTGTGTGGAAGTCCGTATGGAGGTGGATACCGGTGCGAAAAGGACAGGGGTGGCCAGGGAGAAGGCCGTGTGGCTGGCAAAGGAACTGGTGAAACTGCCCAATCTGAAGCTGACGGGGATTTATACTTTTAAAAGTCTGGTTTATCAGGATGAGCCTACCCAGGATAAGGTGATTGCGGGAAAGGAAGAGGGGGAACTGATGGAACGGATTGCCGGGGATATCCGTGAGGCAGGGATTGAACTGGAAGATATTAGTGCGGGCTCTACGCCCACCGGCATCGAAGTGGCGAAGACGGGGAAAGTCACGGAAATCCGGCCGGGAACTTATATTTTTAAGGACTATATGTTATGCATGGAAGGGGCGGCTGCCTTCGATGAAATTGCAGTGCGCTATTATGCTACGGTAGTCAGCGTGCCCTGTAAGGAGTATGCGGTGATTGACGGGGGAACGAAAACATTTCCCATGGATATTCTTTTGGACTGCGGGCCTTATCATTATCCGGGATATGCCCTGGTGGAAGGGAACGAGGACTTGCAGCTTCGGAGAATGAACGAAGAGCATGGAATCCTTACGAGCAGGAAGGGAGATACCGGATTAAAGGTAGGGGATAAAGTGATTCTCGTGCCGATACACGTGTGTACGGCAATCAATATGCAAAACAGCGTATATGTGGATTATGGGGAGCATCTGGAAAAAGAAACGGTGAAGGCCAGAGGGATGTTAACGTGAAAGAAATGAAGTTTCACTAAGGCTGCCAAATACGCAGCCCAAGTGAAACTAAGCCATTTCTCGAAAAATGCCCCAAAAGCGGCATTTTTCATCCAGATTTGAGTCACAGCAAAGCTGTGTCAATGCCTGAGCAGCGGATGAGGAGCGTTTAGGGAATCATAAGAGAGAAAGCCTTAATATTTATACGGGTCTGTATGATGCAGCCTTGTATTGATATTAGGGCTTTTTTATGTGTATGGGCATTGGAAGGAAATTTATCCATAGACAGGGAATTGTTAGCGCCGCCACCGGTACCGAAGAGGAAAATAGAGGTATATGGAGATTCCGTTTCTGCAGGGGAAGTGTCGGAGGCATTGGATTTTGTGGGGAAAGAAGACCCGGAGCATAACGGGGAATATTCCAACAGCTGGTATTCCTATGCCTGGATGACAGCGAGAAAGCTAAATGCCCGTATCCATGATATTGCACAGGGCGGCATTGCTTTGATGGATAAAACCGGATGGTTTCATGAGCCGGATGCAATAGGGATGGAAGCAATATGGGATAAACTGCACTATGAGCCAAAACTGGGGGAAAGTATCCCCTGGGATTTTTCGGAATATACGCCAGATGCAGTGATTGTGGCCATAGGCCAAAATGACAGCCATCCGGAGGACTATATGAAAGAAGATATTGACTGCGAGAGAAGCTGCCTGTGGAGAAATAAATACAGGAAATTTTTGGAGAAGTTAAGAGGGCAATATCCGGAAGCTTATATTATATGTTGTACTACACTGTTATGCCATGACAGGGCATGGGATGTTTCCATAGGCAGGGTGTGCGAGGAAATGCATGATAAAAGGATCGGTCATTATACATTCCATAGAAACGGAAAGGGAACACCGGGGCATCTTAGAGTCGGGGAAGCGGAAGAAATGGCAGAAGAATTAGCGTCTTATATGGAGGAATGGATATGGAAGAAAGATGTCAGGCATGTGGCAAAAAACGTGCGGGAATGATGCAAAGATTAAAGGAATGTATGAAACGCGCAAAAGGCGGGGGAAAACTGACCATCGGTTTCCTGGGCGGTTCCATTACCCAGGGAAGCCTGGCCACGGAACAGGAAAAGACCTATGCTTACCTGGTATTTACCTGGTGGGAGAAAACGTTTCCGCAAGCGGAATTTTCCTATGTGAACGGTGGAATTGGCGGAACATCTTCTCACTATGGCGCTGCCCGGGCAGTAACGGATTTACTTATGTATCAGCCGGATTTTGTGGTTGTGGATTTCACGGTAAACGATGAAGCGGATTCCTTCTTTCAGGAAACCTATGAAGGAGTAATACGGAAGCTGCTTTCCTGGCCGTCATCGCCGGCGGTTGTATTATTGCACAATGTATTTTATGATACCGGGGCGAATGCCCAGGAAACTCATGATAAAGTAGGGGAATGGTACGGCCTGCCCCATGTCAGCATAAAAGATACGATTTACCAAAGAATGAAAAAAGGGGAATTTGCGTTAGAGGAACTGACGCCGGATGGCCTCCATCCGAACGATAAAGGCCATGCGCTGGCAGCCGGGGAACTCATCCGTTTACTGGAACGGGCCAAGGAGGGGATGGAAGACGGGAAAGAGGAAAGACCTGCACTTCCATCCCCAATGACGCCAAATGCCTATGAACATGCCAAACGTCTGACTATTCGGGAAATTTCTCCTGTTTTGGACGGCTTCCGGGCAGACACGGAAGAAAAGACAGGCCATTTGGATGCTTTTAAAAACGGATGGATTGGAAAAAAAGCAGGAGACCGGATTATATTCGAACTGAAAGCCTCCTGCATTGCCGTCCAATACAGGAAATCAGTAACTAAACCGGCATTAAGCGCAGAATTGATTTTAAATGGGGATGATGCCCATCCGGTGCTGTTGAACGGAAACTTTGAGGAAGACTGGGGAGACTGTCAATATTTACAGCCAGTGCTGCATCACGGAGAAAACAAGAAACATCAAATAGAAATCCGAATCCTGCAGGAAGATATAAAGGAAGCGGTAGAGTTCTATTTAATGGGAATTGTCATAGCGTAATACCAATATCAAAATTCCGATGCTTTTTTCTAAAATTCATATCACTAATCTATTTTTTTATATAATAGTCTTGACATATCCTATTGATATATAGGAAAATGTATCTGTATACGCGATAATGTAGAATACATGAAGGGGCAGGGGCAATGGCAGTTTCGTCAATATCCTGTATACAGAAAGAAAAATTGTAAAGCAGAAAGGGTAGACCACAGTGAAACAATTTTATGGAATGAGTCAAAAAGGAATTTTGCGGGATGCGGTAAAAGGACTTGTGAACCCGCAGCTGATTATTCTTATGTCAAACAGCAAGCAGTTTAAGGCACATGTGGAAGAACTGCAGAAACTTTATCCGAAGGTGCCCAGTATAGGATGTATCGGAATGAGTTATGATACAATGGTGGTAGAAGAAGGGGTAGGTGTCACCGCTTTTTCGGAAGGGGTGGATGTTGCTGTCAATCTTCTGGAAGAAGTATCGCTTATGCCGGTGAAATATATTAAGCGGCTGGAAGATGATGTGGCACAGATAAAGGCTTCTTCGGACAATACGGTATGCATTGACTTATGTGCAGGAAATGATGCATGTGTGCTGACTACTATGTACAGTGTCCTTGGGAAAAGGAATATTTCCCTGGTAGGGGGAACCGGGGATGGCGGCCAGGTTTCCGTGAATGGGAAAATATATGAGGATGCGGTGGCTTATGCCCTTGTAAAGAACCGGGCCGGGAAGGTCAAGGTATATAAGGAAAATATGTATAGGCCTTTGGCCGGTTATCGGCTGATTGCTTCTAAGACGGACAAGAGCAAATATTACATCGGGGAGCTGAACGGCAGGCCGGCAAAACAGGTCTATCAGGAAATTTTACATATTAATGAAGAGGATATTACAACACAGACTTTCAAAAATCCTTTTGGAAAGATGAACGGAAAGGATGTATGTATTATTTCTATTAAGGAAGTACAGGGGAGCGGGCTGGCCTGTTTCCGCCAGGTAAACGATTCCGATGTGCTTACTTTATTGGAACTTAAGGATTACAAACAGATCGTGGCTGAGACCATAGAGGCAATAAGGAGGGATTTTCCCCGGATATCGGCAGTTTTCTCGATAAATTGCCTGTTCCGCTACCTTCTCTTTAGCCAGAATAATAATATGTCGGAATATCTGCGGGAAATGAGTGTTTTGGGCTGCCATTCCGGGCTGATTGGATATGGGGAGCATTATAATAATCAATTTGTTAACCAGTCCATGACTTGTGTAGTATTTGAGTAATGAGAGTGCAGAAAGGCGGAATGGAGGATAAGCATAATGAGATTGAATGATAGACATAAAAAGGGAAAATCAGAGCAGGATAAACTATATCCCTTGCTTCATGTGGCATCCAGCCTGAGAGATTACCAAAAACAGTTGGTTATAAAAGAAGTGGACTCCTTAAAGGAACTGAGGGAAGTGCAGCTTTCCTTTGGGGGAGTGCTTAAGGAGAATGATTCCCTGAAAGAAAAAATGGATTCTTTCCACGATGTATTCGAGACGGTAGGGCAGGTATCCGGCCAGTTTGAAGATGTAAAAAGGGAAATCGCAGACTCCGTGAAACAGGTACAAAACCAGGTGGGCGGCCTGAAGGAAAGCGCGATGAATGTGCAGGAGCGTTTTGGGGAAATTCAGGAAACGTTTGAAGAATTTCAGGTATCCATACAGGAAATCAAATCTTGTATGAATAAAGTGGTGTCCATAGCCAATGAAACGAATATGCTGGCTTTGAATGCATCCATTGAGGCGGCACGGGCAGGGGAAAAGGGAAAAGGCTTTGCAGTAGTGGCGGATGAAGTAAAGAAACTGGCCGATGTGATTAAAGGGCTGGTGAAGGAAGTGCGCGTCAGCATTGCAGATGTGGAAAAAGGAACGGATAAGCTGAATGATACGATACAATATTCCAAAGAGGCCTTGAGCGAAAGCATAGAAAATGTGGATGTTACACATGATATGTTTGAAAAGATTATCGTAGCGGCAGGAGGGGCGGATGCAGTCCACGAAAACATTACACAGGCGGTGGATTCCTCCCAGAGGGAACTGGATAATTTAAGCCTTGGCTTTGAGCAGATGAAAGGCAGATACAGGAAGGTGCTGGAGCATATTGAATGGGCCAGCGAGTTGGGAACCACTAAGAGCGCTATGTTTGAAGACGTAGACAATATGCTTTCCCAGGTTGTGCCGATTATGGAAGAAATGCAAGGGAAAGTGACAGGGTAACCTGATTTTTCTCGGAAGAAAATAAAAGTGCATCGCCCCTGATGCAGCATTATATGGAAGGGGCGATGCACTTTTTTATATTATAGGAAATTACGCCACAGCGTTGTAAGTCACTAGGAAT
>BLLT01000006.1 GCA_011958945.1 Lachnospiraceae bacterium | reverse complement strand
GTGTGAAAAATCTATTTTTCACACTATCACCTGTCACAACCGTTTGATGATTATCTCTTCGCATGACCAGTATCCAGTTTCTTCAATGCCTCCATAATTCCCCTACCCGCCTCCTGAATCAGATAGGATTCCCCTTTTGACTCATTTTGGCCCATCTTTATCGGATAATTTCTCATAAAATAAAGCATTTCACTATGCGTCCTTTTGGTTTGAATCTTCCACAGGATAGGTTTGAAATCCAATAGATAAGCCGATCCCAGCCCCGCCCTGTCAAAATCAAACGTCATAGGCTCTTCCGTCACCCCATGATAAATCCTGGCCTTCTCCCAGTTTGTTTCAGGAGAAGTTATAACATATCCTATTTGCAGCACCACAAGGCTTCCGTCTCTTTTTAAAACATAGAACCACTTCGCCGAATCTTTTTCTCTACAATTAGAATCTATTTCCACATCGCAATTTTCATAATAGGTTTTTAAAATCCATCCATCGACCGGAACATCCCTATAGTCTACCTTTGTGCCTGCCCTTCTTTCCCTGACTTTATCCATCCTTGTTGATTTAAAAATGAAAAAGCCTTCCGTTACTTTAACGTTTCTTTCAACTTCATACTCTATGTTTCTCTCGAACGGCATTTTTATTGTGCTTGTAGGCTTTTTTGTTGTTTTTGCAACTCTCTTTGCAAAGTTCTTTATTTTCCTTTCTTCAAAGGATGACTTATCCTTTCCTTTATAACGCATTTCCAGCCAAAGACCCGAAGCGCTTTTAAAATAACTCCTCCCACCATACTCCATCCGTTCCTCTTGATATATGCTTGCCATCACCATCTCCATCTTTCACAGTTCATCATTTATCCCCATATAAGGTATCTCCAAAACCCTATATGGTAGTTCTTTCATGAAAATTTTACGGAACATACTTTTCTGATTATTGTTTTTCTCCTCCTCTACCCTTTCCGATAATCGTTTGACGCCGCATTCAACTCCTCCTGAATCACCGGACTGTCCGCCAAGATTTCCATCTTATTGCTCATCAACGTCATATAATTATCCAACGAATTGGAAAACTGCTCCACCGTCTCACTGGTCTGCTCCAATGTCTTCTGAGATATAATCTCCGCAGAATATATGTAAAAAAACACCACCAACAGCGTAACCAACGGAATCACCACCGCCAGAAAGCCAATCATCAACTTTATCCCAATCCTGAAATTCCTGAATCTTGCCAATACAGAAGCCATCCACTACCCCCATTTCACTCTTGAAAAAGATGTGTGTCCTCTTATTTTGTATGAAATTCTGCGAATACGGAAATCAGTCCATTACTAATCTGAAATTATATTCTGCGATAAAATAAATACAAGTATTTAACACCCAAATAAATCCCGTTATTTTATCTTTACTTGCTAAATTCTGCACTTTTAATATTTCAGTTAAATCCAATCTTTCAAAATATCCTTTATATTTGTGCTCCGGGATCTGATATTGTCCGTATTGAATTCTATTAGCTTTAGAAATATTGTGATATATAACCTGCTTAAATACACCTCTTATATATTCCCAATACGTTAGATTCATATGAACATACTCCTGTTTTGCAACCCAATCTACCAACTGATATTTTGCTGTGGGTAAAATATGCTCTGCGACCACTTCTTGTAAAGCATTATCAATAACATGTTCCATGCTGTTGACTGAAGATATTTCTAAAATTTTACCACAGCACTTTTTCCTTTTTTCTATATCGCTTACTCCAAATCGCTTTTCAAGCAAATCATCTATTCGATGTGGAAAATCAACCTTTGAACCCAGTATAGATTCTTGTTTTACTAATGCTTTATATTCCTTTCCTCGTTGCAATGATACCGGAATTTTCCTTTCAGCAAAATCATCATCCGGCAATTGACACAAATGCCGATATGATTCAATCATAGGATAATTAATATATAGCTTTCCCACATCCGCAGCATCAGCAAAACATCTTTGCATTTCTAAAATCTTTTCTTCCGAGAAATTCGTATCATGCCGCTCATAATCAAATACTAAAACTATATTTGTAAAATCTTCTTTATACCGAAGTCCATCCGGATATTGTTTCTTACTAATAACAAAGGGTAAATCAATATCCACATTTTCCTCTGCCCACTTTTCACCGTACTCTTTCACTATATCGTTATATAACTGGTAGATATTTGTTCCATAAATCCATATTTCGTCCATGTTGATATTGATTTCAGGAAAACATTTGAAAATCAGCCAAAATAACTTATTTTTCTCATGATGCCCCTCTACGATCAACAGGTTTTGACTTCGCTTTCTTGCCCTGCCCCGATAATCATTCATATTTATCAAACTCCCCACTGATGTACATCTTTTCGAGATTGTGTCCTTCTCGCAGTTCCCTTTCCGTTGCATTGCAAAGTGCAGTCAATGCGCCCGCTCTTGATAAAATAAACAAACAATCTGGGCGCATCAGCCGATTGGTCATTAGATTAGTATTATGGGAAGTCATAATAATCTGACATTTTGGATATCTTCTCTTAAAAAAATTTATGACTTTCTCTGACATTTCATAATGATAAAATGCGTCAAATTCATCTAAATATATAAAAGATGGATCCCAATTTTTAGGTATCAATCGCCTATATAGATCAACTAATGCTAAAGTTCCACTGGATGCAGTTTCATAAAACGGCACTAATTTCTCATGTTCAAAATATAACTCTCTCTGACCATCTGGTAATTTCTGTAATATCAATTTACACGCTATACCCATTTCATTAAGAAAATATTCTAAATCTTTTAATCTATTTGAGTCCTCCAGCAACTCATAAAAAGAATCATTCATTCTTCTTGAAGTTCTTAACATTGTATTTCCGGCTGTAATCATAAGCATTCTTCTCGTATAATTAGCTAATTCAATTAAAATAGAATCACTGTTCAATGCAACATTACTTATCAACCATCTCAGAAATGGTAACTTAGGCTCTTGAAGTTCTTCTTCATCATCAATATCTACTGATTGTAGATATCTATCTATACTAGCTGTTTCTGCATTTATATATTTAAGATTCTTAAAATCAAATTTATTATTTTCGAAATCACAACTAAAAATAGTTTTTTTGTTAATGCGCAATTCTTCATTCCTAAGTTCTTGATTATAAAATCTGGTATAGCGATATATTAATTCATTATTTTCAAACCTAAATTCATATGAAAAAGTCGCCGTTTCGTCTATTGAATCCGCATTAAGAAATACTCCTGTATCAGCATAACGCCGCACACCAAACATTGTCATACATATATCAATCAACGCCTTTCCCAAATTTGTTTTTCCCGTCGCATTCCTACCATAAATCAACATTTTACTGATAGTTCCATCAGTGATACAGTCTGTACTAAACTGATACCCTGCAGTATTTTCAAAATCTATAGATATCTCATCTTTAAAATTTTTGTAATTTTTCAATGTAAATTTCTTTAACATTTCCCTGCCATCCCTTCCTATAGATTATTTGCACACAAATCTATGATTACAGTATAACCATCTTTGCAACCTTTCACAATAGATTACCGTAATTTTTTTACGGAAAGTTTGTCTTACTCTTTTATGTCCTTTGGCATGAATGCCCGTGTGCACAAATAGCAAAGACCTGCCCACAACAGACAGGTCCTTGCCGGAAAATAATGTTATTTTATGCCTTCTTGCTTTCCTTAATCTTAGCAAACACAGCCTGCAGCAGAATAAAGAAGCATAACAGAATAGCCGTAATAATATTGGCCCAGGAGCTCACCAATTTCCCATTGGTCTTTACCAAGGTCGAAATCGTACCGTTAATCAGCACCCCCACAAGGGAACCGAGCACATTGCCCACACCGCCAGTTAAGAGCGTTCCGCCGATAACCGCCGAAGAAATCGCATCCATCTCCAGCCCCGTTGCCTGTGTGGTAGTGCCGCACATCGTATTCAGACAATAGCAGATACCCCCGATAGAAGTGAGAAAACTGCTCAATGTATAAGTCAAAAGCTTCGTTTTACGTACATTCAAGCCCATCAGGGTTGCCGATACCTGATTGCCGCCCACCGCATAAATGCTTCTGCCGAATTTCGTATACTTTAACATCAGATAAACAAAAATTACAACCAGCAAAGCCACTATAACCGTCGGCCGGATAAAAGGCACCTGATAAACCCCTTTTTTATTCATATACCCACCAAAGGGAATCTTAATCTTCGCACCGGAAATAGCCGTAAACAGCTTATCCGAGACGATACTTACCTGGTCTTTACAAATCACTGCCGTCATACCTCTGGCAAAGAACATCCCCGCCATTGTCACGATAAAGGGCTGTATCTCCAAATATGACACACAAAACCCCTGCACCAAACCGAACACCAAGCCGATAAGCAGCACAATCACCATAAGCACCGGGCTCTTCATGCCCCATTCTTCCATGCCCACCGCCAACAGCATACAGTCCATAGCGATGAGGGAACCTACGGAAATATCAATTCCTCCGGTCAGCATCACGCAGGTCATACCGGCTGCCACCGCAATCAGCCCCGCATTATTTATCAGCACATTCAAAAATGTCTGAAAATGGGTAAACCCTTTATCCGCATAAATTATGCAGCCGCCCAGATACATGATTACAAACAGTGCTACCGTAATTGCAAGCAATATATTGTTTCCACCCAGTTTTAATTTTTTCATGCCTGTACCGCCTCCTTTGCTGCTTTTTTCGCGGACAGTTTTTTGAAATAATCTTTTACCGGCCCGGATTGAATCACTACGATGAGGATAACCACAATCGCCTTAAACACAGGTGCCTGTGCGGAAGAAACACCAAGCGCGTACAGTGTTGTGGTAATGGCCTGAATCGTATAAGCACCAATAATAGAGCCTGCCAGATTGAACTTACCGCCGCCTAAGCTGTTGCCTCCCAGTGCTACCGCAAGAATTGCATCCAATTCCATGTTCAGGCCGATATTATTAGTATCCGCAGAATAAATCCTGCACGTTGCAACCAGGCCCGCAATGCCCGCGCACAAACCGCAAATCACATAGCAAAGCAGGATAATTTTTGCCGAATTAAAACCGGAAATCCTGGAAGCTTTTTTATTAATCCCTACGCTCTGGATGTATGTTCCCAGCGCAGTCACTTTTAATATAACAGCCGCTATAGCGACACAAACTGCTGCAATAATAATCGGAGTCGGGATGATGCCGCAATATGCCCCGAAGAACTGGAAAGAAGGCACACGCACGTATACGATATTGCTGTTGCACAAAAGAAGCCCGATTGCCCTGCCCGCCGACCAGAGGATCAGCGTAGCCACCATGGGCTGTATATTCATATAGGCCACCAGAAATCCGTTGAACAAACCGCAGACGCAGGCGATTGCAATGCCTGCCAGCATGCCAACCCAAAGGGGAACATTATATTCACTTACATTGGTTACGCCGTATCCTGCCAAAAGCATGCAGCATAAGCCGCCGGACAAGCTCATAACAGATCCTACTGAAATATCCGTACCTGCAGATGCGGATACTACCAATGTCATGCCGATTGCAAGAATCGCCACTTCACTTCCCCTGTTTAATACATCAATGAGACGCCCATACAAAATACCGTTATTAATACTGATTGAGAAGAAACTAAAAGGGGCATTCCCGCTGGCAATATCGTAAATCACATTAATCATCATAACGAGAATCATGCTGAAGATTGGCAGGAATAGCTTCATTTTTGTAATTTTTTTTATTTTATCCATTATTTTCCACCTCCCGCAATCGCCTTCATAACGCCTTCCTGGGATAATTCTTCCCCGCTGATTTCACCAACCTTGGAGCCATCCCTAAGAACTGCCATACGGTTACAGGTTCTTAGCATTTCTTCGATTTCGGAAGAAATGAACATCACGCTCTTGCCTTCTTCCGCAAGCTGGATAACCAATTTCTGGATCTCTGTCTTTGTTCCGATGTCGATACCACGGGTGGGTTCATCCAAAATCAGGAAATCCGGATTCGTTGCCAGCCATCTTGCCAGAATAACCTTCTGCTGATTACCGCCGGAAAGCTGTTTAATCAAAGTTTCCCTGCTCGCCGTCTTTATTTGGAGCAGTTCGATAAACTTATCCGCTATCTCAATCTGCTTCGACATGGGAATCTTCTTGAAGATACCCAGCTTCGCCTGCATGGCAAGGATAATATTTTCCCGGACAGACAGATCCCCAATAATCCCTTCCGCCTTCCTGTCATCCGGCAAGAGCCCCATGCCCAGGTTCATGGCATCGATAGGATTTTTAATCGTCACTTCCTGTTCTTTTACTTTTAACGTACCGGTCTGCGCCCTGTCCGCACCATAAATAGCTCTTGCCAGTTCGCTTCGGCCGCTCCCCAATAGCCCGGTCAGCCCGATTACTTCCCCTTTATGTATCTCCAGATCGAAAGGTTTAATTGTTCCCGCATGGCTCAATCCTTTTGCATCGATAACAAGAGGCTCTTTGGATTTATCGCCGCTGCCTTCCGGCTTGATACTCGCCAAATCATCGAAATCTTTACCCATCATAGCTGCCACCAGCTTCACGCGGGGCAGTTCCTCGATGCTGTATTCCCCTACGAGAGTGCCGTTCCGAAGAACAGTGATGCCATCGCAGACTTCATAAACCTGCTCCAGGAAATGGGTGACGAAAACAATGCCAACACCCTGCCCTCTAAGCCTTCGCATCATGCCAAAAAGCTTCGCCACTTCGTTATCATCCAGCGAGGATGTGGGTTCATCCAGGATAAGAACCTTACAGTCCATATCCACCGCCCGGGCAATCGCTATCATCTGCTGCAAAGCCAGGGAATACTCTTCCAGGTTCTGGGTCACATCAATGTCCAAATTCAGATCCTTCATCAGCTTTGCCGCCATTTCATTCATCTTCTTTCGGTTTACCGTTCCAATTTTTGTCATAGGCTCTCTGCCGATGAACAGATTCTCGGCTACAGAAAGGTTCGGGCAGAGATTCACCTCCTGATAAACCGTAGAAATCCCTTTTTTCTGGGCATCCATGGTATCCTTATTCACAATAGGCCCATTGATGCCATCCAGGTAAATTTCTCCGGACTCAAATTTGTTTACCCCAGTAAGACATTTAATCAGCGTGGATTTTCCGGCGCCATTTTCCCCCATGAGCGCACGTATTTCACCTCTTTTTAAATTAAAATCCACATTTTCCAACGCTTTTACACCGGGGAATGTCATACAAATTCCTTTCATACTTAAAATAACATTATTTTCCATGCAGACGTCTCCTTCCAGAGTTTTCTTCCCAGGTAATACTATAACTTGCAGAGAATGCGAAGCATTCTTTTTTATTACGCAAAAGGGAGAAACCCAAGTCTCCTGGGGAATTTCTCCCTTTTACCATTTATTTCATCCTAAAATTTTCTTCCAAGCTTTTGCTTACAGTCAGCAATGCTCAGGCATCCATATTAGTAAGCACGGCCATCCAGTACTTCCTGGCTCATAGTTACTGCATATGCGCTTTCAATACCAGGTGCTACGAAAGCTTCGTCTTTAACCAGCGTCCATGCGTCTACTGCTTCGCCGGCTTCCAGTTTCTTAATAACTTCTTCTGCGAAACCAGCCTGCAGAGGGTTACACTCTACGTTACAGGTGATTTTGCCATCCAGTGTATACTGAAGTCCGTCATGAGTAGCATCAAAGGAAATGATGGTTACATCGCCGTCAACGCCGTATGTAATGCCTGCTGCATCCATTGCGTCCATTGCGCCGTATGCTTCGTTATCATTCTGGCATACAACTACGTTGAAATCGCTGTAGGATTTAATGAAGGATTCCATAACTTCCTGTCCGCCAGCCTGTGTAAAGTCACCGGACTGGGAATCAAGAACTGTCCAGTTAGAGTTATTTGCCACAATATTGTTAAAGCCTTCTGTACGTCCAAGTGTTGCGGATGCGCCAACAGAGCCTTCGATAACGAGGATGTTCGCTGCTTCGCCATTCAGGTATTCAGCCAGCCAGTTTCCTGCTGCTTCGCCTTCAGCAACCATATCGCACCCAAGAGCCGTTGTATACAGAGAAGGGTCTGCGTCCACTGCACGGTCAACAATCAGAACCGGGATGCCTGCATCCTGTGCTTCCTGAAGAACCGTATCCCAGCCTGCGGACTGAATCGGAGCGATGCAGATGTAATCAAGTTCCTGCTCGATGAAGCCGCGGACCGTTTCGATCTGTACAGCGTGGTCATTGTCACAGTCTACGAAAGATAATTCATAGCCGTTTGCTTCGCTGAAAGTATCCTGGTAATTCTTTGTGTTAGCTGCACGCCAGTCGGATTCATGGCCAACCTGTGCAAATCCTACTGTAATAAGTTCACCGTCAGCTGCCGGTGCCGCTTCTTCTGCCGGCGCCTCTTCCTCAGGTGCTGCTTCTTCCGCCGGTGCCTCTTCCTCAGGTGCTGCTTCTTCTGCCGGTGCCTCTTCTGTCGTTGATGCCGGAGCCTGTTCTGCTGCCGAATTGCCACATGCAGCCAATGTGGAAATTGTCATTGCAGCCATTAATAATAACGCAATTTTTTTCTTCATTTTCTTTCCTCCCTAATGAATATTTTTTTTGCGCCGGAACAGCCTTTGCTGTTTCCGTAAATTTACTTTAACTGATATAATTTTTATACGCAACTGATTTTTGTGCACTTTTTACGATTTCGTTCTTATAAACAATACAAATTTTTAGTTATTATGCCATTTTTTGATACAAATTTTGTCATTTTGTTTGGATATTTCACGATTTAGTTTGATATTTTAAGATTTTCGAAAATTTGTGCTCTCTTTTTTACAGATTTCGCCTTTTAAAGCTTATGCCAAATTGACCAAAATAAGAATTGCTTTTGATAAAATATAGAAAATTACAGGCTGCCAGTGAATAATTCAAGAAATTTTTCACTTTTCTTAATGGCTCTTTTCTTATATGCTGTCTTTACAGAAAACCGTTTTGTACCAAATCATTATGGAAAAGGGGATTTTTTATGCCTGCAAAGTATATTCGGATCGCCGAACTGTTAAAAAAACTTATAGCAGAAAATGCGAAAGATACCTTCCGGCTTCCAACGGAAGATGCCCTTTGCAGGACATATGGGGTCAGCCGTCAGACTGTCCGGAAAGCCCTCTCCATTTTAGAAGACGAACATTTAATCGAAAAGCGGCAGGGCAGCGGTTCTTATACCACCGGCCTTTCCGGCAGCCCGGAAAAAGATACTGTGGCGGTTTTAGCCTGTTCTGATGCGGAGCATATTTATCCCGCCCTCCTGGCGGATATGCGGGCCGTCCTCCAGGCCAAAGGCTTTCGCACCACAGTTTATGTTACGGACAACCAGATTTCCAAAGAACGGGATATTCTGCAAGAACTGTTGGAGCATCCTGTCCGCGGCATTTTAAGCGAAGGCTGCAAAACAAGCCTTCCCACACCCAACCATGATTTATATGAACGTCTTTTTGAAAAAGGTACGTCCATATTATTTTTCCATGGAAGTTACAGCAATATGCCCGATTTCCCTTCCATAAAAGATGATAATTATGGGGGCGGCTACCACCTGGGCAAGTATCTCTCCTCTTTAGGCCATAAGAAAATAGCCGGCATTTTCAAAGATGATGACATACAAGGCACAGAACGCCTTTTTGGCCTTTTATCCGCACTGCGGGATGAAAAGCTTCCTTTTGATGAAGAACGCATCTGCCATTTCGACACTGCCAGGCTCACTGCTTTGCAAAAAAAGCAGGACACGGGATTTTTGTCGGAATTTATACTAAAACAGCTAAAGAATGCCACAGCCATAGTCTGCCATAATGACGAAATCGCTTACTGGCTTATAAAAGAATTGACTTACAAAAATATACGAATTCCCGAAGACCTTAGCGTTGTCTGCTTTGACAACTCCTACTTAAACGACCTTTCGCCCATTCAGATTACTTCCCTATCCCATAAACAACACGAAATGGGAACCGTTGCCGCCGAAAGTATCCTTAAGCTGATGAAGGGGTCTCCCATCACTTCCCAGAAACTCCCCTGGCACCTCACCATCAAGCGGAGCGCCGGGGCGCCCCCGTCCGAGGGAATGAATTTCTAGCCGCCCCCTTATGGGCTATCTCCCATTCCTATATTCCCTGGGCGTACAGCCCACTGTCTTTTTAAACACAAAACTGAAATAATGGGGGTCTTTATACCCCACCTTTGCCGCAATCTCCCCGGAATGCATTTCGCTCTGGCGCAGCAGTTTTTTTGCTTTTTCCATACGCTTTTTCGTAACATATTCGATAAAGGTAATTTTCATTTCCTGACTAAATACACTGCTGAAATAATTCCCGCTGACGCCGATGACCCCCGCTACGCTATTTAAAGAAAGCGATTCGTCGCTGAAATTCTCCTCTATATATTCCAATGCTTTTTTCAATATCCGCTTGCCTTGATTTTCGTTCTCCCTATCCCGCAGCATCAAGGCCCTTTCCAAAAGTTCCTTCATATAATCATAAAGTTCCCCGCCGTTTACGGACGCCTCATGCACCTTCTCGCTGTCGTCTTCCGCCAGGAAATCCTGCTGGCTAATCCCCAGCATTTCCATATAATTTATAATGGTAAAACGTATATTTAACAGCAAGTAATCCCGAAACAATCTGGATTCCAACGCATCCTTCACCCCTGCCAGATAGCCCCTTGCGAAATCCTCCGTCTCTTCCTGGGTTCCTTCCCTCAAAAATCCTTGAATAATCTCCGGATTCATCTTCGCACTGTCCACGGCCTCAAAGCTTTTTGTATCCTTTCCCGGCAGGAACTCTACCGCGTCCTTTTCCGTCAGGATATGCCTTTTAGGATTAAAAAATCTATGGGCCAGTATATGGTTTACCTTCGTATAGCACTCCGGCAGAAGGGAAAGCCTCCCCACCGCTTCGCCCACCGCAGCATACCACTCCATGGAATCTTCCTCTTCGGTGCAAATCTTTTCTATATTGGTGATACAGCGTTCCTTCCATTCCTCCATCCGCTCTTCCTCACCCTTTATCAGCACCCCATAGAGGCTGATGTTCCAACGGAAGACCAGATATTCGGGAAACCGCATAAAATACCGGAACAATGCCTCCCTGACCTTATCAAACCCTTCCGGCTCACGCATGGCCATCTCCGGATTCCGCCTCTTTACTTGCAGGTTCAAAAGCACAAGGTTATAGCAGGGGCCGTCCAGTTCCAGCGACAGCTTCGCCGCCTCCTCATAAATCTGCTGTACGGACAATACGCCCCCAAACACCTTTTCCAAAAAATTTCTGCGGGCATAATCCTCAAATTCCTTCATTTCGTTCTGAAAGGTTTCCAGGTAGTTTTTCTGCTCCATTTCCGTTTCTATCTTTTCCCGTATCTCCAAAAGCACTTTCCGTAAAGCCCCCCTTGTAATGGGCTTTAACAGATACCGTTCCACACCTACACGGATAGCACGCTGCGCATATTCAAATTCATCATAGCCGCTGATAATAATAATCTTAACATCCGGTATTTCCTGGGCAACAATCTGGCTCAGTGCCAGACCGTCCATAAAAGGCATTTTGATATCCGTAATCAAAACATCCGGCTGGATTTTCCGTATCATTGGCAGCGCCATTTCCCCATCGCTCGCCTCTCCCATAAATTGGTAACCGTATTCCTGCCAGGGGATATTGTTCTTCAGCCCCTCCCTGACAATACTTTCATCTTCCACCAAAAATACTTTCAGCATCCGCCTGCCCTCTCCCTCTCCAAATTAATATGTCCTGTCCTCCAGAAACCTGCCAACATTGTCCTTCGTAAAAATATTTTCTTCCACTACGTAACTTCTTTCTACCTGTTCCCCATTTTCCAGCTTTTGAATAATCATGTCAATATAACTCCCCTGTACCGGATTGCATTCGATATCCACGTTGATATGCCCTTCATCCACCATTTCCAGGGCATCCCGGATGGCATCAAAGGAAATCACCGCCACCTGCCCGTTTTCCCCAAAACTGACCCCGGCCTCCTGCATCGCCTCTATAGCCCCCATCGTCATATCGTCATTCTGAGACACCAGCACATCAATCTTGGGATAACGGCAAAGCATTTCTGCCATCACTTCTTTTCCCTTCGCGGCTGTAAAATCCGCTGTTGCAGATTCCAAAATACGCCAATTTTCATGCATGGCGGCAATCTCTTCAAATCCCTCGCTTCTGCCGATTTCCGCCGTAGAGCCTATCGTTCCCTGCAGTACCACAATATTGATTCTTTCCGCCTGTCTGTTTTTTTCCCTTAGATATCCCTCCAGCCATCTCCCCGCCTTTCTTCCTTCTTCCCAGGCATCCGTTCCAATCCATGTAGTATAGAGGGAATCATCTTTTATATTCACCATACGGTCTATGATAATAACCGGAATTCCGGCATCCTTCGCCTCCTGTAGCACAGTGTCCCAGCCGCTTTCAATCACCGGTGCAAATACGATATAATCCACCCTTTGTGAAATAAAACTTCGAATCGCTTTAATCTGATTTTCCTGCATCTGTCTGGCATTGTTAAAAATCAGGAAATAGCCCGTATCCTTTGTCAACGCCTCCTGAACCGAAAGCGTATGGGCCGTCCGCCACCCCGACTCGCTTCCCAACTGGGAAAACCCTACCACGATCAAATCTTCCGTTCCCACATCGAAGGGCTGCTGCTCTACTTCAATCTCCCTAAAGAGCCCGTGGCTAACGAATATAAAAGGTACAACACAAAGCAGCAGGATACATATACCCACATGCCCGAAAAAAATCTCTTCTAATTTTTCCAATATTTTTTTCATGCGCTTTCCCCTTTTTTATCATTATCCGCCTTTTCCGTCAAAAGCACCCCCGAAGGTTATTCAAATAGCTTCACGGCCGGAATGACTATGCTCACCTTTGTTCCCACACCCTTTTCCGATTCAATCGTCATCCCATATTCCATACCAAAGTTCATCCGAATCCTCTCATTCACATTAGCCAGCCCAAACCCCCGTTCTGTTTCTTTGCACGGTTTCCCAATTTCTATCCGCAGGCGTTCTAACTCCTCCTCGTCCATCCCCACTCCATTATCCTGCACGCACAACAAAAGCCTATCATTTTCCGCATTTACATCCGGCTCCATCCGTCCTGTAATCCATATTTTACCCTTTGCCCGTTTATACTTAATACCATGATATAAAGAGTTTTCTACCAGCGGCTGCAGCGTCAGCTTCAAAATCTTATATTGATACAATTCCTCGTCTATATCAATCTCATAATCCAGAATATCTCGGTAACGCACCTGCTGAATCTCCAAATACCCCCGGATATGCTCCTTTTCCTCCCGGATAGAAATATATTCCTTCCCCTTGCTAAGCACCAGACGGAAAAACTCCGAAAGCGCCACCACCATATCCACCGCCTTATCCGGGTCATCCCCTTCTATCAGCCAGACAATTGTATCAAGCGTATTATACAGAAAATGAGGATTAATCTGCTCCTGCAAAAGCCGCAGCTCCGCATAACGCATCTTCCTCTCATCCTCCTTAATCTGATGCACCATAACTTCCAGATTTTCCGACATATCATTGACGCTGTGGGAAAGCACCTCCAACTCATCCTTCGTCTCCATTTTCGCCCTATCCGAAAAATTCCCCTCCGCAATCCGGCTGGTAATCCTGCAAAGTTCCTGAATCGGCTTTGTAATACTGTTTAAAATGGCACTGGTAATTAAAATTACACAGACAACAATACATCCCCCCAGCAATATACTAATCAGAATCACATGTTCCACTTCCGTATTAAGACGAACCTTTAACTGCTCAATGCTCCTGGTCTGATAATAAATATAATACTGGATATCATCCTGTATCAGCTCAGTCAAAATATAAATATCATTATACAGCATATCTATATTCTTTTCATACTGCCCCTCCGCCTCCTGATTCGCCTTAATATCCTCCACCCTATCCTCCAGCGTATCCACATTCCGCAGAAGGCTCTGCAGCCAGACACGGCTATCCCTATCCGTCGTCATCGCCAACAAATTATTACTCCCGCCCCTCAGTTCCTCTATCAACTTATAAGGATCCTTTAACGTTCCGTCCTCCTCAATCGTATCAAAAGTCACATTACTAACCACCAGCTTATAAAGACTCTCATCCATCTCCTCTTTAAAATTCATATTATAATTATTAGCAACCGTCATACTACTTACAATCCGGTCATAAGCCCTGCTATAATTCAAAAGCGCCATAATCAAATAAATCGTAATATAAAGAATCGGCACCATCGCCACAAGTATCAAAACAATCAACTTATTTTTCAAAGGATACCTTATTTTCTCTTCAGCCATCGGCGCATCCCCTTCACTAACAATCATCCCATCCAACATCCATCCCAAACCACACAACATAAAATTTAATTCCCCAGAAAACAGACTGCCTACTACCTATTCCTTACGGCAACCTCCAAGAATCCGCACCAATACGGCCGCCCGCCTCATTGCCCACAGAAACAAATCCAAAAATATCCGATTTTCCATCCCCAAACCACTCCCCTACATACCAAAAAGTTTATCACAGCCACAATTCCCCCGTCAAGCCACCCCCCAGTTCTCCCCCAGTTCTTGTAACAGTTCAGCCTTTCGGCTTCCCTGTTACGAAATCCGTCCATTTTGAGTTTTGCCTACGGCAAAAGGCCGGATTCCTTGTCACATTTACACATTGGTACGGACTTTTTTAAAAGTCCTACTTTGCAGCAAATGCAAAGTCCTGGGCTAAACTGTTACAACTCTTCCCTAGCCCTTCCCTAGCCATCCTCACCTTCCAGTTCATCCTACCTCCCTCCACCCCCCAGGGAAATCAATTTTCAGTGGCAGCACAGGGGCCGACACCCTTTGGGGCAGTGGCCTGGCTGCACAGGGATGGGTTTTGCGACTATTGCAAAAAAAGCAGAAATTTCACTTATGAAATGGCCAATACCCAGGGGGAAAACGCCATGGATGGCGTTTTCAAGAAGCCAGGGCAAGGATGCCCGTGCTTCTGACCCGTCCGCATTCCAATTCCTACAACCATTTCATTAGTGAAATCTGCTTTTTTTGCCTAGTCGAAAAACCCACCCTCGTGCAGCCAGGCCACTGCCCCAAAGGGCGCCGGCCCCTGTGCTGCCACTGAAAATTGATTTCCCGTCCTCTATTCTCAGTCCTCTATTCTCAGTCCTCTATACTAAGAAATAATCCTAGCAATCAACCCTTCAATAATCCCCCATAAAGAGAAATCCTGTCCGCCATACACCAGCATCCAATTATTAATCGTATTCCCAAAGAAATAAGAACCAAACCCTACCAGGAATACCATAATAATGCCGCTAAGCGCCGCCCCCACGACACATCCCCTGATACCGCCGGTAGCATTCCCAATAACGGAAGCACACCCAATTTCAAAGAAACAAGTAAAGGTAAGCGGAATGATAACCGTAGGGAACATCCCCGCCGTCAATACAATCGTAATCGTAGAAGTAATCATAGCCACGATAAAGCCAATAATCAGCGCATTAGGCGCACAGTCAAAGATAACCGGGCAGTCCAAAGCCGGAATCGCACCGGGCACCACCTTTTCCGCAATACCCTTGAAAGCCGGAACGATTTCCCCAATCAACATACGCACACCCAGAAGCATAACAGTAACACCGACGCCAAAATAAATGGACTGCGTAAAGATATAAGTGAAAATTCCCGTTGTTCCCCCTGCATACCCCCATACTTCTGCAGGCGCAAAACAGTTTATCTTTAAAATAAAGAACATAACAATATAGGTCAGACAAATTACAATAGATCCTGTAATGGATACTTCACGCAAGAACCCCAATGCTTTCGGGAATTTGATATCTTCCGTAGACTTTTCCTTATTACCGATTAACTTGCCCAAATAACCGGAAATAAGAGAAAGGACTGTTGTAGGATGGCCAATCGTAAAGCTGTCGTCCCCGGTTACCTCCTTCACCAAAGGCCGCATCAGGTTAGGCGAAATTACCATATATGCACCTGTAAAAATGGTTGCCAGCACAATCAGCTTGCCGCCTGTTAATCCCGCATCCACCCCGGCTGCAATGAATACATAGGGGAACCAATACAGCATATGCCCGGTAAGGAAAACGGATTTCCATTTAGTAAAACGCGCAAACAACAGATTGAATGCAAATGCAACCAGCATTACAATACCTATCTGCGTTCCGAAACCTGACATATCCACATCCGGTTTCCCGTTCGCCGTAGGCATCATAGTATTAAACGCTGCGGCTAAACCGTTAATGGAATTGCCCGTGATAATTCCGGTCCCCTGAGATAATACGAAAAACCCGATAGCCGTCATCATCGTTCCCCTCACGATTTCGCTGAAAGACTTCTTCTGCAAAATCAAACCAATCATTGCAATCAAAGCCAGGAAAATAGCCCCCTGCCCGAATATTTCATTGATAATAAAATTAAGTATAGCCATAAAAAAACCTTTCCTTTCTATCAGTGCCGATATTTATCGGCCTTAATTTCTTTATCCCCAATCCGCCTGTTTTCCAGGCACTCCGATTACTCTAAACTCTGGAAAAATTCCAATGTTTTTGCCGTAACCTCTTTTTTATTGACAAAACTCCCAATCGTCACAACCGGAACTTTGCTGCGGTCTTTAATCCGCCCGGCCAGTTCTTCCGAAGTGAAGATAACATCACAGGGAGTGGAAATACAAGTACCGATATCCCCGCAAAAAACCTCCGCCTCCAGATTGTTTTCCTTTAAAATATCCTGAATTTTCATTTTCAGGAACAACGATGAACCGCATCCAAATCCGCAAACCGTCTGAATTTTTATCATTCCCGTCTTTCTCCTTCCTTTCCGTTTTTATAGCCTCCCGGCCTCTCTTTCCTCTTCCTTTGAGGCGATACCCCCTGTTAATACCTCAATCACTTCTTTTGTACTGCCCGCTTTTGCAATTTCCGGGATACGGTCTTCTTCCATCAAAAGTTCTGCAATGACCGACAGCATATCCAGATGGGAACTGCTGTCCGTGCATCCTAAACACAGCACTACGGACACAGGATCATTGGGGCTTTCAAAGCAAACCGGATTTTTCAACGTAATAAGGGCAATATCACTTTTTATCACGTCCTCACAGGGAGCTGCATGTGCCAGTGCAAATCCGGGCATAATCACGATATAGGGGCCAAGTTCTTTGACCGAACGTATCATTTTATCAATATAGCCAGGCTTAATGCTCCCGGCCTGCACCAGGACTTCACCGGCCCTGCGGATTGCCCCTTCCCAATCCCGCGCCTCTTCCCTGATGCGTATATGGCTTTCGTTCAAAATGTTCTCCAAAGATAAGACCTCCTTTATCATATTTTTTGTATATTCAGCATAGCACTTCAGATTCATGCTGCATAGTTCACAATGTTTCAACAGGTTTGGAAACAATCTTGTCTTCCTCCCCTTTTGGGGCTTCGTTATAATGAAACTAAACTGGGAACAACAACGAAATTAAACTGGGAAAGGAGACTTTTATATTATGAACAGACAGACAAGCAAACTTCTCGCCATACTTTTAAACTCTCCCGGACAGTTTTTCCATTATGAAGATTTGGCATCCCGTCTTGGCGTCAGTACCCGTTCCATACGGAATTACATACAGTCCATACAGGATTTCCTGAAAGAGCAAAATCTGTCCGCCAGCCTGGATATATCCAATGGAGGGATTTCGTTTACCGGGGATTCTTCGGAAAGCGGCCTCCTCCTGGAAGCTGCTGTGGACAATGAATTCTATTTTTACAAACTCTCCCCGGATGAACGAGGGCAGCTCCTTTTCCTCCTTCTTCTGGCCAGCAATGACTACTGTAATCTTTTTGAACTGTCGGAAAAGCTTAACGTCAGCCGGACTACCTTATTAAAGGATATTGAACAAGTAAAACGTTACCTTTCAGAGTATGGTATCCGTTTCGCCCCTTCCATGAACAAGGGGTATCGCATCGAAGTCGGTGAACTTCAAAGAAGGGAGATCATCCTAAGGCTTGTCCGCTCTTCCATGGGTTCCACCTTTTCTTTGCGGAGGGAAGTGAATATATATGAACGATTCCTTTATGACGAATGGAATCTGGAAAGTTACTTTCCGGAAATACGCACACTCCTTTTGGAGGCGGAGGAAACCTATGATTTGGAAGTAACCGATACCAGATTCGATGAAATGATTTTCGTTCTCTCCCTGACTGTTGGCAGGTTATGCCAAGGAGAAATGATAGAAGAAACACTGCCGTTTAATTCTTTGGGAAATATGGAAGCCGGGGAATTGTCCGCACATATTCTCAGGCATCTTTCCATCCTCTATCATTTCACTTACAACGAAGCCGAAATCTGCTTTTTGGCTTCCCAGTTCAGACAAAGCCGTTTTTACCACCATCCTGGCCTTGAAAATGCATGGGATGTCCGTCTGCATGTTGCGTTAAACAGCTTTCTTATAAAAATAAGCCACGATATCTCCATCCCCGTCCATCAGGACGCAAAAATTGTAGACCAGCTGGAAAACCATCTACGTGATATCGATAAGGCTCATGAAAAAGGAATATTTTTGGAAAATGATTATACCGGGCAGATGATTGAAGAGTATCCTGATATCTACCAGCTGATTTGCCGCCACATCTCTGTCCTGGAAAGCGCTTCCGGCCGGAGTTACAGCAAAGATGATATTGCTTTGATTTTAATTTACCTCGTCGTAGCCATTGACCGCCATTATGAAGACAACCTGCCCCCCGGCGTTATCCTTGTATGCCATACGGGCATTGGAACCGCTAATTTTCTGGCAGAACAGCTGAAAAACTTTTTTAACATCCGCATTCTGGCCGTTACATCCAACCACAAACTGGCGGATGTAAAGAAAATATATGATTACGATTTCATTTTATCCACGGTTTCCTTAAGCGAACCCGAGGACACATGGGTCAAAGTATCCCCCATGCTGGAAGATGAGGATATCATACGGCTTCAGAAAATTTTTATCGGCATCAGCCGCCGGAAAAAACAGCCCATTCTGGCTTCCCCGCTGGCAGAAACGGCCAAAAGCATCCCGTTTCTCCTAAAGGAGGAAAATATCCTGCTGGATGTGGCCTGCCAGGATTGGAAAGAGGTTATCTCCAAAAGCAGCACACCACTCCTTATGGACGGGAGTATTGATTCCCGGTACACAAATGCCATGATTCAATCCTGTGAAACCAATGGCGCCTATTTCGTCTATTGCCCTGGCGTAGCGCTGGCTCATGCCGACCCTAAGGATGGTGTACACTTTTTCGGCCTGTCGCTTTTGCGGCTCAAAAACCCGGTTTGCTTCGGGCATGACAAAAATGACCCGGTATCCTGGTGCATTTGCATGGCCGTTCCCAGGCAAAATGAACATATTCAAGATGTGTTTACGCTAATGGATCTGCTTGGCGACCCCGTTTACCGCGCCCGCATGGCGCAAATACCAAATCGTAAGGAACTGCTTTCCTTTATAAAAAATATAATATCAGGAGGAATTCTATAATGAGTATGAGTTTTGATTATTTGGAACATGTACAGGACATTTTAAGAAGGGTCAAGGATACCCAGTGGGAGTCCATGGATACCTGTGCTAAAAAAATGGCTGAAACCATCGCCGCCAAACACTGTGTTTTTGCCTTTGGCGCATCCCATGCGGGGATTCTGGCACAGGAGCTTTTTTACCGCACCGGAGGGCTGGCAGTGTTAAACGCTATCCTGCCTTCGGAATTTATGCTGAATACCCGCCCTGTGACACAGACCTCCACTATGGAAAAGCTTGATGGTTATCCGGAAGTGATTTTAAAACATACACCCATCGGGGAAGGGGATTTCCTGTTGCTCCATTCCGTTTCCGGGCGCAATACGGCAGCCATTGAAATGGCTGTCAAGGCAAGAGAAATGGGCGTTTTCACTGCAGCCCTCACCAATATGGAGTATACAAACGGCGTAACCAGCAGGCACAAAAGCGGGAAAAAATTGTTTGAAGTTTGTGATATTGTCATTGATAATTGCGGGGATTTCGAAGATTCCAGCATCCTGCTGCCGGGCATGAACCAGAAAATCGCCCCCACCTCCAGCGCCGTGGGATGTACCATCGTTAATATGTTGGTCGTACGTACCGTGGAATATCTGCTGGAAATGGGCATCGAGCCCCCTATTTTCCATAGTGCCAATGTAGACGGCGGAGAAGAATTCAATAAAACCCTTTTCGAAAAGTACAAAGAACAGATTCATTATATGTAACATGACGGTTATGTATTCATTTTTCATTGTCCGGCCTTCCAGCGTTCAAATCGGTATAGCTGTCCAGCAGCCCTACCGTTTCGTTGGCGGGCCGCCCGTACATACGGCAGCACTTATGCGACACTTGAACCTGCTTATCGCTTTTTTCGTCCATTTCTACGCTCATCCGCATCACACCCATTTTCGTCTCGCTATCCAAATGCTTTAAAATATCATCAATTAACCTTTCCTCTGCCATGGAGTCCTCCTATCCCTGTTTCCCATATGCTATTCTTCATATATCCAAACGGTCTCCCTTTAAACACTTTAGAACTTTCTCTATATTTCGTCCAGAGACAGCCCATCGAAAAAGTCCACACTTTCCATATTCTTTTGACGATAACCGATAAAATATGCCTTCATTTCCGCATACCCCTCTGCCATATCCTTTAGGATACTGTCAAAGTTATCCTCACGCAATGCTCCAATTTCTGCGAACAGCCTGAAATAATTCTCCTCATAGCCATGTTCTTCCAACAGCACTTCCCATGTTTCTTCTGTTTCACATCCTTTCGTATGTGCCAGCAGATACCCTTTCCACAAAACAGCGGCATCCTCTTCCAACCCCAACGGATTCAGCAAGCGGAGCAGCGCCAAGCGCACTTTCCCCTTCCGCTTATTCCTGATAAATTCTTCCAGACTGCATCCATAATCTTCTTCGCCGCAGAGTATCATCTTCGTATATCCCTCGCCATCCTCTGCTGCCATCACGGCTGCCATCCTGGCATCCCACTTTTGTATCCAGGCCTTTGTACCTGCCTCCTGCACATCCAACAAATATTCCGCATCCAGCATCACTGCCGCCGCTGCCAGCAATGCCGCTGTCTGTTCCATGACGCCTTCCTTCCCCCCTGCCGCTTCCATATTTAATCCCATTTCTTCGCAGCTTTCCGCACCTGTCAAGTTTGCGGAGGCAGGGCAGGCAGAACCTTTGGATTGAGAATTTTCAATTTCCGATCCTGTCATTTCATAAGTATATATCCTGCGTATCCCTGGACATTCCATGAAAACACGGTTGCCCAGCTTCAGCCTTTTCTTTGGCAGCCACACGCTCTCCAGATTCGTACAATAGGCAAACGCCCAGTCGCCAACTTCCTCCAACCCTTCTGGAAGAACCACTTTCCTCAAATTCTTTCTGCTCAAAAAGGCTTTCTTTTCCACTGCCCTTACCGCAAGGCCTTCTATCCGAGCCGGAACATGTACTTGTGAATGTGTTCCTCTATAATCCGTCACAGTTATCCACTGTTGCCCATTTTCCCCAGTTTCACCCTCTACCCGGTAACCAAAATCCCCTTCTTCCGTTTTCCATGTTCCCTTTTTCATGTTTATCCCTTTATATCCTTATTATTTTTTGATGCCCGGCCCTTTTTGTCTTATCCCTTTCGTTTCCCGGCCTTTCGCTGCTTTATCTCCTTCGTTTCCCAGCTCTTCATTGCTTTATCTCCTTCGTTTCCCGGCACTTCATTGCTTTATAGATCCAATTTCTCTATCTCCTGCCTCAAATCTTCCTGCCGCCCGGAGAGCCGTAGCTGCCCGTTATATTTCTGATAATCTTCGCATCCAAACATACCGATAAAACGGGCACTGTCGGTATTTACCGTCAGTTCTGTCACAAGAATAAGCATTTCGTTCTCTTCCCCAAAGGCTTCCTTAGTAAATGCAAACAAGGCATGCAGTTTCCCCTTCGTTTCAGCCACATCCGCCTTCATCTCCCCTACCTGGGCATCGAACATCTTTTTAATCTGTAAAAACGCTTCCTCCCCTTGGCCCATATCCCCCATCTGCACTTCTTTTCTGGCCCGTTCCAAAAACCGGACTACCCTTTTATACTTTCTCCTCTCTTCATCGGAAAGGGCATTGGCTGCCTGCAGGGAATCCATCCATTTTCTCTTTGCTTCTATTTGCTTCTCCAGTATATTTGCTACTGTGTTTACTGTTTCATTCGCCGTTATATTTGCTGCTTCATTTGTCGCTGTACTTGCCGCTGCATTTGCTGATGCATTTACTGTTTCATTCGCCGATGCGCCTGCCCAAGTATTTCCTGCTGTATTTTTTACTGCCTTTAACAACGGCATCAAAGCATTCAAGTAATCTGCATTCTCCATCCGCTCCCGTATTTCCCCAAGCACCTTATCCATCAGCATGCTCAGCAAAGAAAGCCTCTCATCGAAAGCCGCCGCCTTTGCCCTGATTACCGTATCCTCCGGCGCTTTTCCAGCCAAAATATCTTCCACATGATAATTTTTCTTATATTTATTATATAAATCATAATAAGCGGTAAATTCCTTGACAATCCTGTCATTTCTCAGATACTGGCCAATCAGCGTCTCATCCGCTGTCAGCCCTTCTTCCTCATACAAATAAAGAATTTGGGATAAATCTTCCCACCCTCTCGCCGTCACATAAGAACGTCCTTTCACCGTAGTTTCTATCCGGTAAAAATGTTCCTTCTTCAATTCCAAATAGCTGGTAATCACATTGTGTATCCCCTGCTCCTGGGCATACTCCTTCCATACGCTGTATTCCGCCTCCACATCCAGGACTTTCAGCCTGTCCATGGTCACAACATCGAATTCACGTACCGACTTATTATACTCCGGCGGATTGCCTGCCGTCACAATCACCCATCCCTCCGGCACTTTATGCTTGCCGAATACTTTATATTGCAGGAACTGCAGCATGGAAGGCGCCAGTGTTTCGGACACGCAATTGATTTCATCCAAAAACAAAATTCCCTCCTTAATGCCGCTTTCCCTCATCACATCATAAATGGAAGCGATAATTTCGCTCATAGTATACTCCGAAACCCGGTAATTCTTCCCCTCATATTCCTTCTCTTCAATAAAAGGAAGCCCCAATGCAGATTGCCTCGTATGATGGGTCATGGAATAAGAAACAAGCGCAATGCCCAATTCCTGGGCAATCTGCTCCATCACCGCCGTTTTCCCCACCCCCGGTGCACCCAGCAGAAAAATTGGCCGCTGCCGCACCACCGGAATCCTGTATTCGCCGAACTCATCCTTTTTCAAATACAAATTTACTGTACTTTTAATATATTCCTTTGCCTGTTTAATTGTCATAATCCGCTCCATCCAATACTACCGGAATCGCCCAAGGCGGCACATCCGGCCGTTCATTATTTTCATCCAAAAATGCAAATATAGTGTCATAGCCTGGCATACGCGACGGGTACACCCCATATCCATCCGTAAAATAAATCAAACCTTTTAAATTCTCGAACTCCCCCTTTGCCAAAAGTTCGTCCACATATTCAAATACCGGCCGAAAATCCGTAGAACCGAACCCTTTCAGCTTTCCATTTTTCATAAAGTCTTCAAAATCCTCTTGTGAAACTATCTTCGTGTCACTTCTGACATCGCTGTCACATTGTATGATATGGATATTGATTTTCTGGAAAAAATGCTCCGTTCCCTTTAAGATAGAATAAGTCCTCCGAATAAATTCCCGCACAATTTCCCCTCGGCATGACGCCGAAGTATCTATGGCAATCACAAATTCTTTTACCTTTCTCGCATCCTTATATTCCAGCGGCTCGACTAAAGGCATATCCCCATAGGTTGAGAGACCGTAAGTATAATAGATGTAGTCGAACTCATCGTCATTTACCTGCATATCCTCTCCCATCACCGTAAAACGCCGCAGCAACTCCCCATAATCATACCTATCTCTGGTCGCTTCTGCAAGGTTTTTTTCCAGGCTTTCCGAAGAATTTTTATCCTTAGAAAAAGATTTCACATCCGCTTTCACTCTTTCGCTTATTTTTTTCCATTGATCCAGCGTTATTTCATACTTTTCCTTTTCCTTCCAATAAAAATGAACATCTTTAGCAAACAGCCTTCTCCACTGCTCCATTTCCGCCTTGGTCAGTGGGTTCTTTTTGATAAACCGGTAAATTCTCTCAGCGGTGAGCATTCCTGCATCCTCTTTCAGGTAATGCAGCTTGTTTCCTGCCTCCCTGTCCGCCTCCAGTCCCCCCATCGGAAGCTTCATTTCCAATATTACATTTTCTGCCGCCGCGTCTGCCGCCAAATCCCACAGTTCCTCTTCCTTTTCTCCATAAGCAAAACTATGGTAAAAAACATAATGGAAAAGGACGTGGAGGTACAGCCGGATAGGATAGCCTGGCTCCTCCTTATATCGTTTCAACAGCCAAACCGGATCATAATAAAGTTTTTCCCCGTCCGCTGCCGCTCCGCCCAGCCCATTTCTACCTTCCGCTTTCAGACGCGAAAGGGCTACATCCAGGAAGCGCATATTTACCACTATATTATCCCGTGCCAGACACATCACCTTTTCTGCCAGTTCTTCCGCCCTTTTCTGCCTTTCCATTGTCTTCTGAAATTCGGAATCCATATGCTTTTCATGTTCCTTTCTTTATATCTATTATTTAGGTAATTGCAAAGCCGATAAACTTGCTGAATATTCTGACAATATATTTTTGTAAAAAGCCTTTTCATGCCATGGAAGCTAGACCATAGGATTCGCACAGCAGCCCATAGCGTGCTGCAATATCCTTTGCATAACTCAACCCGTCAGGTGTTGCCCGTTCCACCCGGTAACTTCGAATTCCGTTTTCTTTATTTTCCATCTGAGCCACCAAATTATCTATCTTTCCCCTATTCCCCGGATAGCCGTTATATTCTTCCAGTTTCTGGGTCAGTTCATGAATATGGGTAACGTAGATTCCCCCACAGCCAATGCGCCCTATGCTGGCCAGCACTTGGGAAGCAATATAGCCGGCTTCCATTCCGCTGGTGCTGGAAAAAGATTCATCCATCAGCAAAATATCCGTCTCTTCCAACCCCTCCAATATTTTTCCCAGCCTGGCGCATTCACTTTCCAGCCTTCCCTTCCCATAATTATCTTCATCGGAAACCGGAAAATGTGTATAGATTCCGGTGGCCGGACTAATGCAGGCCTGTTTCGCCGGCACAAACAGCCCCAACTGAAACAACGCCTGAGTCATCCCTATGGAATAGGCAAAAATAGATTTCCCGCCATGGTTGGGCCCCGTCACCAGATAAAACCGCCCCTTTTCATCATAAGTAAAAGAATTGGCTACTACCGTCTTCTCCACCTCTTTTGCTGCCAGGACCGGGTTATATACGCCGGCCAAATCACACCTTTTTTCTTCCATAGATGCAATACCGGGTTTGCACATGGCGAACCCTTTCGCTTCCATATCTAAAATAAATTTCACTCCTGCTGTCAGGAATCTGATATCGTCCATCAGCTGCACAAACCAGGAGGTATTCGTTGAGAAGTACTTCTGCACCGTTGGTTCAAAACTTTTTACCGTACGGGCAAAAATCGTATTTAATGCCGAACGCGCCGTGGCCTCTATGGCCTTCGCATCCCCAATGTGCAGCCCTCTGTTAATCGGGAACAATGGGGTCATCAAAGCCATACTCTCTTTCCCCATCTTTTTTAACAGCCTATCCATTACTGTTCCCGGATGAAACTTTTCCATATTGACAGATACTATCCCGGCCTCCTGAACACGAAGAGTCTCATCCAGATTGATTCCCAACGTAATGCTTTTCACCAAACCAAAGTTCGTCTCTTCCTTTCCCAGTTCTTCCTTTAAGCTGCGGTATTCCCCGCTCTCCGAGACTTCCTTTACCTTTTCCTGCAGTCTGCGCAGCCCCTCCGAACCCGCTTCCCCCGAAAGAATCCCTTGGGCAAATAACTCCACAATTTCAATATACATTTCCAAAAAACGGATGGAACCGAGAGCAGATTCTATAGAAAAGTCACTGCTCATCGCCCTCTGCAAATCAGAAATATTCTGTATCGCCGGAATTGCCTTACAAAACACCTCATACCACTCCCTATGTTCCACCAAATCCTCTACCACATCCAAACGATACTTAAGCACCTCTTCATCTGTGGTAAAAAAATCCTGTAGTTTAAGGTTCGCCATCCCTCTATAGTTGCCCGTTATCAGCACCACCAAAGAATCCAGCTGCAATTCCCTAATAAAATCATAGTCTTTCAGCTTACAGGATGAACGCTTTTTTTCATTATATCCTGCCGGATACAGCAGGCTGATACTATCCATAAATTTTCCTCCCAGAATATTTTATATGCAAAACCAAAGATTCAACCTATGTATTATATGGTTCGCAGCCAGCGCATTTAACACCCGATTCCTATAAGGCAAGAAAAAAGTTCCGCATAAGCGGAACTTTTTTCTTTATTTTCTTATGAGGGGGGAGATAGTGAGTTTTAAATAGTGAATTCTTCAACTATCTATAACATATAATAAGTCATAAATGTGTCCGTTATGTGTTTTATTTTCAAAAAACATATAAATTTTCATAACCATTCATAAACTAAATCTAAAATAAATAGTTTGCCATAATGCCATGCATTGACATATTCCAAAGTAAATACACAGCCTATTAGGCCAAACCATTATTTTAAATTCACATATTTTCCTCATCCTCGCTTGCTGCTACAGCAGATACTACCGATGAAACTACCGATACAATCACTGCAATAATAATGATAAGCAATCCGCCGCCTAAAATCAACATTTCCATATATTTTTACCTCTTTTCCCTGCTTGTTTCCACTTATATATAATGTATTATAACACACTCATTTATTTTTTGCACGTAAAATGCTGTTATTTATACTGTTATTTGTAACAGTTATTACTGTTAACAGGTCAGCCTTCTGCTTCCCTGTTGGGGAATCCTCTTAAGTTAAAGTACCATTCCCCAATTTCCAACATATAATGATAATAAACTACAAGTTCTCAGGTGATATTCCATGAATGACCCGATTCATTTACCAGATATTTTAGACCGGCTTTCCAATGGCGAATACCCTTTGCTGGGAACCGGTTCCGGTCGGAAAGTATACGATTTACGCAATGGTTCTGTTTTAAAAGCCGCTAAAAACGCCAAGGGCTATGCCCAGAATCAAGTAGAATATATTATCTCCGAAATGGATGATTCTACCCTTTTTGCCAAAGTCCTGTTCATCTCCCAGGATAATCATTACCTCTTTATGGAAAAAGCCGGAACAATCGCAGATTTTTCCTATGTCCGCGATTATTTTCATGTAAGGACGAACAAAGAACTTTTCCAGCTAAATGATTTTAAATACATCCCCCGCAAGTACAATCTGCTCGTCACCGACTTGTGCCGTCCTGTAAATTGGGGAATCCTGCATAGCCGCCCTGTCATCATCGACTATGGGTTTACGGGAAGAATACGGCGGAAATACTACTCAATTTTTTAGATATAAGCCTATTCCACCCCTCTTAACTGCACATTTGACACAAAACGGCGGACAAGTGCAGCTTTTTTTTCCATTTCCATCTTCGTGCAGCTATGAAATCCTGGGGAAATTACCCCTCCGCTTTCTTGATAACCCTGTAGGAAATAAGCTTTCGCCCCCTCTATTTCTTTCCCCAGCTTTACCATGTTTTCATCGCTGTGCAGTTCCTTTACAACTGTTGTGCGGAATTCATAATCTATCCCGCAGCCTTTTATCAAGTATATGGATTCCCTGATTTTCTCTATATCAATATGACTGCATCCGGTTGTTTCCCTATAACGGTCCATGCAATTCTTCACATCCATGGCAATATAATCCAGTATCCCTTCGGCCAGCAGTTCCCTTAGGGTTTCCGGGCGGTATCCATTTGTATCGAGCTTTACCAGATAGCCCATTCCTTTTATTTTCCTTATCACTGCGGACAAATCCTTTTCCAGCGTAGGTTCCCCTCCGGTTATGCATACCCCCGACAAGACACCCTTCCTCTTTTCCAAAAAAGCGTATATCTCCTGCTCATCTATTACCCTTTGGCTTTCCGGCCTTAAAACCAAATCTCCGTTCTGGCAGAAAGGGCAGCGGAAATTGCATCCGCCTAAAAAAATCGCAGCAGCCACATGCCCCGGATAATCCAGCAGCGTTGTTTTATTCAGTCCACATATCCGCATCATCCCATCTCCCTACTTACTATGTAACAGTTCAGCCTTTCGGCTTCCCTGTCATGGAATCAGACCGTAATGCAGGAATCAAATTCCCAGTTGAAAAAAAAAAAGCAATATCATATCATAATATGTGATGAGGCAGACGCTTATCCGCTGCCATATCACGAATAATTTTATGGCTATTTCTTTTTCTTATTATCAAGTATACCACCATAGCCGTTAAAAACAAGTGACTTATAGTCCAATATGCACCCTGCTATACTATTGGTACGTACTGCCACCGAACCACAGGGAATTCAAATTTGTACCTGCGCAAAACTTCGCAGGTTGAGAGAAAGGCATTGTTATTAATATGGATATTCATGAAAAATATATGAAAGAGGCTTTAAAGCAGGCCAAAAAGGCCTATTTGCTGGGGGAGGTTCCTATCGGATGTGTTATTGTCTATGAAGGAAAAATCATTGGCCGGGGATATAACCGCCGGAATACGGATAAAAATACACTGTCCCATGCGGAGATTACAGCCATCCGCAAGGCCAGCAAAAAAATGGGGGACTGGCGGCTGGAAGGCTGCACCCTCTATGTAACGCTGGAACCCTGTCAGATGTGCTCCGGCGCTATCGTACAGGCACGCATCACCGAAGTTGTCATGGGCTGCATGAATCCCAAGGCCGGCTGCGGGGGCTCCATCCTCAACATACTGGAAATGCCCCAGTTTAACCACCAGGTAAAAGTAACGCGCGGTATTTTGGGGGAGGAATGCAGCCGGATGCTGACCACCTTTTTTAAAGAACTGCGGATACGGAACAAAATGGGAACATCAGTTTAATCATACTTTCTTGGCTAAATTGACGTGCTCGCACGGACTTTGCAGCAAGTGCAAAATCCTGGGCTGAATTGTTACGCCAGACCGCATTTGACCAATTTTCTCATTGACAAATGCCCCAAAAGACAGTATACTTAGAACACCGTGCAGCCGGGGCGTTAGCGGTGTCCTGTACCTACAATCCGCTTTAGTAGGGGTGATGTTCTGTCGCGGGCTTTTATTTGATATAGCTGCCCTTTATAAGTGGCGTTGAAGTTTGGGTCTTACGCAATGGGAATCTGTGAACCGTGTCAGGTTGGGAACAAAGCAGCACTAAGCGGAATCTCTCATGTGCCGTAAGGGTGCCTGGCGGAGTTAACTGTAAAGGTAACGTATATTGATGCGGCTCAACATAGAACGCACGGTATTTGTATCGTTATTATATTATCGGGAAAATACCCCAGGAGAATATCCGGCAGCAAAAATCATGTGTCGCTGCGGCGCAGCATTTTATCCCTATGCCGGTATGATATCAGATTATTATGAGTCATATTTTAGATTTACAGGATTGTACCCTCTGCCCAAGGAACTGCCATGCTAACCGTGCGGCCGGGCAAAAGGGTTATTGCGGGCAGGCTTCCGAAATTGCTGCGGCAAGGGCTGCCCTTCATATGTGGGAAGAACCTTGTATCTCAGGCCAGACCGGTTCCGGTACGGTCTTTTTTTCAGGCTGTAATATGGGCTGTGTTTTCTGCCAGAACCACCCTATTTCCAAGGGCATCACGGGGAAGAAAGTATCTCCCCAACGGCTTGAAGAAATATTTTTACAGCTTCAGGAGCAAAAGGCATGTAACATCAATCTGGTTACCCCCACCCATTTTATCCCTCAAATCAGACAGGCACTGCAATCTGCCAAATCCAACGGCCTTACCATCCCTGTTGTTTATAACACCAGTTCTTATGAAAAAGCGGAGGCCCTCCGGACACTGGAAGGCCTAATCGACATCTATCTGCCTGATTTAAAATACTTTTCGCCTGTTCTAAGCAAAAAATATTCTTTGGCCCAGGACTATTTTATTCACGCATCCGCCGCTATTGAAGAAATGGTACGCCAAACCGGGAGACCTGTCTTCACCGCTCAAAAATTGTTTTCTCATGAAACCAGCACAGCGAAAGAAGCTGCCGCTTCCAATAAAAATCAAGCAGATGACGACTATTTGGGTCCTCTGATGAAAAAAGGCGTCATTGTCAGACACCTTGTTCTGCCCGGATGTACGGAAGATTCCAAAAAAATTATCCAGTATTTATATACCTCCTATAAAAATGACATATATATCAGTATTATGAGCCAATATACCCCCATTCCTGATTTTCTGGACAGCCAGATTTATCCTGAGTTAAGCCGGCCTGTTTCCCCGGAAGAATATGACATTATTGTCGATTATGCCGTTTCCCTGGGCGTTGAAAACGGCTTCATCCAGGATGAAACCGCCGCTTCCGAAAGTTTCATCCCCACCTTCGACTGCTATGGGCTCTAAAAAAGAATGCTTCGCATTCTCTGCAAGTTCGCTTAGCGAACTTGTGAATTCATGCGTCTTGCAACGCAGTTTTCTATAAGGTAAAAAGAATGCCGGTACAGCAATCACCCCCTCTCTATATTTTCACCCTGCGCAGATAGTAACCGAACTTTCCTGATTCAGCCTTTCCTCCAATGCATTCAAACGCCTCAAAGCCAAACATAAGGGCCACCATCTTTTCCCTCTCATAATATACCCCCGGTACTCCCAGATAGAAATCCCCCATGGCATCTTCATTCCTTACGCCATTCATTTCCTTGATTCCCGTATCCCTTTCTGTTCTTTGCCTTTCATTCCATGCCCTATTTTTATCGGCTTCCGCTGCCCCCACTTCTTCCTCGTGTACAGGCTCCCTCCCAAGTACAATATGGCGATAATTATAGAACCCATGAAGCAAAAAGCTATTATTGGCCAAATGCTGATAGTCTCCCGTCATAATGACAAAATCCTTGGGCTCAATGGATATGTATTCCCTCTCGTCCTCATAAGGGTGAATCACCGGGTACATCTGACGGAGTTGTTCCCACTTATTATTCAATATCATCTCTTCCATCCGTACCCCTCTTTCCCCTTTGCCATTTCGCTTCCCGTCCTCCTTCGTTCTCTCCCCTGTCCTTTCGTATGCTTCCCTATGCCTTCTTCCCAGGCCTATGCTTTCCCGCTGTCTGCCCTCTTCCGGCCTCTGCTCCTCCCACCTTTTATTTTCTTCCCGCTCCCCTTCATGCAAGTTCCTTTTTTCTTCTTGTCTTTCTTCCTGTTGTTTTCCCTCCTGTTCCCAGCTATTTACCCGCCCATCCTCTCTTCTCCCTGCCAAAAATATTCTCTTCCCCTGGCATTCTTTGCTGCTTTCTTTTTTGTCTTCAGAAATAACTATTCCTGACGGTTTTGATACCGCATCTCCCTCTTTCCATTTTTCTGCCGCCCTAAACTCCGGTCTGGCTGTTTTCCGCCATCCGCCTTCTTTTTCTCCTCTCGCCCTTTCCGAACCGTTTCCGGCGGCTTTCTCACCCACGCCCAGTCCTATCTCCTGCAATCTGCCCTCTATTGCTTTGTTTTCCGATATCTTCACAACAAAACAGGCTATTTCGTCACCGGAGATTTCCTTTTTCCCAAATGTTCCCCTCTTCCCTCTCCATTTCCATTCGCCGCATCCTCTATGTAAAAAAACACTGCCAATCCCATACTCTTCGCCCATCTTGTCCACTGCATATATCTCATACTTTCTTTCCGGGCATTCCGTCATTCCAGATATATGCATATCGAAAATCCATTCCCCTTCCTGAGACTCTACTTTTATAAAACCTGCCCTCTTCACTTTGCTGCCAAACTCCAGGCAGGATAGATACACTACTCTTTTACAACAATTAGCCATTGCGCACCCTCCTTTCCTTTGCAATAGACTCTGGAAATCTCTTTGTATTTGATTTTGTGAGGCTATTTATAACCCATTCTATGCATCTTTATCTCCATTTATGCTGACAAGCTATTGGGATGCCCGCAGAAAAGCAAATATAGAAATGTAGATATAGAAAGATAGATATAGAAAAGCAAACATAAAAGGTAAACATAGAAAATGCGAAGCAATGAAACAGCCTCGCATCCCTATATTCGCCCTATTTTATTCTAATGCAAAAATACATCCCATTAGCCAGGAAAATTAATACTCCAAAGTATCCAAATATTTCATGTAATTCACAACCATTAAAGCAATTTTAAATGTAAGTGCATCATCAAAGGTTCGGATATCCAGCCCTGTGCTCTTCTGAAGCTTTTCAATCCGGTAAACCAACGTGTTTCTATGCACATACAGCTGCCTGGAAGTCTCTGAAACATTCAGATTGTTTTCAAAAAATTTATTAATTGTAGTCAGCGTCTCATCATCGAAATTTAAAGGGATATTATCCCCAAATATCTCATCAATAAAAATCTTGCAAAGATTCACCGGCAGCTGGTAAATCAGCCTGCCAATCCCAAGGCTGCTATATGAGTTCACCTTTCTTTCCACATAAAAAATTTTTCCCACATCCAGCGCCATCTTTGCCTCTTTGTAGGATTTCGATACATCCTTCAGTTCACTCACAATGGTTCCGTAAGCGACCCTTACATTCATCATCGCTTCCGTATTCATCATGTCCACAATCATTTCCGATGTCCGTTCAATGACTTCGTACCCTTCCCCCATATCCAAAGCCTTAATCAGAATTACATTGCTTTCATCCACAGCGGTAATGTAATCCCCTGACTGGGCGGAAAACAATCCTCCTAATAATTCAGCCTCCGTTCCATCCTTTTCAGTTCCTGTTTCTATTATAATTACTGCCCTGGGCACCGCTGCCTCCACATGAAGCTTTTTGGCCCTGTTATAAATATCTACCAGCAGCATATTATCCAGCAAAAGGTTCTGGAAGAAATTATTGCGGTCAAATCTTTCCTTATATGCAATGATAAGGTTCTGTATCTGGCTCACCGCCACCTTTGCTATCATATAAGCATCATCGCTGCTTCCTCTGGCCACTAAAATATATGCCATTTCCCCTTCATCCTTTATCTTCAGCAAATGATCTGCCCCAATCACCTGACTGTCGGCCGGAGATGTTACAAAATCTACCACAATTCCTATTTGAATGTCTTTTGTATCAAATGTAGATGCCACCACCGCGCCGTCTAAATCAAAAACGCATAGATTTACTTTTGTTATTGCATGTAATTCCTCAATGCTTGTCCTGATTACCTGACTTGATATCATATTTCACTCCATTTCTGCACAGCTTTTTGTGCATGGTAGAATTTGTTAATGCATACGTGTTCCCCTACTCGCTGCGCCCCATGCACCGCATAGCAGCTTGTTTCCTCTGCACAGGGCTGCCGCATAAATCGAGTAAGGAAGAATGCTTCGCATTCTCTATTCATGCGTCTTACAACGCAGTTTTCTATATGGCAAAAAAGGGGATGCTTCCGCATCCCCCCAAGAATCCCTTAAAACTAGTTTGTAATAACCTGTTCTGTTTCTTTGTCGAATACATGAATCTTATCAACATCGAAAGCAAATTTCACAGCATCGCCTGGCCTTGCTGTTGTACGGGAATCTACCCTTGCAGTAATCGGGAACTCAGCCAAATCGAAGTATAAGTAAACTTCTGCACCAAGTAATTCGTAAACTTTGATTGTGGAATCGAATACGCACTGCGCGGAGCTAACATATTCTTCAGAATCATATACATCTTCCGGACGGATACCAAAGGTTACTTTCTTTCCAGCATAACCGCCGTCAATCAGTTTCTTGGATTTAGCTGCCGGTAATTCGATGCTCTTGCCTGCTACATTGAGGCATGCAACATTGCCTTTTACTTCAACAGTTGCATCCAAGAAGTTCATCTGAGGTGAACCCATGAACCCTGCAACGAACAGGTTCTGCGGTTTCTCATACAGATTCTGAGGTGTATCTACCTGCTGAACGATACCGTCTTTCATAACTACGATTCTTGTTCCCAGTGTCATAGCTTCTGTCTGGTCATGTGTTACGTAGATGATAGTTGTACCCAGTCTCTGGTGCAATTTTGCGATTTCGATACGCATCTGTACACGAAGTTTAGCATCCAAGTTGGAAAGGGGCTCATCCATAAGGAATACCTTAGGATTACGAACAATTGCACGCCCCATAGCAACACGCTGTCTCTGACCACCGGAAAGAGCCTTCGGCTTACGGTCAAGGAGAGCTGTCAGGTCAAGGATCTTAGCTGCTTCTTTTACCATCTTATCAATTTCATCCTTCGGAACTTTTCTTAATTTAAGTCCGAAAGCCATATTATCATATACGGACATATGAGGATACAAAGCGTAGTTCTGGAATACCATCGCGATATCTCTATCCTTCGGCTCTACATCGTTAACCAGCTTGTCGCCAATCCAAAGTTCGCCGGAAGAAATGTCTTCCAGGCCTGCAACCATACGAAGTGTAGTAGATTTACCACATCCTGAAGGTCCTACGAAAATGATGAATTCTTTATCTGCAATCTCAAGGTTGAAATTCTTTACTGCTTCAAACCCATTGGGGTATACTTTACAGATGTTCTTTAATGATAAACTTGCCATACTATTTTGCCTCCTAATCGCTTTTTGTATTATTATTCCGTATTTCCGGAACCATCGCTTAACTCTAAAGCAAGTATAACCGAGTTTTTCTTTTTTTGCTATACCAACATTCCACAAAGATTTTTTCCCACATTGTAAAAATTGCTTACATTACATATATCATTTTCGTAATCGCGTCAAGTTGAACAATAAATACTTTTTTTCTTATACATATTGTACAAACGTTATTCAATTATCAAACTCCCGCTAATTGCTGTGGTCAGTTTCCTTTTCTTTCCTGCTGTTTTACACGCTTGCAGCCGTCTTATCCCCGGCAAACACTGTACCGAAGACGGAGATTTCATCCTTGGAATCATTTTATTCCATCGCTGCCTGTTCCTTCACCATTAGCAGCCATCCCGCCGATGCCAGCTATTTCACCACCAACAGCTGCCCCGCCGCTGCCGGATATTTCACCGCTGCCAGTTATTTCTCCGTCAGCAGCCGGCAAATCGCTCATGTCAATTCCTTCCCCATTTTCAAACCTGTCATAAAAAGGCTCTTCCTCCGGCTCGAACTTCTTAAAGGTCCCGCTATAAAGCATCGCCGATAAATAAGCCGGCGCCGAAATCCCGAACAAAATCACCAGTGGAACCGCCATGGTAAAGAAATAAAGGCAAATGTAAGGCGAAATATATAAAACCATCATAACAACCGTTTTAGGGAAACTGAGGATAGCCATAAACAGCGCATTTTTTATTGTTTTAATCACCGTATTTTCAAACCGGCAGAGCACAGGGAACACATAGCACATCACCATATATCCAATCATCGCCAGCGCAAAAAGAATGATTTTCAGTGCCGATGGAAATTCCATCCCTGAATAATTGATAATCATTATGTCTGCCCCAAAAATAACCAGAAACAGCAATATGATTAACCAGATCACCGTAGCCTGCTTAAAGTTTTCCTTAAAGGACTTAAAAAAGGACCTGACAATATAGCTTTCCTCATTCCGCACCATTTTCAGCAATACATAATGCATAGCCGTAAGGGATGCACCTATCGTTACAACAGGCAGACAGCATAGCAGCGTCACCAGGTTCAGTATCATCAAATCCGCCAGCCTGCCCAGGAAACGCATTACAGGGCTGTCCATATCAAATATTCTTCCCATATTCTTCCTCATTTCTATGTATTTTTATAAAAGCAGTTCCATTGGAGTATACCGGATGCCGGAAGATGTCTGTTCCGGCTGTAAATCCACAAATCCAACCTTATGGTAAAATCCAGTACTGAACGGGGCGGCGTTCACCGTCACCCGGCGAACGCCCGATTCCCCTCTTAAATATTCACACAGCTTCCTAATCAAAGCCCTTCCTATGCCTTGCCTATGATATTCCCGGTCCACAAACAGCAAGGAAATATGGGCATTGCTCCTTGCCGTTATCATACCGGCCAGCCGTTTTCCATCCGCTGCCACAAACATCGGGTATGCCCCCATAATAAACATACGGTACAGCGTATTATCCGTAATAAAATCTTCAAAGCTTCTAATGCCTTCCAGCGTATAGTCATCTGCCTCGAATTCCAGAAAGGTTTTCCAGGCCAATGCCATTGCATCTTCCCATTCCTCTCGATACGCCAAACGGATTTCATACGGAAATTCTGTTTCTTTCATCCCCTCATCCCTTCCTGGCTTCTGGCGGCTCTCCATCGGACCGTCAGCCCGCTTCCACCCCTACCCGGTTCAGCAAAGGCAGCCCATTCTCCAAAGCATATGCATTCTCCAACGTTTCTATGGCAATCGCCTGCATCGCTTCCGTAGTGAAAAAGCCCATATGGGAAGTAATCAGCACATTAGGGAAGGTCACCAGCCTTGCCAGATTCTCATCCTCTATAATGTCACCGGATCTGTCCTCATAGAAAATCCCCTCTTCTTCCTCATAAACATCCAACCCCACCCCGGCGAACTTCTTATCCAGCAGTCCGGCAATCAAGGCCTCTGTATCAATCAGACTCCCCCTGGATGTGTTAATCAGGTAGACTCCATCCTTCATCATAGCAATTGTTTCCTTATTTATGATGTGTTTCGTGGCTGCAGTCAACGGGCAATGAAGGGAAATCACATCCGATTTGCGCATCAGTTCTTCAATCGACACGTATTCCGCTTCCAGCCCCTTTACCGGATAGGGGTCATAAGCCAGCACCTGCATCTGAAAGCCATTCAGAATGTGAATCATTGCCTGGCCAATTTTTCCTGTACCGATAACGCCTGCCACTTTATGGTTCAGGTCATCGCCCATCAGCCCGTGAAGGCTCATATTGAAATCCCTGGTACGGTTATATGCCTTATGGGTACGCCTGTTCACCGTAAGCAATAATGCCATTGCATATTCTGCCACCGCCTCCGGTGAATAGCTGGGTACTCTCAATATAACTATCTTATCCTCTGCCGCTTTCACATCCACGTGGTTGAAGCCGGCGCTTCTGAGCAGAATCGCTTTTACCTTCATTTCATAAAGTTGGTTTATCATCTCTGCATTCACATAATCATTGACAAAAATGCAGATTGCATCGTATCCTTTTGCAAGAAATATAGTTTCTTCATTGCAGGGCAGTTCAATAAATCGAATCTCAAACCCATAATCTTTGGCCAACGGCTCAAACCAAATTTTATCATACGCCTTTGTTCCATAAAATGCAATTTTCATTTTAATAACCATGCCTTTCTCTTAACCTGTGAACTTCCGTTTATTTTTTACTCCAACCTCCGGATTACAAGCTTTATCATTTACACAAATCATATCTCTTATTCTCTTTTTCTTTGAATCCTTATGAGAACAGGCTGTTCCAAAATTCTTTTACGCTGTCTTTCACACTCTGGAAAAAGCCTTTTGCCGCACCATTTACCGCATCGCTCACAGCTTCGCTGATGGCCTCATCCGCATGGTTCACAAGGTCAGCCCCATATTTATTATAAAGTTTCTCCGCCTGGCTGATTAAATATTCGCTGTTTAGCCCCATACCTCTGAGTTTGTTCATCAGACTTACAATCTTCTCAATTTCTTCTTCCGAAAGAGTTACGCCGAATTTCTGTTCCCCTTCCGCAATGGCAGCCCGCACGTCCGCATCTGTTTCCAGTTCCCCATTGGCCACTTTTTCTTTAATATAGGCAATTAATTCTTCGATTTCGTCATTGCTCACATTTTGTGCCGCATCTGCCAATTGCCCTGTAGTAATCAGTTCGTCCAGGGCGCTGGAGAGGGAGGCATCCGAAATTGCCGTACCTTCTACTTTCTCATAAGCCTTTACCGCACCGATTAACCCTGCGGTACCTGAAATCTGGGTAGGTGCTGCCACAATCACCTCTGTATCCTGCACACCGGCGGTCAAAAGCGCATTCCGGTACATCCCCGTAGTACAATAGTTAATGTTCTTAGTGGTCACATTCACACCGCTGCCTTTGGCTCCTTTTTTCAGCATAACGCTGGAAAGGGATTTGCTCCCGATAACGGAAGCATCCAAGTAGGCATCCAAGTACTGGTGCTCCTGCGCATTAGTGATATAAATAACTTCATATCCGGCAAGCTGTTCCTCCGTAATCCCCATCAGGCTCAACACCGTTGCCCTTTGCTCAGCGGATAAATCCGCCCCCAGGGCTACCACTATTTTCCCCTCCTGGGCATGAACCGGAAAATTAACAATTCCTGCCAGGCATAACACCGCCGCCACACATAAAATTCTTTTCATAAATGTCTTCATAATTTTTTTCATTTTCTCCTCATTTCCATATATTTTACTGTTAATGCCTCAAAACGATATCACCGACTGCATCCACCTATAAATATCTTTGTACACCTTTTCCCTGTCGCTCTCGTTGAGCAGTTCATGCCTGTCATTTTCATACAGTTTTATCTGCACGTTTTTCATTCCCATGTCCAGAAACGACTGGTATACCTTTTCCACGCTTTTCCCGTAATCGCCTACCAGGTCTTCCGCACCGGATACAAAAAGTACGGGGAGTTCCCTGGGCATCTTATTCAGATTCTCCCTCTTATACAGTCTGTTTACCAGTTCCAGTAAAGTCTGAAAACCGTTCACCGTGAAAGTAAATCCGCATAAAGGGTCTTCAATATATGCATCCACAATTCCTTCTTCCTTGGTCAGCCAGTCCATCACTGTCCTATGCCCCGGAATCCTCTTATTATAACTGCCAAATGACAGCGCGTTCAGCAGGCCGCTGGGATGCCTGGAACCGCAGAATACCTTCTGCACCGCCGCCACGGCCTTCCCCATCCATAACAACGGCCTGGGCTGCATTCCTGTTCCCACAATCACTGCCCCTTGGATACCCGTTCCATACCGGCATAAATAATTCCTCAATATAAAGGAACCCATGCTGTGCCCAAGAACCACATAAGGAACCCCCGGGTATTTCTCCTGCGTCATCTTCTTCAGCCTATGGGAGTCTCTGACTACTACAGTAGCGGAATCTTGCTCGCAAAAATAGCCGTATGTACCGTTTTCACTAACGGATTTGCCATGCCCCAGATGGTCTTCACCCACTACCAAAATGCCTTTTTCCGCCATCCTTTCCGCAAATTCATCATACCGCCCTATATACTCAGCCATACCGTGGATAATCTGCAAAATGCATAGCGGTTTATCCCCCTCCGGAATCCAACGTATCCCATGAATTTTATTTTTATTATCCCTGGAGTCAAAATATATTTCTTCCCTTTTTACCATAGGCATTCCTCCCGTCCATATCCTTCGGCATCACGCCGGTTTATATTTATCGCCCAACTCTGTTACGCAACAAAGGAATCCATAACATAACGTTACTTCCAGTACACCGGCACGTTCCTGATTGAACATGCCAGTGCGTCCGCTATGCTATGGATTCATTATACACCATAATGTCCTCAATTATAAGATTTTAATAATAATTTCATCAAATTAACAGATTTCAGCTCCGGCAGGCATATTTTTCTCCGGCGTAACCAGAGCCAGATTCCCATCGCCGTCTTCCGCACAAAGCAGCATCCCTTCCGATACCACACCGGCCAAAGTAGCAGGTTTCAAGTTCACCAGAACCATCACCTTCTTCCCCACCATCTCTTCCGGGGTATAATGCTGTTTAATGCCAGATACAATCTGTTTTACCTGGCTGCCGATGCGTACTTTTGAGCAGAGCAGCTTTTTAGACTTAGGAACGGCTTCGCAGGCAATAATTTCCCCTACCTGGAACTGCATCTTAGCAAACTCGTCATAGGTAATTTCCGGTTTGGCCTCTATATCAATCACATCGCCCGTTTCCCCTGTTGCCGCCAAATCCTCTTTTCCGGCATCCTGCCCGGTTTTTTGGCCTTCGGCTTTCCTGGCTTCAAAAAGGGCCTCTGCCTTTTCCAGCACTTCCTTCACGTCCAGTCTGGAAAACAGTATCTCCGGCTTTTCCGTCACTTTATTTCCGGAAGGATATTTACCAAATTCCTTTACGTCTTCAAACCCATACAAAGATGTGTTCAGCTGATCCGCTATCTTAGCCGCTGTTGCCGGCATAAACGGCTCCAACAGGGAAGCGCCTGCCATAATTCCTTCCGTCAGGTTATAAAGCACTGTGGCCAGCCTGTCCTTCTTCGCCTCGTCTTTCGCCAATATCCATGGCTCTGTTTCATCAATATATTTATTGCACCGTTTAAACAGGGCAAAGATTTCCGTAATAGCATCCGCCACACGCAGATTCTCCATTTTACCGCAAACCTTCTCATAAGTGCCGCTCACCAGCGCTTTCAAGTCTGCATCCATACTGTCTTCGATGCCCTTGTCACAGACCTTGCCGCCAAAATATTTATTGCTCATGGAAATCGTCCGGTTCACCAGATTACCCAAAGTATTGGCTAAATCCGAATTCAACCGTTCCACCATCAACTCCCAGGAAATCACCCCGTCATTTTCAAAAGGCATCTCATGGAGCACGAAATAACGCACCGCATCCACTCCGAAAAAGTCTACCAGGTCATCCGCATATAATACATTTCCTTTGGATTTACTCATTTTCCCATCGCCCTGCAACAGCCACGGATGCCCGAAGATCTGCTTCGGAAGCGGTTCGCCCAGTGCCATCAGGAAAATCGGCCAATAAATCGTATGGAAACGGATAATATCCTTTCCAATCAGGTGCAGGTCAGCGGGCCATAATTTTTTGTACTGTTCACTGCTTTCCCCACCGCATTCATAGCCGATTCCCGTGATATAATTTGTCAATGCATCCAGCCATACATAAACTACATGTTTGTCATCAAAATCTACAGGAATCCCCCATTTAAAAGATGTCCTGGAAACGCACAAATCCTGCAGCCCCGGCAGAAGAAAATTATTCATCATTTCATTCTTGCGGGATACCGGCTGTATAAACTCCGGATGGGCATTAATATGTTCTATGAGCCTATCCGCATATTTACTCATCTTAAAGAAATAGGCCTCTTCCTTGGCAGGTTTGACCTCCCTCCCGCAATCAGGGCATTTCCCGTCCACAAGCTGGGATTCCGTCCAAAAAGATTCACAGGGCGTGCAGTACAGCCCTTCATATGCGCCTTTGTAAATATCCCCCTGCTCATAAAGCTTCTTAAAAATCTTCTGTACCTGCTTTTCATGGGGCTTATCCGTAGTACGTACGAAGTTATCATAAGAGGTATCCATCAAATCCCACAGTTTCCGAATCATTCCAGCCACATTATCCACATATTCCTTCGGGGTAATGCCGGCTTCCTGCGCCTTCATTTCAATTTTCTGCCCGTGTTCATCGGTGCCGGTCTGGAAAAAAACATCATATCCGTCTTTCCTTTTAAACCTGGCAATACTATCGGCCAGTACAATTTCATAACTGTTGCCAATGTGCGGCTTTCCCGATGTGTAGGCAATCGCTGTAGTAATATAGTATTTTCCTTTACACATTTTGTGTTCTCCTTCCACTTGGGGATTTGATTTTTAACTGTGCTCCAAGTAAATGTTAGACTAACATAAAGATGGATGGGTGTCAATATTTTTAGGGCAGCCTTCCGTTGAAAACTATGTTTCCGCAAGGCAGGCCGCCCTTTTCCCATGTTTTACTCTATTCCCGCGGGCAACAGGCCAAGCGGATGCAGCGCAGACACAAACTTTAGATTGAAAATTTTAATTTCTGATCTTTACACGGCAAGTGTTCTGTCGTCAAATCTTTTGGAATTCATACTTATAACCAAAACTGCCACATTGCTGCAAACAAATGCGTAGAAATTGATATTAGTTTCAGTATGCCTGAACCGTCAAATCCCACAGTTGTTGCATTCCATGTGGCAGTCAATGTAAAAATATTAAGTTTATGGGTGATTGCATATCATATGTACATGCCTACATATTTACATGCAGCAAATTACTTCCCGCTCAATACCTTCTCAATATACCTGAACCCGCCAAAGCCATTCTCATCCATAAAGGAATCTACATTTGCCTTAGCCGGAATGCTCAGTACATATGGGTTGCCTTCAAATACATAGTTCACCGTCACTTTTACATCCGGTCTGGCTTTCATAGCCTCAAATACGGATTTGTTAAAGCTTGTCCAAATCTTTGTATTTACAACAACTTCCCCATTTTGCTCCGCATTCAGGATTGAATTTGCCGTTCCCTTCAAAAAGGATGCAAATGCGGAATTAGAAACGGTTTCATAACGGAAAACTGTACCGCATTTTACGCATTCTACTGCTACTACAGCATCGCTGGTTGCCGTTGCCTGACTGATGACGTTGCTTTCACCTACGTGATTGCAGGCAGTCTTTTCGCTTCCGCTATCAGGTGTTTCATCAGGCTGTTCCGGAGTACCCGGGTTCTGGCCATCGTCTGGTGTGTCTGGAGTATCGGGAGTGTCCGGGGTATCCGGCGTATCTGGTGTGTCCGGGGTATCTGGTGTGTCCGGCGTGTCCGGGGTATCTGGTGTGTCCGGTGTGTCTGGAGTATCTGGCTGCTCTGGAGGTGTTGTTCCAGTTTCGCCTTTTAATGTAGGTAAATAGTTAGTCGCAATCTCATCAGCTAAGTATTGCCCTTGTGTCATATACTGAATTTTATTATCTTTATCAATCATAACGATTAATGGAGTTGTCATACCCGTTGATGTGGGATTTAATAAATGATCATATTCCAGCGCCCTATTCCATGCATACCAAGTCTCATCTGCTACAAACCTTATTGCACTTCCTGAACAATAATCATTTTGAAATTTTCTTACCTCATCTGCTGTCTGCTGTGTTATTTCAATTGCGCATACTTCAACCTCACCATTAGCTAACCAATCACTGGATGCAATACTTTTCAATGTGTTTCTACAATTCCAGCATCCAGGTTTAAAGAATACAAGCAACTTAGGTTTTCCACTACTTTGTGTAGTTACCTCTCCGCCATCAATATCTGTAAACGTAAAAGCCTTATTATCCAATGACAGGTTGTCTCCCTCTGCCGCCATTACCGGCATCACCTGCACCATAAGTAACAGCGCAGCCAAAATACCAAAAATTCTCTTCTTCATACCTTCTTTCCTTTCTTTTTTTACGGAATATTCCGTTTTTCTATTGCCGTGTAAAAAGAATATATAGCAAAAAGGTATGCATTGTCAAGCTTTTTCTTGCTGCAGTTTTTAGTAAAAATTTACAAATCCAATCCTCTTTTTTTCTTTCATAAAATATCCCCTTTCTTATCTTGTTCCCTCCACAAAAAGTACTGTTCGCAAAGAAACTTTACAAAGAAATATACATAAGGCCGTTACCACATTTAATGATCCTTTCCTTTTAACAGATTTTCCAGTTCTTTAATCTTCTTCTCCTTTTCCTCCAGGGCTTTAGCCTGCTTCTTTATTTCATCCGCTTGCTTTTGCACCTTCCCTTTCGCTCCTTCCAGTTCCTCCTTCGTTTCCTCCAGTTTCTCCTTTGTTTCCTCCAGTTTCTCCTTTGTTTCCTCCATTTTCTCATTCATGTCATCAATCATCAGCTGTACCGTATTCCTGTCCAGTATTCTCAATGCATCGGAAAACATATTCAATACACCTCCTATGTCTTGGCGAAAAGCCTCTATCTCCTCATAGATTTCTCTGAAAACGGGATATTTGCCGGCAATTCTGAAAAGCACCTCCGGGCTGTCCGAGCTCAGCAGCTGCATCCACGCTTCCAGTTCCCCTTTCACTTTATTTTGGCTAACCCTCTGGAACATGTCAAGGGCTATGAACACAAACCTTTGGGGAAATTCCATCTTCAGCCCCGTGTCAAACCCTTGCTTCGACTTATGAAGCCATGCCCCTGGGATTTCTTGGAAGGGCTCACCGCTTTTCTCCAGCAGCACCACTGTGTATACCGTCTTGATATCCCGGTAAGAGAATCTCTTCCCCTTCTCCCCTTTCACCCTCAGGTACTGCCTCATCAGCAGATCCGCCGAATAACAGGCCGCGCGCTCCCCGGGGAAACAGTACGGGATTTTCTGGATCTCCACGTCCGCGATGGAGCCGTCCTCCATCTCCACCACGATATCCATAATCAGCAGGCTGCCCTCCTCCAGTATCCGTGTTCCCTCGTTTGGCAATGCCCTGCGCACCTTAAGCTTCCTACCCAGCACCAGGGAAAGCAGTCTGGAAAGCCGTTCCGGGCAGATCTCCGGGTCAAATATTTTTTTGAAAAAGGGGTCATAAGTGATTGGCAGCCCTCCTTTCCCAGTGCAGAAACGCAAAAAGCGATCCTGCCATTCCTTCGGCATGCTGTGATAGGCAGCCTCCATCCAAGTGTCTGCCGATACCCGGCGCAATACTTCTTCCTTTGTAAGTTTTTCATTCTTCATACACAAATTTCTCCTCTTCTTTATATTTTATTGCTAAAAATGGGTTTAATGGCAGAACCGCCATAGAGTGTGACACCTTAGAAACAGATGTCATTGTTCATAGATGAAATTTCTTATAAGGTAAAAATAGTATAGCAGATTATCATACAGAATTCAACCAATATTTGTATCAAATTATCAAATCACCGTAACAGTTATTACTGTTCACAGGCAGGAATGCGCTGAATTGCGCATTCCGCGAGAAAATGTGCAGCTTGAAAAGCAAAAATCCATTTGCAGAGCAAATTTTGCATGGATTTTTGCCTGTTACCGGAACGGAGTGAACAGAAACTAACAGTCCAGCCTTTCGGCTTCCCTGTTACGGAATC